>JAEWMH010000048.1 GCA_023393235.1 Bacillota bacterium | reverse complement strand
TTTGTACGCAAACCCGCCACCTCCTTCTACAACACGGATATGTACCGGGAGATCAAAACCACCCGCCGCGGCGTATGGGTCCAGGGCCATGAGGATACCTTTTTCTCCAGCCGGCAGCGGGTGCTGTCCCTGGTGGTAGAGGGGGTAGGCGAGGACCCCCAATTTCCTCCCTTCGACACCTATGTCATCGTCAATATTAAGGAAAGAGAGCTCCTCCGGCTGTCCACCCAGAATCTGTCCAAGGACGGCCGGGAGTATTATGTGGTCAATCCCCAAGGGGAGCAGGTGGTCCGTTCGGACTTCTCTCCGGTTTGGGGAGACACACCTCCGGATTTCCCGAAGCTGATGGGCGAAGAGGACCAGGGTTCTTTTTTCTATGAGGGCAAAAATGAAACCTACATGCTGAATTACAAACGGCTGGATATTAACCACGACCGGGGCTGGATGGTGGTGGGGGTGCAGTCCAAGGACCAGCTTCTCCGGGAGGTCAGCCAGATCAAACAAACCGCATATCTCACCATGCTGGGTTTTGTGCTGCTGTCGCTGCTTTTCGCCAACAAGCTGACCACTGTGCTTCTCCGGCCGCTGTACAAGCTGCAAACGCTGATGCGCCGGGTGGAGGACAATGATCTGACCGTCCGCTTCGAAAGCAAATTTCAGGATGAGGTGGCCCAGGTGGGGTCCCGCTTCAACCGGATGCTGGATGAGATCAGCCGGCTGATTGAGGATGTGAGGAAGGGCGAAACCGAGAAGCGCAGGTCCGAGATGAAGGCGTTGACCGCCCAGATGAACCCCCATTTTTTCTATAACACGCTGAATACTATCTACTGCAAATCGGTGCTTGGCGAAAATGAGGATGCCAGCGCCATGATTCTGGCCTTGTCGGAGATGTTCCAGCTGAGCCTGAACGCGGGCAAGGAACTGATCCCGCTCCAGGACGAGCTGCGCCATGCGGAGCAGTATGTGGCCATCCAGCAGATCAGCTACGAGAATCTGTTTATCTATGAGACGGAGGTGGAGGAGGAGCGGCTGCTTCAATGCCTGGTGCCGAAGATTATCCTGCAGCCTCTGGTGGAGAACAGCATTCTCCACGGCTTCCGCAACCGGCGGAGCGGCGGGAAAATCCGGGTAACCGTCAAGTCCGGGGATGGCATCCTGGGGCTTACGGTAGAGGACAACGGCGAGGGTGTACCGTCTGCGCACGCCACAGACTCTTCTACTGTGGAGAACCGTCCCCGTTCCCGCCACGGCTACGCCCTGCCCAATATCACCCACCGCCTGCAGCTGTACTTCGGCAATGAAGCCGGCATGGCCATGACGAGCCAACCAGGGGAAGGAACTTCGGTTGAGATTTGGCTGCCTATAGTAGAGGAGGAGCATAAGGATGAGCGGTAAACGCCTGAAGCTGTGTGTCATTGACGACATCAAAAGTGTGGCCGATATGATCACGACCCGTATTCCCTGGGAGGAGCATGACATCGAAACGGCAGGCAGCGCTCTGGACGGGGATGAAGGGCTGGAGCTGGTGCTGCGGGAGAAGCCGGATATTGTGCTGTCCGACATCCGTATGCCCCGTATGGACGGGTTGGAGATGACCCGCCGGATTCTCGAGGCTTTGCCCCACTGCAAGGTCATCATCCTCAGCGCCTATACGGATTTTGCCTACGCCCAGCAAGCCATCCGGCTGGGTGCCTTCGACTTTGTGAAGAAACCCTTCTCCGTCAAGGAGATTGCCGACATTGTACTGAAGGCCCGGGACGCCCGGCTGGAGGAAATGAAGGGGCAGGCCCATGTGCAGGCGATGGAGCAGAAGATGCGGGACAGCCTGCCAGTCCTCCGGCAGGAGTATTTTCACTTATTGATGCATCACTCCACCGATATTCCCCGGGCGGCGGCCCGTTGGGAGTTCCTCCAGCTGGAGCTTGTGCCGCGGGATTTCGCCGTGCTGATTGCAGAAATTGACCATTTGTCGGAGAAGTACCGGGACATGCCCGTCCAGGAGATGGAGCTGGTCCGTTTCTCCCTGCAGAATATTCTGGAGGAGACCGTGGCCCGGTTCACCAAAGGCATCATCTTCCGGGAATCCATGAACCGCTACGTGGTGGTCATTAACTGCCGGGACGATGCCGAAGCCCTTGCTGTGGCGGAGGCCTGCTGCGTGAACATCGCCACCTATACCAAATTCACCATTTCCATCGGGACCGGCCTCTACGCGGCGGGGGTGGACGAGCTGCCCCGCTCCTATAACCAGGCGCTGAAGGCCTTGTCCTATCATTTCTATACAGGGGGCAACGGGGCGCTTGGCTTCGGGGCGCTGACCCTGGAGCGGGAGCCTGTGCCGGAGGCCTTCTTCTCCCGGGAGCCGGAGCTTCTCTTCGCTCTGCGCTCCGGCAACAAGGACAAGTGCATCCCGCTGCTGGAGGGGATGCTGGACAGCCTGACCGGGGAGCTGGGGGTTCTTCTTGCACCTGAATATGTAGAGACCCTCTGCTGCGAGCTGGCCTCCAAGCTCTACCGGGTGCTTCTGGAGCTATTCCCCCAGGATCAGCTCACCACCTTCGAAACACGGCTGGCCGTTATCAAAAGCGCAGGCCCCGTATCCTTCCAACGCCTCCGGGAGCTCCTGCTGGAGTTTACCAGAGAGGGCTGCGAACGGGTGGAGGGCAGCCGGCGGCTGGAATCCCGGCGGATAATTCTGGAGGCGATGGCCTATATCCGCTCCCATCTGCAGCTGGATTTGAGCCTGGAGCATTGCGCCCGGCAGTTTAATTTCAGCCCCGGTTACTTCTCCAATCTGTTCAAGAAGGAGTCGGGCATGTCCTTCCAGCATTTTGTCATCCAGGAGAAAATGGAAAAGGCCAAGGCCATGCTGCTCTCCGACCATCAGGTGCAGGAGATTGCCCGGGAGCTGGGATATGAGCACCGCCGTTACTTCAGCGAGGTGTTCAAAAAATATACCGGCCAAACCCCATCGGAGTTCCGCGACGCCAACCTGTAGCGAAACCTGCCCTTCATGTGGAGTTTGCCTCATTATGCTTGAACGGCGCTTCTTCTATAATCAAGGTGCACGAGAGAAAATTACCGATCATATAAGGGAGGCACATCAAGCATGATGAAAAAAGCGGCATTCACTGCGATGAGCGTGGTTCTGGCGGCAGGCCTTACCGCATGCGGCGGCGGAAGCGACAATGGCAGCGGGAGCACCGGAGCATCCGCGGCACCCTCCGCCGGAGCAGGAGCCACCAAGGCTCCAAGCGGCGAGAAGGTCAAGCTGACGTATTGGACCGGCGACCGTCATGATACGGATTATATCAAGGAAGTCATCCAGAAATTCAACACCACCAACAAGGACAATATCGAGGTTGAAATGGTAGTGCGCTCCGAGGATTTCGACCAGGCGCTGGACTTGGCCTTTACCTCGGCTCAGGCTCCGGATATTTTCCGCACCAAGGAAAACACCATTCAGATGCATTACAAGAAGGGCTACATGGCTCCCTTGGACGGTTATCTCACCCCTGAGCTGAAGAGCAAGTTCCCGGCTATGGACGAGCTGAACTCCTTCGACGGCAAAATGTACAGCCTGCCCAACTACGGCACCACCATGCGGCTGGTCTACAATGTGGATCTGTTCGAAAAAGCAGGCATCAAGAATCCGCCCACCACCCTGAAGGAAATGGTGGAGGACGCCAAGAAAATCACCGCAGTGGGCAAGGCCAGCGGCGCCTACGGCATCGCCTTCAACCTGAAGAGCCCCAACAGCGCTCTGGGCCGCTCTGCCCGGCTGATCGCGGAGCTCAGCGGCTACGGCGGCTTCGGCTACGACTTCAAAACCGGCCGCTTCGACTTTAACGGCTGGAAGGACATCATCAACTCCTTCAAGCAAATGAAGGATGACGGCAGCATGCTGCCCGGCGTGGAATCCCTGGACATCGACCCGCTGCGCGCCCAATTCGCCGAAGGCAAAATCGGCATGTACATGTCCTTCTCCTCCGAACCCGGCGTATACAAGAATCAGTTCCCGGCCAAAATCCGCTGGGCAGCGGCTCCCGCTCCCACCGTTACCGGTGAAGTGAAGGGTGCCTCCGGCTTCCTGGGCGGTCAATGGCTGGCCATCAGCAAGGATTCCAAGCATAAGGACGAAGCCTGGAAATTCCTGAGCTACATGTACCAAAATGAGGTTCTGCAAACGTACCATGAGAAGGGCTTCGGCATCTCCATGGTTCCCGAAGTGGCTGCCAAGGCCAAAGCACCTGACATCGGCGGCATCGAAGGCTTCCTGCCCAACAAGTCCGACGGCGTATGGCCCATCTCCCCGACTGTGAATGTGCAGGGCATCAAGTATTACGACGCCTTCTTCAAGTACATGCTGGAGGGCGGCGACCTGAACAAGATCGTCGACGACCTGAACAAACGCTATAACGACGCATTGGATAAAGCCGTTGCAGCCGGTGAAATCAAAGCGAAGACCATTCCGGATTTCGATCCGGCGAAGCTTGGCGGCAAGTACGCCAAATAATGACCCTGCGGTGAAACGAAAGGCGGGAAGGCACAGAGGGAATCTGCTGTCACGCCCGCCTCTTTTGTGCCCGGGACCCGATCCTCACCGCCTGAAAGGAGGAGCATCATGAATTCCATCCGTAAAACCGTCTTTTCCTATAGTTTTATTTTACCGAGTCTGTTTCTGACCCTGGCCCTGGGACTCTACCCCATCGCCTGGGCCATGCGCTACATGTTCTATGATTACAAGGGGTATGGCCAGGAGCGCTTCGTGGGTCTGGATAATTTCCGGCAGCTGTTCCAGGACGGCCAGTTCTGGGACTCTGTCGTCAACACCTTCGTGTATGCAGGCGGCAAGCTGATCATCACCCTGCCCCTGTCTTTGGTGCTGGCAGTTCTGCTTAACCGGGGCCTCAGAGGGCGGCACTTCCTGCGGGCCGTATACTTTATGCCAACAGTCATCAGCTCGGCGGTTATCGCCGTTGTGTTCTTCAATATTTTCAACTCGTATAACGGCATCCTGAACCAGTACCTGATGAAATGGAATATCGTGGACCGGAGCGTGGACTGGCTGGGCGCCGATCTGGCCATGCTGACCACCATTCTGGTGGCCGTCTGGGGTGCGGTGGGCAACTACATGCTGCTGTTTATCGCCGGACTCCAGAACATCCCCGAGGATGTGTACGAAAGCGCCGCCTTGGACGGGGCCAACAAACCCCAGCAGTTTTGGTATATAACCTTGCCCATGCTGGGTCCGGTATTGCAAATGGTTATTATGCTGGCCATTATTAATGCCCTTAAGGGTTATGAAAGCATCATGGTCTTTACGGAGGGCGGCCCCATCGGCAAAACAGAGGTCATGTTCCTCTATGTTTACAAGCTGTTCTTCCCTATAGCGGGCCAAGGCAACCTGGTGGAGCAGCAGATGGGCTACGGCAGCGCGGCAGGCTTTGTCACCGCTCTGATTGTGGGCAGCATCACCCTTATTTACCAGCTGGCCTCCAAACGTTTGAACCGGTTGTAAGCGGCTTTGCGGCGGTGCCGCCGCAGCTGCAGAAAGGAGCATTCCGACATGAGCACACAGCTATCCGTACCTCTTGGGACCACTCCCGAACGGCGGTTTTCCGCCGCCAGGGTATTGAGCAAAACCGTCCTCTGGCTTTTCCTGCTGGGCATGGCCTTCTTAACAGTGATTCCCGTTCTTCTGGCCTTTCTCGGCTCCTTCAAAACCAATGCGGAGCTGACGGCGGGTGTCTCCTTCTTCCCGTCCTCCTGGCAGTTCTCCAACTATGTCCAGGCCTGGCAGCAGGCCAACTTTTCCCGGTTCACCCTGAACAGCCTGTGGATCAGCGCCACCGTCACCGTGGGCACCCTGATCGTCACTGCCATGGCCGCTTACGTGGTGGACCGGATGAAATTCCCCGGCAAAAGCATTTATGTGGGAATTCAAGCAGCTATGATGTTCATCTCCATCGGCGCCGTTGTGCTGCGCCCCCAGTACAATCTGATGATTAAGCTGCATCTGCATACCTCGTTGTGGGGCGTCATTATCATTCTGATCAGCGCCCATGCCTATATTTTCTTCATCCTGCTGAGCTTCATGGGAGCAATTCCACGGGATCTGGATGAGGCAGCCCTGATCGACGGCTCCTCCCCGGCCTCCACCTTCTGGCGGATTATCCTGCCGCTCTTGCGTCCGGGATTGGGTGTTGCCGCTTTGTTCACCTTCCGCGGAGCCTGGAACGAGTATCTTCTGCCGCTGGTCTTCACCATGAGCAGCCCCAAGCTGCAAACCCTGACCGTGGGCCTGGCCAATCTGCGCTACGGCGCTTCGGCCGCTTCCCAAACCCACTACATGATGGCGGGCGCGTGTTTGTCCATCCTGCCGCTGCTGTTGGTCTACATGCTGGCCAACAAGTCCTTTATGCAAATGACGGCGGGGTCCGTAAAAGGCTGAGTTTTTCGGCTCCACCTTAAATTCCGGGATAAAAAAATGAAAATCCGGCCCGGGGACAGCGGGCCGGGGCCTTTATAATGAAGGCGTAACCAAAAATTAACCCCTCATAAGTAACAAGATGCATTGGGGCCAATAGTCCGATCCGGACGGTTCGCACATCGCACAAGACTTTCATTTTTTCTACTATCCTATCTGCCCAGGAGGTTTACCGCATATGTCTCTGCCCATCATCGGCGATCTGAAATCCAGCAGCGTTATTGTCCGTCATCCTGCCAACCCCATTCTCACTCCGGCGGATGTGCCTTATTCCCCGGCTTTGGTATTTAATGCCGGCGTCACCAAGTTCCAAGGCAAATATGTCATGGTGTTCCGCAATGATTACGGCGATCCCGTTAACAAGACTCTGCTGCCGGCCGGTACCACCAATCTGGGTCTGGCCTACAGCGACGACGGCGTCAAGTGGGATGTGCAGCCCGGTCCCTGCTTCGGTTTGAATGATAAAGAAATCGTGCGCACCTACGATCCCCGGCTGACGGTGATCGACGGCCGCGTGTACATGTGCTTTGCGGTGGATACCAAACACGGCGTCCGCGGCGGCATTGCCGTCACCGACGACTTCGAGCACTTCGAGGTTCTGTCCATGACAGCCCCCGACAACCGCAACATGGTGCTGTTCCCCGAAAAAATCGGCGGGCGTTATGTGCGCCTGGAGCGTCCTTTCCCGGTATACAGCCGGGGCGGCCAGGACCGCTTCGACATGTGGATTTCCGATTCCCCGGACCTGAAATACTGGGGCAATACTGAGCTGCTGCTGGCCGTGGAGCAGGTTCCCTTCGCCAACGACAAGCTGGGCCCGGCGGCGCCTCCCATCAAAACGGACAAAGGCTGGCTGACCATGTTCCACGCTGTGGACCGCGATCCTTCCCGGGGCAAAAACGGCTGGGAGGATACCTGGAAGAAGCGCTACACCACCGGAATTATGCTCCTCGACCTGGAGAACCCGTACAAGGTTATCGGCATGAGCCAGGAGCCCCTGCTGGCGCCGGAGGCTGTCTACGAGAAGGACGAAGGCTTCCGCACCAATGTGATTTTCCCTGGCGGCATGATCCTCGAGGACAGCGGCGAGGTCAAAATCTACTACGGCGCTGCCGACACAGTGGAATGTTTGGCCACCGCGCATGTAGACGATCTTTTGGCTCTTTGTTTGAAAAAGTAAGGTGAAGCGGGGCCGGGTAAGTGGCCTCTTGGAAGCGGGCTGGCGGAGGGAGAACCTCAGGCCAGCCCGTTTTGGTGTGGAGGGAATGCGGCCTCTTAGGGCTGCTGTGCCGGAAGCAAACTTCCGCTACATGTTGCCGGGCCGGCACATTGGTGGATTAGCGGAAGCATTTTTCCGCTAATAGCTGCTAAGTTGATACGCCGGTCGGAATAGCGGAAGCATTTTTCCGCTAACAGTGAAAATAGGCCGGGTTGCTCGGCCCTTGAAGGGGGATAACGGAAGATGGCTTCCGTTATCCCCTTGTTTGCGCGGGCAGAAGGGAAATAGCGGAAGATGGCTTCCGCTATTTCCGCACCGCAACCCTTTGATGGGCGACCGCGCCGCTCCTTTTCCGCTAGTCGCCCGGGGCAACCCCCTTAGCGGAAGCCATCCTTCCGCTATTCCAACATTTTGGCCCCGCGGGCCCCCAATAGCGGAAGCCCCGCTTCCTCTATCTGCGGCACCGGGCCGCATTTCCACCCCAAAAAAGCGTGATAGCGGACTCTTCCCTTCCGCTATCACGCTTTCACTCCACCGCGAGACCGGAATAGTGGAATCCCCGCTTCCCCTATTCCTTCCCTGCCCCTCGCGGCCACCCCACTGAAAAAGCCCCCGGCCATTAACTCCGGCCGGAGGCTTTTCCCACACTACAAATGAATGCCTGCGTCGAACTGGTCCAGGTCATCATCCGACGGATCAAACAAACCCGGACCCGGGTCCCGGAACTGCTGGGCGGCATTCCTTGCCACCATGGCCTCCGCTTCCTCTCTGGTATCAGCGTGCCGCTTGTACCGGGGCAGCTCCGCGGCTTCCTCCCCTGCCAGATACGCCTCCGGCAAATCCTCTGTTACCGTATGCGCCGGAATCGGAACACCTGCCAAGCCATAGGCATTGGTGTATACCTCCTGCTCCGGCTGCGCCTCTGTTTCCAGCAAAGCCCCGCCATGGGCTTGAGCAATCTCCAGTGCCGCCACAAGATCCCCCTGACGGATCGTCAGCTGGAGCACCGGCTTGTGCTCGGGGTGGCGATGCTCCAGCATTTGACCGGTAAACCCCAGCTCCTGCAGGGTGTCCAGCGCCAGCAGAGCCGCTTTTTTGTCCGCAAACTGAAAATAAATGGGAGCCAGCATCGTAAAGGTCCCCTTTCTTGGCCATATGCACGTTTTGGTCACCTAGCTAGCTTGCCCGCAGGTTGCCTTTTTCTTGCATAACACCAAGGGGACCACCATAAACAGCCCCTTACAGCCTGATCCTGGTCCTACAGCCAGCGCTGGGCCCAATGCCTTCCCTTTCCACGCCCAATCAGCCCTGTCCTACAGCCCGTTCATGCCGAACATCCGCGAGGCCATCCGGCCGAAGACATAACCCAGCGGTAGCATCACCACCGCTTGCAGCAGGTCCCCGTTCAGCAGTCCGCACAATAATCCCAGCCAGGCACAGGCCGGTGCGGTGAGGCTGCCGCCCGCTTTGACGAAGGCCTCCATACGCACCGTATCCTTCCACGGGAAAAGCCGTACATACTCCTCCGTAGCGGCTTCCCGGGCAAAGGATTTGGACATCCAGGCGAATAGCGCTCCTGTGGCCACTGCCACAATCAGACGGATCGTGCTGTTGGGGCAGACAGCCACTGCCGTTGTAGCCGCCAGCAGCAGCATTCCCGCCAATTTAAGCTTGGAGCCGTTGCGCAAAATCCCCTTGATAAGGGACTCCGCCAGCACATTCTCCTGGGTGCGCTCCTTAAACAGCTTGCGGGAGGCCGGAAACAGGAAGGCCCGCTTCTTCTTGGACCTTGTTTTCCGCGGAACACGGTATCCGGCTGCGCTCATGAGCATCCCCGCCAGCTTCATCCGCTCCTCCCGCTCCCGCTGGGCATCCTTATAAAAGGTCCCCCTGGCCCGGATCCGGGCGGGAACCAGCCAGAAAAGTGGCGCCGCCAGGCACAGCACAATCAGCGCCGCATAAAGATGGCTCACCGACGTCCAGTGGGTCAGGAAGCCAAACACGGCAGCCAGCACCGGAGTGGCGATAATCCGGATCACCACACTTCTCCAGCCGGATGCGGCCAGTTCCAGGTGCTGCTTGCCCAGCATCAGGTAGATTTTAACCAGATACGTCAAAAGAAACAGGAACACCGCCTCCAGCGGGTTCACCCCGTAGCCGTTGCGCAATAGGGGATACAGAAGCACTCCCATCCCTGCCAGCACCAAGGCAGTTGAGATTAAGGAAAAGGCCGTCCCCGTCCGCATCAGCTTCCGGAACCAGGAGGTCCGCTGGACCAGGAACAGCTGGTCTGCCTCCTCCACATAATACCGGATGGTACCGGTAATGGCCGCCACGAACAAATAAGCACGGAACACGGTATAGGGTACCATTTCCAGCCAAACGGGCGTCCCCTTCCACCAGGAGATATATTGATAAATCAGCACGGCGGCTGCAGGCAGCACAATATAAAGGGCGATGACCCAGTCTATGGCCATTTTCCATGCCCGGTATTGGAACCCTGCATTGCTCCGGATCCGCTGCCAGGCTACTTTTTGGGGAGTGAGCATGTTACTCATCTTGGGAAGCCTCCTATTCGAAGTTGCTTACGGGAACGGCCTTGCCTTGCGGCAAAGCTTAGGGTGCGTATGCCCATCCTAAGTAAGCGCATGAAAGCAATCGAACAGGGATGCCCCGGGAAGGCCGCATTTGGCGCGGATATCCCCCATTTGGCCCGAAGCGATCAGCTTGCCTTCATTCACCAGCAGAAAAGAGCTGCAAATCCGCTCCGCCGTATCCAGCACGTGGGTGGACATCAAGACGCCCGCTCCGCGTTTGCGCTCCGAATCCAGCATGTCGAGAAACTCCTTAATGGCCCGCGGGTCCAGCCCGATGAAGGGCTCGTCCACAATATACAGCTCCGGCTCATGGATGAAGCCGATGATAAGCATCAGCTTCTGCTGCATCCCTTTGGAAAAGCCCGTTGGCAGATCATGCTTCGCCCCCGTTAAGCGGAAGCGCTCCAGAAGCTCCGTGGCCCTCGCCTCGAAGGTGGCGTCATCCAGACCGAATGCCGAGGCCGCCAGCCGCAGATGCTCCCACAGGGTAAGCTCATCGTACAGCACAGGATGCTCGGGAATGTACGCGTAGTTAGGTGATCCGCCGGGAAACTCCACCTTCCCCTTCACATCCTTGAGTAACCCCAGCACCGCCTTGATGGTGGTGCTTTTGCCTGCGCCGTTGGGACCAATCAGCCCCACCAGTTCCCCTTCCCCCACCGTAAATGCAATATCCGAAATGACGCGGCTTCTGCCCTCATAACCCGCTTCCTCAATTTGAACCGTCAATTTTCCCATTGGCAGCCTACCATCCCTTCCACACACCATAAAATCAATAGTCTCATTATAGCAGGCTTTGGCAAGCCGGGCACATCCTCTCTGGAAAACACTGGTCCTGAACAGCCTGCCCCAAGCCCTTCTTCCGGTGAAACCGCTGCGGAGCTAAGCCGTATAAAGGCATATCGGCAAGAACATTCCAAGGAGATGATCAGTATGGAAACCTGGGAGTACAAAACCCTCAAGGTGGAAACAAAAGGCTTCTTCGGCGGCAAGGTCGACCTACACGAGCTCGAGGAGGAGCTCAACGCCCTGGGCGGTCTGGGCTGGGAGCTGGCCAACACCTTCGACACCAGCATGGGGCAAGGGGCCTCCCGAGAGGTCGTTTGCATCTTCAAAAGAAAACGTACATAAAGTGAAAACTCCGGCCTGCTAAGGGCCGGTTTTTTGTTGCTCCACGCAGGAATGGAGGAGCTTTTCCCCTGGCGGGTAACGATGCTGGAAGGCTAACGGCGGTAAAAGCCCTTATTTGCCTCAAAAGAGGGCCTGCAAAAATCTAACGGCAACCAGAGACGCTATTTCCGCCCAAGATACCCGATCAAGCCTGTTTTGGAGCAAATAGCGGCGCTCACTTCCGTTAGATCCAAAAACAACCGAAAAAGCGGCAAATAAGGGCCGTGGTGTCCGTTAGCTGCGGTGTCCGTTAGCCGTGGTGTCCGTTATCACCCGCTCCCCCGCCTCCTCGCACTACCACCAAAAAAAGCCGCCCCTCCTCCTGACGTGGAGAAGGGACAGCCTCTTGCAGGGCCGCGGCGGTGCCGTGGCTTAACTGATTTACTTAGCCTTTTCCATAAAGGCCTTGATCTTGGAGTCGTCAATATCATAGCCCATATCGGCCGTGGCATTCTCCACCGCCCAATCGTAAACGCCGATGGTCGACTGCTGCTGGCCGTCCTTGATAAATACAAGGGTCGGCACCCACTTGATTTGGGTGAGCCCGTATTTGCCGGAGGCCGCCATCTTGGCATAGGCCTTGTTGTTGCTTTCATTGAAGGTGTCGATCCGCTCCACCTTGACCCCGGTCTGGCTGGTCAGCTTATCCAGAACCGGCATCACCTTGTGGCAGTGGGGGCAGCTGTTGCCCCAGACCAGAAGTATAAAGGTCTCCTTGTTCTCCAGCTTTTTCTCGATGGCGGGACCGTCGCTGGAAACCTGGAAGTTGCTGATCCAGGCTTTTTCCTTTAGATAAAAGCGGAGGTTCTCAGCATTAGCCAGCGTTTCCGCCGGAATCGGCTTTTGGCCGAAATAGAAGGAGGTGCGGTGGTTGCCTTCATAAATGACTTTCATCACAGGCAGCTTCTCCGGCGCCGCGTCCCCGTCCAGGGCGCTGTACACCGGCACCTTCAGGCGGGCGTCCTTCTGAAGCTCCAGCAGCTTCTTCAGATCGGCCTCAGACAGCTCCTGCTTGCCGGCCATATCCTTCACCAGCCCGTCCAGCTCCTTCTCCTGGTCGGCATTCAGCTTGCCGTTTTTCACCAGATTCAGCGCCTTACGGTAATTCAGCATTACATTGTTAAGCTGGTCCTTACTGTTGGCATTGCCGGCCAGCTTCAGCTTGGACAGCCCCGCTTCCAGGCTCCGCACTTCCTTATAACCGGCAATCAGCTTCTGGTTGTCCTTTTCGTACTTGTCCAGCTTGCTTTTGTCCTTCGCCACATCGATGGTCACCAGATCGAACTTTTCTGACTTGGACAGCTCCGTCAACGCGCCAACCAGGCTTTGCGATTGGGCGGAGCTGTCATAATAAAGGACAACGCCGTTCTGGATGGTTTCCAACTCGGTATTTGCCCCCCGCGAATCCTCATTCCCCGCCTTGCTTCCGCAGCCGGCGGCCAGCGCTCCAAGAAGGACCAAAGTCAACAAGCTTTTGGCCAATTTCAACTTCCGCACCTCATTTCACTATGTAAAAAATAGGTTATAAGAAATAATACCCCAAAACACACCGCTCTGACCAGCGGCATTTTTCCTGTTAATTCCATTTAGAGGGAGTCTTCCGCAAAAAAAGCAAAAACGGCCGGATTCCCGGCCGCACAAATAACGTTTTTTTGGATTTTAACCCGCCCGTCTTAAAGCCAACCAAAGATTAGCTGGTAGATCACATAGGCGAGGGCAATGGAAATCGGAATCGTAATAATCCACGTCATGACCATCTTGCCGACTACACCCCAGTTAATGGACTTGTAGCGGATGGCCGAGCCGGTACCGATAATGGACGAGGTAATAACATGGGTAGTGGACAAAGGCAGACCCAAGACAGTACCCGATTGGAGGATGACCGTGGAGGTCAGGTCCGATGCGAAGCCGTTCATCGGTTCGATCTTGATGATCTTGCGGCTGACGGTTTCGATGATCTTCCAGCCGCCGATGGACGTACCCAGCGCCATGGAGGTGGCGGCAGCCAGCTTGACCCATATCGGAACGGACATATCCGAGTGGAAGTTTCCCGCTACCAGGGCAAATACGATAATCCCCATTGCCTTCTGGGCATCATTGGCCCCGTGGGAGAAGGATTGCAGACCCGCAGACACAATTTGCAGCAGCCGGAAGTTCCGGTTCACCTTGCCCGGGCTGCGGTTGCCCAGCACCTTCACGATCTGGCGGATCAGAACCAGCATCAGAAAGCCCAAGCCGAATGCCAGGAAGGGAGAAAGGATCAGACCCAGCACAATCTTTTGGAAGCCGCCCCAGTGAAGAGCGTCCATGCCCGCACCGGCAATAACCGCACCGGCCAAAGAACCGATTAGCGTATGGGAGGACGACGACGGAATGCCGAAGTACCAGGTGAGCAGATTCCACAGGATGGCCGAGATCAGCGTGGCGGTAATAATCTCCATGCCGTTGCTGACGTGGAACGGGTCGGCGATGCTGCCGCCTACGTTTTTGGCGACGCCGTCAAACAGAATGGCTCCGACAAAGTTCAGCACAGCGGCCATCAAGATGGCAACTCTCGGTGAAAGGGCTTTGGTGGACACAGCAGTAGCGATAGCATTGGCCGTATCATGAAAACCATTGATGAAGTCGAACAACAAGGCCAAAGCAACAATAATAATGATGAATGTCACGAAAAATCCCCCTGAACGTTTCCTTGAGTCTAACAAGAGCTGTCATGTGCTCCATTTGCCATCATATCACAATTTACTCTTCTTGTATTAAGATTTTGTAAACAAAGCGACAACTTTCATCGTAAACTTTCAGCCAAGTTTAACAAAATGTTTATATTTCCCCCGCAATATTTGTAGTATGGCTATCCCTTGGAAATTTCATCCGCAGCTCCAAAAAACGAAAAACCTTACCGCCCCGACTGCAGGGCGCATAAGGTTCTTCGGTAGGAGAAGCTGTGAAAGGATCAGCGGACGGGATTCAGCTTGTTCAGGAAAAAGAGTGCGATCGTCCCCGGTCCGGAGTGGGCGCCTACCGCACCGCCAATCTGGGATATGATGAAATCCTTGGAGCCGAAGCGTTCGCGGATCATGTCCCGCAGATTGTGGGCCGTCTCGATATCGTCTCCGTGGGAGATGCCGATGACCTGCTGGTCCTGGCTGATCCCCCGCTCCTCCATAATGGCCACCATCCGGTCAAGCACCTTGCGCCGGCCCCGCAGCTTCTCGATGGGGATCAGCTTGCCGTCCTCCACGTGCAGCACCGGCTTGATGTTCAGAAGGCTGCCGATAAAAGCGGCGGTTTTGCTGACCCGGCCGCCCCGGTACAGATATTCCAGATTATCCACTGTGAAAATATGCTCCATATGAAGGGAGTGGAACCGGATCGCCTCGACAATCTCCTCCTGGCTTTTGCCTTGGGCAGCAAGCTCCGCCGCCTTCAGCACCACCAGACCGAAGCCCATGGAGGCGCACTTGGTATCGATAACCTCAAGCTTCACATCCGGGTAATCCTCCAGAATTTCGTTCTTCGCCAGGACGGCGGACTGGTAGGTGCCGGACAAGGCTGAGGAAAATGCAACATAGATGCAGATATCGCCGTTTTCGGCATGACGCTGGAACACTTCCCGGAAGATTTGAAGTGGAACCTGGGCCGTTTTGTAAACCTTGCCCTCCCGCATACCCTGGAACATCTCCTGGGGATTCATGGTTTCGCCGTCCCGGAATTCCTGGTTATCCAGGTATACCATAAGCGGGAGCATTTCTATGCCATGCTGTGCCACCAGTTCCTTGGGAAGATCGGCAGCGCTGTCGGTTATAATTTTGACGGTCATTCAATCCATTCTCCTTCCTCGTCATGCGCGTTCGTCCCCTCAATTGTACACTAAACCTGTACGAGTGCGAAATAGCCCTTTCATAAATGTTGGCAGCTTTCCCGCGGGAACCTGCCAACATGCCAAAAACCCGGGCGGGCCCGGGTTTGGTAGACGTCACTTTTAGGGAATAGCTTCAGGCTTCACCGGAAACATGGCTCCGCCGCCTCGGCAGAATCCGCAGCCCTTCAAAATAAGTGGACAAATACAAATTATCCTTGTCGAAGGCTACATCCGTCACAGGGAAACCGGTGACCGCCGAACACAGGTGGAAGCGGTCCTTCCAATACAGCACCTGGTACAGGCCCCGGCTGGTGCAGGCATAAATCCGGCCCTCACAGGATTCCAGCGAAAAAATCCGGATCCCCTTATAGTGGTGCGTATTGAAGCGGCCCCGCTTATCCCCGTCAATCAGATTGCCCAAGCCTTCGGCTCCCAACAAATACCCGTGGAGCACACAAAGGCTGGACACGGAGCTGTTCAAGTTGAACTCCTCTGAGGATTGGGTGTAGCGGTCAAACAGGGAGATTCCAGCCGAACGCGCCATAAAAATCATCTGCGGCGTCATAAACAAATCATATACCGCCTCTTCGGAGTAGCTGGTCCGTACCCAATTATCGTTGAACCGGTACCATAGTCCGTTACCCGCCGCCACATAGAGGACGCCGCCCTTACTTCTCAGCCTGTAGCAGGGCACCGTAATTTTGGTCGCCCGCCATCCGTCTTCCCGCAGCTGGAACAGCCCTTGCTCCGTGCAGGCGAAGATCTGGCCCTCCTCCGCCTCCAGCCGGTTGACCGTAACACCAGCCGGAAGCTCATAGGGAAGGCGGGTCCAGGCAGCGGTATTGTCGATGCGGAAGATGCCTTCATTCACCGCGGAAGCGTACAGCCTGCCGTCTTCGGCTGCGGCAACGGAGGTCAGCAGCAGTCCGTGCTGGTTTTGCTCATGGAGGAGCGAGTGATTGGTAAGCATCTAGCATCTTTCCTTTTCACGTGGAATGGTTTCCTCCATGTTAATTGATAATGATTATCATTGTCAACAAATGTTTTCTGACAATTTCTCCTCTCTGGCCGACACCGCTTGGTTCAGCGCCGACAGGAATCCCTCTGCCACCGCCGCCAGAATATCGTTATGGATGCCGCCGCCCCGGAAGGTCCGTTCATCCTCCGTCCGGACAGTAATCTGCGCTTCTCCTTGGGCGGTTTCCGAAGCGGAGAGGGAATGGATCTCCATGTCCGTCAGCTCCAGCGGGAAGTCCACCGCCTGCTTCATGCAGGCTACAATCGCCTCTACAGGACCGTCTCCTGCAGCGGCATAGGTGTTTTCCGTACCGGTGCGGTTGTTCCGCAGAGTAACGGAGGCCACCTTAGCCTTGCGGTGGTTGGAGACCACCTGAAAATCTGTCATGGAATACGGTCCTGCGCCGCCTCCCGGAGTTTTGTCGAGAATCCGCAGCAGGTGTGCGTCGGAAATCACCTTGCAGGCGTCAGCCTCTTCCTTGAACTGCTCGGTAAAACGCGCCAGCTCCGCTTCACCCAGGGTCACACCGTACCGCTCCAGGCGGTGCTTCAGGGCGTGGCGCCCGGAATGTTTGCCCAACACAATCATATCCCGGGGGATGCCCATTCTTTCCGGGTCCATAATCTCGTAGGTGCTCCGGTTCTTCAGCAGGCCGTCCTGGTGGATGCCCGCTTCATGCTGGAAGGCGTTGCGCCCGACGATGGGCTTGTTATACGCAATGGGCAGATTCATAATCCGGCTGACCATCCGGGAGGTTTCATAGATTTGCGAGGCATCGATGCCGGTCGAGAGCCCGCTGTCCTGGCCCCGGGTGGCGATAGCCATAGCCAGCTCCTCCAGGGAGCAGTTGCCCGCACGTTCGCCAATGCCGTTAATGGTCACCTCCACATGGGTGGCTCCGCCGGCAATGGCCGCCAGACTGTTGGCCACGGCAAGACCCAGATCGTTATGGCAATGGGCGCTGTATTCCACCCTGTCGCCGCCCCGGACATTGGCCCGCACCCTACGGAACAGGTTCCCGTATTCCTCCGGCAGGGCATACCCCACCGTGTCGGGAATATTGAGGATGGTGGCGCCTTCGGCAATCACCGTTTCCAGCATCTCATACAAGAATTCATCCCCGGAGCGGGTGGCATCCATAGGGGAAAATTCGATGGTATCCACAAACTGCTTGGCATACGCCACCATGTCACGGGCGATCTGCAGGACCTGCTCCCGGCTTTTTTTCAGCTGAAAATCCATATGGATCTGAGACGAGGAGAGAAACAGATGCAGCCTGCGCCGGTTGGCATCACGGGTAGCGCTCACGGCGGCGTCAATGTCGCTTTTCACGGCCCGGCCGAAGCCGCATATTTCGGTTCGCTGCAGCATCCTGGAAATCTCCTGGACGGCCCGGAAATCCCCCGGGCTGCTGGCGGGGAAACCCGGCTCGATGGTATCGATGCCCAGCCTCTCCAACTGGCGGGCCAGAACAATCTTCTCCTCCGGATAAAGGCTTGCACCCGGCGATTGCTCGCCGTCCCGTAAGGTTGTGTCAAAAATGCGGATTCTGCGGTTTTCCATAGTTTGGTCATCCTCCTTGGGTGGGTTGGTTAGTTGTCTCTGCCGCAACGCCAAAAGGCCTGCCGGTCTCCTTCATGTCTGAAAGAGACGGCAGGCCATCATGTCCTGTCGCGGTACCACTCTTGTTGGTCCGGCGTTGATCCGGACCCGCTTAGCCGCAGCGGGGGCTCCGCTGCGCGCCCGGTAACGGGGGCTAGGCCGTCCGCATGTATTTGTGGGTTTGCCCTCTGGGGAGAGAGCTGGTCACGTTCCATGCGGCCATTCACGGGCGAGGAAGGAGCCGGACGCCGCCGCGTTGCACCATTTCCGCGGCTCTCTGTTAGGCGTCGGGGGCTCCCGCTCCCGGTCTTCATGTTTATCTTGTATGCAGGAGGAGCGGCGGAACACCAAAAAGCCTGCCGCCCCTCCCCGTGTAGGGAAGAGACGACAGGCTTGTAACCGTCGCGGTACCACTCTTCTTGATTTGCCCTGAGGCGCTTTTCATGGGTTCATGAAGCACCGGCAAATCCGCTTTGTGCGGCATCATGGCCTTGACCATAATCCCGCCATCCCGTTACGGGGATGAACCGTCGGTATATACTGGTTTCCCAAGCGAGAATCGCCTGCTGAAACGTTCCATACCGCCGCTCCCAGATGAGTCTTCCGGTTCTTCACCCGCCGCGTTGCACCTTGCCGCGGCTCTCTGAGGGTGTGAATGTCCCGTACTGATTCCGATCATAGCGTGTATTGTTATGAGAATTTTCTCATAACTTTAGCATAGTCGCGGGAGGGTGTCAACCCTCGCAAACGCCCCCCACCGTATCTTCCCATGCACACTCTTTCCGTCCACTATCCCCTTCGCTCAGGTTCACTCTCTCCAGCCACTTTCATCCGTAATCCTCCTGGCTCCGGCACCTTACTCCAGCCTCTTTCCGCCCATTATCCCATTGGCTCAGGTATTCCAACTGTTCCTGAGCTTGTGGGATAGTATCCAACACGACAGCCGGAGTAGCAGCCACCCAACCGTTCCTGAGCTATGGGGATAGTACCCGACAAGGAGGCCAGAGGGCATCGTGGCAGCCTTCCCAGCCCGCTTGGCGCCCCTTGTTAGTCCCGGAGCCGGACCAGGAAGGTCCGGATTTCATACGGCTTTATGGACAGCTGCAGCTCGGGGCCTTCCATCGGCTCGCCCAACGGGCGCTCCAGCAGATCGCATTCCTGGTACGAGAGCACGCCCCAGTCTCCGGCCAGCCGTACGGGACCCCGTTTGCCGCCGAATTCATGCAGACGCACCACCATATCGCCGGAGTCCTCCGCTTTTTTCACCGCATCAATGAACACGTGGGACGCATCCGTGCGGAACAGGGAACCCTCCGGCACCTGAAGCGGTCCGGGAGCGCAGACCATTGGGCTGTTCAACGACCACGCCTCTTGAACGGTGCCTCCCTCATACCAATCGCCCATATGGGGATACAACGCATAGGTGAACACATGCTCTCCCTGATCGGCGGTTTCGTCCGGTACCATAGCGGATTTGATCAGCGTCAGCTGCATGATGTTGTCCTTAATGGCGTAACCGTACTTGCAGTCGTTCAAAAGGCTGACCCCATAATCCCGCTCCGACAGGTCCGCCCATTGGTGGCCTACCGTTTCGAAGCGCGCCCAATCCCAGCTTGTGTTCCAGTGGGTCGGCCGCTTCACATTGCCGAATTGGATGTCGAAGGTGGCCTCAGTAGCGCGGATGTCCACAGCAAACGCAACCTTCAAAAGCTGCCGGGACTCATGCCAATCCACATGGGTCTGGAAATCCAGCCGACGGGAATGGCTATAAGCCACCAGGGTCTGCTCGATCCGTGAATCCAGATAACGGTACACAAAACGGACGGAGGCATACAGCGAACCGCAGGCGGTAAGCTCCACAGTCTCCAGATGGGTGACAGGAGTCATTTTTTCCGTATAAAAAATGTCGATATCCCATGCCTCATGCCTGCCCTTGGGCCGGTCCTCAAACACCTGGAGCTGATTGCCCACCGCTCCCGCTGCCAGCACCTCACGCTTCGCCTCACGGTCATAGACGCGGGTCAGCTGCCCTGAAGCGTTCCATTCCAACAGATAAAAAGGCGTCTCCAAGCTTCCTTCCCCATAGGTAAAAGGCTGCTGCAGTTCACTCTGTTCTACCTTATTGTCCGCAAGCATCAGCTTCACCGCCCCCATAGATGGAACTGGGCCGGCTAATACGGCAAGCACTGCTCCTTCCCGCTGCACCGGAAGCACCCGGCCGCCGCCGTCTACAAAAACGGGGGTATCCTCACCGGTTGATGACAACGGAAGCCTTACCACCTCCTGCCTCGGAAAAGAAGCGCTGTTGAGGACGGTATAAATCCCCTGCCCGACTGTAGCGTTGCCGGGAGCAGGCTCGGCCAGGGACTCCAGCGCAGCTTGTTTTACCGCCTGCCCCAATGCCTCCGCCTCCGCATATTCAACGCGGCTGTCCTCATACACCTCCCGTATGGAGGAGCCGGGGATAATATCGTGGAACTGGTTGCGGAGAATGATCCGCCACCCCTCGGCAAGATCCGGCTGCTGGAACCCCGACCAGCCGCCGGTCACTGCTCTGGAAACCGCCCCCAGCCACTCTGTTTCCCGGTAGTCCAGCTCCAGCTTGCGGTTCATCCGTTTGTTGTACGCCTGGCTGGTGTAGGTGCCCCGATGGAGCTCCAAATACAGCTCCCCGTCCCAGGTGTGGACATAGGCGGGTGAGGTGTCCAGGGTTTCTTTCAGCTCGCGGAAGTATTCATCCGCCCGGCCTGTGGTTACCTTCGGCAGCCCAGGCATATCCTCCAGCCTGCGGCGCACCTCCAGCATCTCCCGGTTGACCCCGCCTCCCCCGTCGCCGTAGCCGTAAGCCAGCAGCAGCTTGCGGTTTAACTCCTTGTTCCGGTAAGCCTTCCAGATGCCCTGCACCGTATTTGGCGTGATTAAACCGTTGTAGGTGTAGAAAAAGGAACCCTCCTGATGACCCGGGTCAGGGGTGGTAATAAAATGAGCGGGAATCTCTGTGCCATCCATCCCCTTCCACAAGAACGTATCGTGGGGCATCCGGTTGTATTGGTTCCAGCTGATTTTGGTGGTCATGAACATCTCGATGCCGCTTTTCTTCAAGATCTGCGGCAAAGCCCAGCTGTAGCCGAACACATCCGGCAGCCACAGGTATTTGCATTCCACCCCGAATTCATCCCGGAAAAACCGCGTTCCGTACAGCAGCTGCCGCACCAGCGACTCCCCGGAGGTCAGATTGCAGTCTGCCTCCAGCCACATGGCGCCGCCAGCCTCCCAGCGTCCTTCTGCCACCCGTTCCTTAATGCGGGCATAGATGTCGGGATAATCCTGCTTGATATACTCGTAGAGTTGGGGCTGCGTCTGCAAAAACAGGTACTCCGGATACTGCTCCATCAGCCGCAGCACCGTGGAAAAGGAACGCGCCGCCTTCTCCCGGGTATGCGCCAGCCGCCACAGCCAAGCCACATCAATATGGGTGTGGCCAATGCAGCGCACCTCCACCGGATGCTCCCGTTTCATCCGGCCCAGCCCTTCGGCCAGCACCGTATTGGCCTCAGCCACCGAAGCATAGAATGCCCCGGAGCCGGGACGGGACCAGTCCAGACGCAGGAAGGCTGCGTCCAGCAGGGACAGGAGCGACGCGTGGTCCGGGTTGTCCTCGGGGAGCTGCTTCACTGTCTCCAGCACCGACCAGGCGGTGAAATACAGATCGTCCGCCGCCTCATCCAGCCAGCACAGCTCCGCCAGATTCAGGCGGTGCTCCGGCACGGCGTTGGGCTGGTACCCGCCCAGCCCGGACCAAAGGCGGAAATCCAGGCGGAGGGTTTCACCCGGCGCCGCCTCCGTCAGAAAAACCTCCTGATGGTTGCTGTCCACCCCTTGCCAGGGGGCGCCGTTGACATACAGGAGGGATTCAAAGCCGCTGTTGTTGCCGCCTCCCGTCTGCCCGAAATCGAAGCGGCCCAGCACCCTGCGGGCCTGCCATTCCGCGGGCACCGTTACCGACGCCGACAGCCACAAATAGCGGTCCCGGCCGCTCCAGGAGCTCCCTTGTTGGACGATATGGCCTTGGTCCTCAGCGGGTGGAGTGGCTCCAGCTGCATATTTTCCGGTGACTGCTTCTGGTGGACGGGTTCCAATCTCCCCTTGGGGATCCTCGGTCAATATCATCCCCCCGATCACCCGTGCATCCCTGTATCTGAAGGGATCAAGCGACCGGATGCGCTGCTCCAGCTTTTCCACTGTCCAAAACATAGCTCCATCCTCCTTTGATTTCGCTTAAGTTCGTTGAGTCCTTGAACCGGACAAACGGCCTGCTGCTGTTCCGGTTTGAAGCGGTGTCCTTGCGTACAAGTCCTGTCTACACACTTTCTCCCGGCGCAAGGCGCGGGGGGAGCCAGATTTTGGACGGTGCATCAGAAGGCTGTCTGCCCTCGGCCAAACGAATGACCCGTTCGGCGGCGGCCGCTCCCATCTGGGCATAGGGCACCTCAATGGAGCTGAGACTAGGCACCATGTAGCGGTTAGCCTGGGCTGTGTTGTCGGCGGACATGACATACAGGTCCCGGCCAACAGCCAAACCCAGCCCGGCGGCGGCCCGGTACACCAAGGCGCTTGCCGCAAACCAATTGCACAGCACCGCCGACGGCCTTTCCAGGCCTGCCAGCTGCTCCGTCAACGCTTCCGGCTCATCCAGGCTCAGCCGGAAGATCCGGGGAGATTGCCCCCTCTCCCTCATCCAAGCCTCATAGGCCGCCAGGCGGTGCCGGTCCCCCCAACGGGGTTCACCCGGCTTCCCGTGGCAGGCCGCAATATAGACCGGATAAACTTCGGTCCGCTGCCATATATAATCCAGAGCCATGCGGATGCTTTCGCCGTAATCCATCAGGACGGACGGGACATTCTCCTCTTCCGGGTACCCCTCAACGGAGATGAAGGGCAGGCCTGCTTGCTGTACCATGCCCGCGAAGGCTTCGTCTACAAAACCTGTCGTATCCTTGGTCAGAAGCCCGTCGATCCGGCGTTCCTGATAGAGGGCCAGCAGCTCCTGCTGCTCCTGGGGCTGGCTGTTTTTGCCGTACAAAAGCAGCTGGTAACCCGCTTGCATGCAGCTCTGCTGTGCTCCCTGGAGCACCTGCAAAAACATCGGGTTGTCCAAATTGCCATAAGCGGCAATGGTACGGCTGCGGCCGGTGCGCATTCCCCTGGCTTGGGCATCCACCCGGTATCCCAGCTGGGCGATGGCATCCAATACGGCCTGGCGCTTATCCGGGCTGACGCGGATGCCCGGCGTCCGGTTCAGCACAGCGGAGACAACCGCCCGGGAGACCCCGGCCAGCTTGGCCACATCTTGGCTGGTAGGCCTTTTCATAAAGATCATCTCCCTTTGTACTCGATGATAATAATTGGCTGCGCGTTCAGTGGCGTAACGGAACTGAGCGGACCTTAGAAGGGAAAAATGAAGCTCCGGCAGCCGTAACGGAACTGAGACGCCGTTAAACGTCAGATGGCGGTGTTCTTCTCGGTTCCATCTGCTCTAAGAGCCTCTCAGTTCCGTTAGAATCCCAGCTGCTCGATTTTGCGCCGATAAGAGCTTCTGAGTTCCGTTAGAGCGTATCATGTCCAATGCCACCCCAATGATAACACGTGTAATCAGTCTGCGTCCATCCTTTTCCCAACAGGTGCCCACGTGTAGTTTTGTCATGTTAAGCTTATCCAAAACTCTACTGAAAACTACATTTGTCCATATGAATCCTGCTTCGCTCCATTCGAAAGCGGGCCGGCGGCGGCTATAATGGAGGTGATGATACACTCCCCGTCTTATGCTTACTTACGCTTACGATGCCGGCTTTCCTGACGGAAAGTCCAGTTTACGCTTACGATGCCGGCTTTCCTGACGGAAAGCCCAGTTTACGCTTACGATGCCGGCTTTCCTGACGGAAAGCCCTGAGGAGGTCTCCCTGTGTCCATTACTTTTGACCGCGAGAGCAAGCTGTTCCATCTTAAAGCCCGCACCACCAGCTACGTTATGTCTCTGATGGAGGGCGGCTACCTGAACCATCTTTATTGGGGCAAAAAGCTCCGCTCCCCCCAATTGTCCGATCTGCTCATCTTCAAGGACGTAGCCTTTTCCCCCAATTTGGCGGATAACCGCACGGTTTCCCTGGATACGATTCCCCAGGAGTACCCGGCGTATGGCGCCGGTGATTTCCGCGAGCCCGCTTACCAGGCAGAGCTTGCGAACGGCACGAAAATTACCGAGCTGACCTATGTCTCGCACTCCATCCAAAAAGGCAAACCCGCTTTGGAGGGGCTGCCTGCGGTATATGTAGAAAACGACAGTGAAGCCGATACGCTGGTCATCGTCCTGGAGGACAAGCTTGCCGGACTGCAGGCGGAGCTTACGTATACCGTTCTGGAAGAGCTGGATGCCATCACCCGCTCTGTCCGGTTCCGCAATACCGGCTCCGCCCCGTTGAAGCTGCTGCGGGCCTTATCCCTCAGCGTAGACTTCCACGGCGCGGATATGGAGCTGATCCAGCTCTCCGGAGCCTGGGGCCGGGAGCGCCATATTGTCCGCCGGCCGCTGGTATATGGCTACCAAGGCGTAAACAGCAAACGCGGAGCCAGCAGCCATCAGCAAAACCCGTTCCTGGCGCTGGTTTCCCCCGGAACCGGTGAAGAGCATGGGGATGCCTACGGACTGAACCTCGTGTACAGCGGCAATTTCACCGCTTACGCCGAGGTGGACCAGATCCAGAATACCCGCGTGGCCATAGGCATCAACCCTTTTGGCTTCAACTGGCTCCTGGAGCCGGGCACCGCCTTCCAGACTCCCGAAGCCGTGATGGTGTATTCCGCTGAAGGACTGGGCGGCATGTCCCGCACCTACCACCGGCTGTACCGCACCCGTCTCGTCCGGGGATTCTACCGGGATGAGCCCCGCCCGGTGTTGGTTAACAACTGGGAGGCCACCTACTTTGATTTCAACGCCGACAAGATTGTGGCCATCGCCGAAACAGCCAAGGAGCTGGGCATTGAGCTGATGGTCCTGGATGACGGCTGGTTCGGCAAGCGTGATGACGATACCACCTCCCTGGGAGACTGGGTAGTGGACACCAACAAGCTGCCCCAGGGTCTGGACGACCTGGCGCGTCGCGTCAACGCCCTGGGCCTGCAGTTCGGCCTGTGGTTCGAGCCGGAGATGGTATCCCCGGTCAGCGAGCTGTATAAGGCCCATCCCGACTGGTGCCTGCATGTGCCGGACCGTCGCAGAAGCACAGCCCGGAGCCAGCTGATTCTGGACCTGAGCCGTGAGGACGTATGCGCATATATTATTGAGGCCGTATCCGCCATTCTCGACTCCGCCCCCATCTCCTATGTGAAATGGGACATGAACCGCCATATGTCGGAGGTGGGCTCCGCCCTTCTGCCTGCCGAGCGCCAGGGCGAAACCGCCCACCGCTACATGCTGGGGTTGTACAAGGTGATGGATGCCATCACCACCCGCTTCCCGAAGGTGCTGTTCGAAAGCTGCTCCGGCGGCGGCGGACGGTTCGACCCGGGCATTCTCTACTACATGCCGCAAACCTGGACCAGCGACAACACGGATGCCGTGGAGCGGCTCAAAATCCAATACGGCACCAGCCTGGCCTATCCCGCCAGTGCCATGGGCGCCCATGTTTCCGCCGTGCCCAATCACCAGGTGCACCGGACGACTCCGCTCTCCATGCGGGGCGACGTAGCCATGTCCGGCAACTTCGGGTATGAGCTGGATCTGACGGCATTTACCGATGAGGAAAAGGAAGCGGTTAAGGCCCAGGTGGCCTTCTATAAGGAAATCCGCACCCTGGTGCAGCAAGGGGATATGTACCGGCTGAAAAGCCCCTTCGAGGGCAATGTGACGGCATGGATGTTTGTGTCCGCCGACAAGAACGAAGCCCTGGCCGGCTACTTCCAGGTGCTGGCGGAGCCCAATGCCCCGCGGGCAAGGGTCCGTCTGGCCGGGCTTGATCCCGAGAAGGACTATCTGCTGAAGGAAACCGGAGAGGTGTACGGAGGCGACCGTCTGATGTATGCCGGCCTGCCCGTTCCCGATCTGGGCGGGGACTTCAAGAGCAAGCTGTACCACTTGACCGCGGTGGAAAAGTAAAACAGTCCCCCAAAAGTGACGAGATGCTTCGAAGCAATTCCGGGTACTTTTGGGGGAGCCCCCGAATGAAAATGTTTGACAACCACGCATTTTCGTAAAAAAAATACGCCAAAGCTTGGCGCATCATCAGGCAGCGTTCATCCGGCCATCCGGAGAACGCTGTTTTTTCACTTTTATAACCCCGAATAATCTTGAATCATGGTAAGAAAGCCATCCACAGCGGGGTTGGACCTGTGCTTGGACAAGACGAGTTGAACATACACTGCGCCCATATCATCGGCGGGATACGTTTGAATCTTCTCCCCCTCCGCCTCCGGCAATACATTCCGGGGCAACAGGGAGATTCCCATGCCCAAGGATACCGCTTTAATAATTCCCTCCACAGTATCATATTGAATAACGGCAGGCTGGCGGGATGTGGTTCGGATTATCCACGCTTCGAGCAGCTTGCGGTAAGGACAGCCGTTAAGCTTGGCCGCCACAATGGGTTGACGGGGAATTTCGTCATTGTTTAGATTCTTGGGTGCAATAAACACAAGTGCCTCTTGAAACGAAAACACCGACACCAGTCCCGGATGGTTGAACTCCGTATTAACGAAGGCGCAATCCAAATGTCCGTCTGCAACGGACTGCAGCAGGTCGGCTTGCAGGTCCGTTGTAACGGATAGGCCCACTTCCGGATATTGTTTTTGAAAGGTGGACAGCCACACCGGCAGCCTGTGCGCTGCAAGCGTTTGAGTGGCTCCGATATGTAAGGTTGGCGTTTTTTTGACCAATTGGCCCTTGGCAGTATCCAATAACCGGATCACTTGATCCGCATAGGACAATAATTGTTCTCCCGCTGCGGTAAGTGAAACTCCTTTGCTGTGGCGGATGAACAGCCCGGTGTTTAACTCCTCCTCCAGCTTGCGGATATGAGTGGTTACATTGGATTGGACATATCCCATTTTTTCCGCCGCTTTGGATATGGATCGGGCATAAGCCACTTCTCTAAAAATGCGCAACTCCAAGCTTTCCATAGGGGTTCCTTTCATCATTGAAACAGATAGGTGGTATCAGTCCTAACTATTATACAGTACCTTCGGAAAAGATATAATAAAGGCATAAACTTTAGAAAAAGGAAGGTTATATCATGGATATGAAAAATAAGGTTGTCCTTGTAACCGGAGGCGGGACGGGAATTGGCAAGGCCGCCTGCAAACAATTTGCGGAAAGAGGCGCCAAAATTGTACTGAATTATAACCATTCGGAGCAGGAAGCGGTTCTCACGGAAAAAGAGTTGAAGCGCAGCGGTGCGGAGGTTCTGCTGCTTCAGGCAGATGTGTCCCGTGACGATGAGGTCCGTAAAATGGTAAAAACGGCGGTAGACCACTTCGGGGGTATCCATTTCCTGATAAACAACGCAAGCATAACCAAGCAAATTGAACTGTCCGATCTGGAGGCGGTGACGGATGATATCTGGCGGAATCTGCTGGATGTGAATGTGAAAGGGATGTTTTACTGTGCGCGGGCGGTTGCTCCTGTGATGAAGCAGCAAAACATGGGATCGATTTTGAATATGGGAAGCATTGCCGGCATTACCGGCTCCGGTTCTTCTCTGCCCTATGCCGTATCCAAGGCAGCTGTTCACGGACTGACCAAATCACTGGCCCATGCCCTTGCCCCGGAAATACGTGTGAACTGTATTGCCCCTGCCGCGGTTTCCACACGCTGGTGGAAGGGAGAAGAGGAGAAAATGAAGCGGTTAAGCGGACATCTTCCTTTACAACGGATATCTGTCCCGGAGGATATAGCGGATTTAATCTATGCTATCGCTACCCAAGATTCTATGACCGGACAAATTGTCAGCCCGAATAACGGGATGGTCATATAAAGGTGAACCGGGAAGCCGGAGGACGGGTTAAACGCCGAAAAACCCGGCGCCTTCCCACCGGCATCAGCGGTTGGAGATAGCGTCGAGCAGATCGCCGATATTAATTTCCTCCAGCTCTTCCAGCAGCTTGTCGGTTTTGGTTTTACGCCGGAGCGTTCCGGTAAGGACAACCTGCAGGTCCTTGTTCCGGTCCACCAACACCGAATCCACCTTCAAGGCATTGGACAACAATGCTGTAATCACCGCCAGCTGCTGAGGCGAAAGCTTGCCTAAGGAAAGGGGCAGCCCTGCCGGGAACAGAGAGCCTTTGTCCGCTTTGCCGTTCTTTCCGCGTTTGCCGTTGCCGCAGCCCTTGCCCTTTTGTCCACCGCTGTATGCCGCCACTTCTGCCTGCCCTCCCCCCAAATCCAACATCTCGGGATTACCGGATTCGGCAGAGCCGCCGGTCAACCTCCGGGAATGACCGTATCCGAAGAGCCGCCCTCTTTCCCATAACCATATAAAAAAGAGAGTATCACCACAATGCCTACTACCAGCAGCAGTTTGCGTTTGAATTCATCGCCGTTGTCCACGGCGTCCCGATCGGCCATTGCGGCAGCCTCCTAATCATCCCCATCGTAATATTCCGTCGCCCGTCCGGCAAACAGAAGCGTAAACACAACCACCGTTGCAATAATCAGATAGGCGTCCTGAAACTGCGCCTGGCGTTCCTCGTCCATACTGTGGCCCCGCTTTCACCTGCACAGGTTGTTTGTATATCATAAGCGGCCTGCACTGCAATGTTGACGGTTCCCGCGCCCAACTTCTACAGGTACCGGACCCGTACCTCCTGGAAAACTTCCGCCTCCTGCCGGCGGGGGCAGCGCACCTCCAGTACCCGGTCCTTCAGGCTGGCCTTGACACTGCCTCCGTCCACCTCCGACGGCAGCGGGATGTACATGCTGCTGCGTGTGGGATCCTGCTCCACCTTCAGCTGCATGCTTCCTGCATAAAGACGCACGTTCTTCACCTGCACATCCTCCGGAACCGTAATCCGGACGATGACATTATTATGGGTTTCAAAGGTTTCGTAATCGTAATCCAGCCCCTGGCCGGATTCGGAGGTTTCGGCGCGGGCGCTCTCCTCGGGGAAGAAGGACCCGGTCCGCTGGGAGAAAGACTTCTTCAGCACATCCTGGACATACTCCTCAACCCAGTCCGTACCGCCCGCTCCCATCTTCTTTTTGATTTTATCGTTCATGAACGGGAAATGTCCGCCCATCCATTGCTCCATTCCGCCCCAATCCGGGCCGCTCTTTCCCCGTTGTGCCATGGTGCCCCCCCGTTTCCGCATACTGATGGAATTATTGGCATAATGCCCAGGCCATGTTTGCAAACACACCCTAGGCTATTCTATGCGCCGGATGGGCAAATGCCACACTACGCCAGGCAAAAAGCGGCACATCTGGGCGTTCACCTACATATACTAGGTTACAACTATTTTTAGCCAGCGCGGAAAGGAGAATGCTGCATGCCCGCTATTGTCGGTTATGTCAAAATCGTGAGCGTAGGCTCCAGCTCCATCGTCCAATTCGGTGACGCTGTGTTCCTCTCCCCCACCAGCAGCACCAAAACCTTTGCCGGCTCCGGCTCCTTCATAACGGGTGATCTGCCGGTGACCAATAACGGCGTAAGCTCCACCAACACCAATGACCCCGATCTGGTGGATGCCTCCAACAGCAAGGTAGCAACAGCATGATTGTCAATGTATACCAGACCATTACCATCCGCAGCCTGACCATCAGCTCTCTGGCCAATTCCTCGGTGTTTCAGGTAGGGTCCGCGGGCCTGGTCAAAAGCTTGTCCAACAATTTCAATACAGGGGGCTTTACCGCGCCGGCTCCCGAATTGGGGGGGACGGTTTCCGCGCCGCAGTCGGCGCTGCCGTCCGTGCCCTTGGTGCCCCTGCCTGCACTCCGCTAACAGGCAGTTCTGATGAAGTAATAGTTCCCGCCTCCCGGGCGTACACATGAGACGAGGGGGTGTTGGGATGGACCCGGTGCTGCTATGGCATCTTCAGGAGATCCTGCGGCGGTTGGGGTGGATGGCCCAGAAACAAATCCAGACCGAAGAACGGCTGACGGGACTGGAGCAGTCCGTGGCCGGGTTGTCGGCGCAGCTGAAGGCGGTGGAACGGGAACTGGCCCGTCTTGCACCTGCCCTGGACGGACTGGAGGCAAGTGTGACCGACCTCCAGAATCAGCCCACCACCCGCATCGATAAAATCGAATACCGGTTCGAGCAGCTGAAGGTGGATACGCTGTCGGGCTCCTTGCATATCGGCTTGGCCCACGGAGCGGAAGGGCTGATTGAGGATCTGCAGGCGGCCAATGTGGATGCCAAGGACCTGCAGCTGTCCGGTCCGGCGTCCCCCGACCAGGCATATACTCAGGCAATGGCCTCCATGCAGGACTATCTGCGGCAGGATTTGCCCCGGGATATTGAAGAGGCTGCGGACGAAGCCGGCATTCCGCTGGTTCCGGAGCTGCGGGAGCGGATTGTCGAGGACCTGTCCCGGCAGGCGGAGCAGCGCTTTATGCTATATATTAAGGAGCATCCCTTTGCCGAAAATGCGGGTGCGGCAGATGCCGCTCCCGTTGTGGAGAAGGTGAGGCGGGATGTGCGCGACGGTCTTCGGAGCTTTTTTGCCGGATATGGAAAGGAGAGTCCTTCATGATTGAGATGAATGTCACCAATCACGGACTGCAGGTGGGCAGCATCCATATTGTCGGGGTGGGCAGCGCTTCGGTGGTGCTGATCGGGGATACGGAGGCGATTACTGCCTCCTCTGTTTTCGACACCCCTGCGGAGTCCCTGATTATCGGCCCGCTGGTGCCCTTTGCCTCGGAAGGGTCGACCTGACATGCGGACCTCCGTTGTCGGCGGCGTCAGGATTATCTCCAGCCAGATCAGCTCCATTGTGCAATTTGGGGATTCCCTGGGAATGGCGGCAGCGTCCCGGGTGCTGGCGGTGCAGCAGGAAACGGCCAACTTCCAGGGCAGTGAGGGGGAAGACTGGAGCGGGTATCCGTTCTATAACCGCGAGTTTCCGGTCGTCACGCCCGGTGGAGAGGTAACGATGAACAGGCGGGACGTTTGCCGGGAAATACGGGTGGGGGCCGTGTCCATTTACGGATTATCCGCGGCGGCGGTGCTGCAGATCGGCAGCACCAAGCTCATCGATCTGGAAAACCGGACCTACCACATCCGGCAATACGATACGGCCGAGGAGGCCAGGGAGCAGGAGCCTCACCAGGAGCAGGCTGAGTCCGGAGGGGATACCGGTGCTCTGGCCGGGGAGCCCGCCGGCGGGCAATCCGGGGGATAAAGCCCCCCGGTACAACCGCCCAAAAACGGCATCAGCCCGCCAAACCGGGACAGATAACCATGCACAGGTGCCTTCCTCCGCATAAGATACAGCAGATCAAGAACGAAAGGAGGAAGGAACCATGAGCGCAGCCGCCGGGCTTTACACCTCGACTGGATTTATTCTGGTTCTGTTCATTCTGCTGGTTATCATCTCCCGCCCGTTTATTCTGTAATGTATAAACCGGTAAAGCGGCTTGCCTTCGGGCAGCCGCTTTTTCATATGTCCGCTGAAAATATGAATAAAGGAGCCAACCGTTATGATCAGCAAAAAAGAAGCGCGGGACGCCATGAAGGGCATGACTACGATCAGGAAGGAATTAGAAAAGGAAAGAGCCCGTCTGAAGGGTTCCATGAAAACCCTTCGCAAACATGCGCGGGCAGGGACGGCTCCTGACTGGTCCGAGGATCTGATGAAGCTGTACGGATCCCCGGACTATTCCTTCGGCAAGCTGCTGAAGCTGATGCGCAAAAACAAAATGCTGTAACAGAGCTGCAACCCCCGGTTAAACAGACTGCTCCATGCGCTTGGGATGGTAAGCTCCGCTTAAACACCCGCCTGCCGTTTGCGCCCGATGATCGCCCCATGCTCAAACAGGGCCTGGTTGGCATTCATCAGTTCCTCGTACCGGCGGGCGGTTTCCCATAAGGAGGGAAAACGTCCCAGATCCCGGTCGGCAAATTGGTGGGCATCGGGAAACATCACCACATCCTCCCAAAGCTGCGGCGTCATGGACCGGTGATCCCAAATCCCCGCTTCACCGAAGCCCTTCTCCTCCAGCAGCCGCCTCCACTCCTCCGCTGTCCGCAGATGCGCGATCCCGTAGCTGCCCGCCAGCTCCGCCGCCAGTTCTCCGGGGAGCGGCCCTGCTGCCAACAGCTCACGGTCCAGCAATAACCCTCCGGGCTTCAGGACTCTAAGATATTCGGAGACGGCCTTCTCCGCGTCCGCAAACACCGTGACCGATTCCACCAGCACCCGGTCGAAGCTATTATCGGGGCAAGGCAGGCGTTCCGCCTCACCCCTTAACCAAGAGACCCGTACACCTTCCGCGGCGGCGCGCTTCTCCGCCTTCTCCAGCATAACCGGATGGCTGTCCACCGCCGTCACCCTGCACCCCAATGCCGCCAGGCGGCAAGCCGTTCTGCCCGTCCCGCAGCCTACCTCCAGCACGGACAGGCCATGCCCGAAGCCAAAGTGGGTGATAAGCCGCAGGGTGCCTGCATACCCGCCGGGGTGGGCATTGCCGATTCCCAGCTTCGCCAGCATATCCATATAATCCATTGCATACCCTCCCGAGCAAAAAAATGCATCCTCCGCCCGGCAACATGCCTCTCCCGACTTCGTTCCCTGCGCATGCGTGGAGCGTTTTCTAGTATATGCGCCTATACGGCAGGAATTGAATGAAAAGCTCCAGAGAAACGGAATCTGCGGTTTCGGTTGACATCCGCCCCCGGTATAACTATACTAGTTACAACGGTGGTGACATACATGAAGCAAATAAGCACACGGTTATCCATGGCTGTCCATACCCTCTGCCTCATTTCGATGGTGCCCCAGGAATGCACGGGGGATTTTATCGCCGGAAGTGTTAACACGAATCCTGTGGTGATCCGCAGAATTATGGGCATGCTGAAGAAGGCGGGGCTGGTGGATGTCCGGCCCGGCGTGGGCGGTGCGTACCTCCTGCGCAGTCCGCAGGAAATTACACTATTGGACGTATTCCGGGCGGTGGACGCCGCCGAGGAGGAGCAGCTGTTCGGAATCCATGTGAATTCCAACATCAAGTGCCCCGTTGGACGCAATATCGAGAACGTCCTCCAGGCCGAGTTCCAAGCGGCGCAATTGGCTATGGAGCAGCAGCTTTCCGGCGTTACTCTGGACCAGCTTGTTAGCCAATTCCAAGAGTAAGCTCGGAACAGAGGCGGTTATTGCCGCGGTCCGTTATCATGAAGAATGGTTTTGCCAAAATGCTTCTTTGTTGAAGCATTTTTTATAGATTTGTTGTAACCAATCAAGTTATAACAAAATACACCATCATATTTTAGGAGGAATAGAAACATGAAGATTCTTGTGACAGGCGCAACCGGTAAACTGGGCACCAAAGTGGTAGAGGCTCTCTTGAAGAAGGTCCCTGCGGATCAACTGGCCGTCAGTGTCCGTAATCCGCAAAAAGCCGAAGGACTCCGCAGCTTGGGCATTGAGGTCCGGCATGGCGACTTTGACCAGCCGGAGACGCTGGAGAAGGCCTTCGCCGGCATTGACCGGCTCTTGATCATCTCCGCGGACGGGGACAACGAAACCCGCATCCGCCAACACACCCATGCCGTTGAAGCTGCGGCCAAAGCCAAGGTGGGCTTTATCGCGTATACCAGCGTAGGCAACGCCCAGGAAAGCACCTTGTTCCTGGCCCCGGTCCACAGCCACACGGAAAAGGCCATTCAGGCCACCGGCCTCCCCTACTCCTTCCTGCGCAACAACTGGTATCTGGAAAATGAGCTGTCCAGCATCCAAGGTGTGCTGGCTGGAGCACCGTGGGTAACCTCCGCAGGCGAGGGCAGAGTTGGATGGGCGCCGCGGGAGGATTATGCGGAGGCAGCAGCAGCTGTGCTGGCAGGCAGCGGGCATGAGAACACCATCTATGAGCTGTCTGGCCAGCCGTTGACCCAAGGGGAATTTGCCGCTGCTTTGGGAAGCGTGTTGGGCAAGGAGGTTCCGGTGCAGCAGGTGGATGACGCCACGTACGGCGAGATTATGAAGAGCGCCGCTGTGCCGGGCTTCATTATTCCCATGCTGGTGGCTATTCAAGCGGGCATCCGCGAGGGAACTCTGGATGTGGCCAGCAGCGACTTCGAGAAGCTGCTGGGCCGTCCGGCCACCCCTGTGGCAGAGGCGCTGCCCAAGCTGGTGGCGGAAGCCAAGGGCTGAGGGTAAGGGCGGCAGGCACTTGGAGGCCAAAAGCGGATGGCTGCGCCGGTACCATGGGCCAGTGGCAAAAGCGGATGGCTGCGCCGGGAGCGTTGGACCCATGGGCCAGAGCCAAAAGCGGGGGGCTGCGCCGGGAGCGTTGGACCCATGGGCCAGAGCCAAAAGCGGATGGCTGCACCGGGTTCTTGGAGGCTCGCCACGCGAATTAGCGGAAGGTTTTCTTCCGCTATCCTCAACCGACAGGCCTGTGAAGGGCTATAGCGGAAGGGATTCTTCCGCTATTGTGCCCATCTGAGGGTCTGTGGGCACCAAAACAAGCGAATAACGGAAGCTACCCTTCCGTTATTCGCTTGTTTGCTGTTTGCTTAGCAAAATAGCGGCAATCACCCTTCCGCTATCCGCTGCCCCATGCTGCTTCGAGGCGGGGCCTGTTGCAGCTTGGGTGTGTGAGCATTAGCGTCTGCCCCTGCCCGACCCGGGGCACCGCCCCAACCATAGCGGAAGCACCTTTCCGCTATCAGCCCCCCACGCGGCCCGCGGCCCGGAATAGCGGAAGCCAGCTTCCGCTATTCCCCCTGCCATGGGCCAGCACCCCACCAAAAACGGGGGATAACGGAAATGTGCTTCCGTTATCCCCCGTTTCACAAACCAAGGATTCGAATAGCGGAAATCCGTTTCCGCTATTCGAATCCCCTCTCCGCAGCGGGAGCCTCCCCCGCCGCTGCGCGCTTTACACCCTGACGCCGATGTGTACCACCTCGGCGTACTCCCCGCCGTTGGTCCCGGCGACGGTAAGCCGCAGCCGGCTGGTTTTGGCCTCAGCCGCCAGCCGGTGCACCCGGTTGCGCTTGCGGTTGCCGGCTTCCTCCGCCAGGACCACCCACCCGTCCCCTTCGGGGGCAGGAATCTCCAGGCGGTACGCCCGGGCCAGCTCCGGAATAACCGGGAAGGGGGTGAAGTGGTGATGCAGGTTAATCAGGTCCTCATTTACATCATCATTAAAAATCACCTGAATTTCGTTGAAGCGCACCGGCTCCGGCCATACCAGCTCCAGCCACGCCTCTCCCTCCTCCGCCAGCGGGGCGGATACCCAGGAATGGGGGCCGCTATACGGACGCAGATAACCGTCGGTAACGGAGGCGGGTGCATAGGGTGAAACAGCCGCTGCCGCCTCACCGGCCCCAACGCCCTCAGCAGTCCCCATGGGCAGAGCCCGGAAGCAGAATGCTTTCCGCACCAGCTGCCGCATGCTCCATTGGACCACAGGCTGGTCGGGTTGATGGTCCTCCATGGCAGAGGAAACCCGGGGCTTGTCACCTTTGAGGAAGGTGAGCACACCGGTCAACGTCCCGTCTGCATGCCGCAGGGAAACCGCATCGTTGGCCCGGATAACCACAAAGGCATTTTGCAAGTGTTCCGGCTTCCACGAAAGCGCCAGCGCCAGCCATTGTCCCTCTCCTGCAGCAGCTTCAACGGAAACCTCGCCAACCAAACCGGCCGGTACGTAGTTCTCGGGTTTCCCTGTATCCCACAGCTCCACACGAAGCACAGTATCCGCCTTCACATCCGCCAGAAGCTCCAGCTTGCCAAGGCCGCACGGGCCAACCGGGAACAAAAGCCCCGTATCATGGGTCAGCGGGTGCGCTTCGGCACCGGGCTTTTCCAAAACAGGGTACGCCAATGTGGAAGAGGCGCGGACCTCGGCCGACCGGGCCAGATCCTCCGGATCGTCCAGCGCCAAACCGATAATGGAGGCATCCTGCCGGAGCATGGTCCGCTGCAAATCAGCCAGATGCCGCTCCCCCACCTCACGGGGGGTGATGCCCATGAAGGAGGCCAGTGCTGCACCGGTGCCTGCCGCTTCACCCATAATGGCGCAGGTCGCCATCACCCGGAGGGTGCCGAAGGCCACGTGGGATGCACTGACATTCCGTCCGGCGAACAGCAGATTGGATACATTCGCAGAGTACAAGGAGCGATACGGAATATGATACACCCCGTCCGCATGGAGATGCTTGGAGCCGCTCTCCTCAGAATACACCCCTTGGGGCGGGTGGAGATCAATGGACCAGCCGCCGAAGCCGATCCGGTCATGAAAAGGCTCCTGGGCGATAATATCCTGCTGCTTCACTACATAATCTCCGACGAAGCGGCGGTACTCGCGTTTGCCCGGCACAGAGCCTATCCACTCCAGAGTCATGTTGTCCGCGTCGAATTGGCCGGAATTTTTGATATAATCCCAAATCCCGTAAATCACCGACCACAATTCATCGCGGATGCGCTCATTCTGATCCACAATATCCAGCTCGCCGCCCCATTCGATCCACCAATAGGCGCAGCCGTTGTCGCCGCTCCGGATAACCCGGCGCAGCGGGATATTGGTTTGGGTAATGTCCTTGGCGAAGGTTGGCGGCACATACTTCACCGGCTTGCCCGTGTCCTTGGTATAAAACAGGAGCGTACTACCCAGCGTAATGCTATCGGAAACCTCCGGCGCCCAATCCTCGCCGTATTCGCTGAACGCCTCCCGGCCGATCCGGTATTTGGCTCCCGCCAGGAAACCCACCAGACCGTCCCCGGTGCAATCGAGAAACATATTGCTTTCGAAACGAATCCGCCGCTCCGATCCCATCATCCAGCCGGTGACGGAACGGATCACCCGGTTGTCCGCATCTCCGTCCGCCTCCACTTCATGCACATCCGTATTCAAAAAGAGGCTGATGTTCGGCTCCGCCCGTACGGTTTCCAGAATGGTCAAATCCCAAAAATACGGATTCCCCTCCGGATTGCGGTACTGATTCTCCGTAAACAGCTCTCCCATAATCCCTGTTTCCCGGGCATAACGGTTGGTACCGTGGGCCGTGGCCCCGCATACCCACACTCTTACCTCGCTGCTGGAATTGCCGCCCAACACCGGACGGTTATTAATAAGCGCCACTTTTTGCCCCAGCCGGGCCGCTGCCACGGCTGCACATACTCCCGCCAAACCGCCGCCGACCACCGTAATATCTGAGCGGACCACTTCTTCCCTCATCGCAAGATCACCCCGTAATAAGCATAGTATTTATCCTCCATTTCATTGTAGATCAGACGTTTATCTTTTAACATGCACATTCTTTATCCGGACCATATCCTTTATTTCATTATTCCGACCCCCATAAAAAAGGCCTGCCGTTTCCGGCAAGCCTTACTTCGGAACGATCCTCAAATCAGCCTCATGACTAGCGGACATGTAACGTCAGCAGCCACTCCGTCCGTTACATTTTGTCCCCCGTATCCCGTCTGGGGCCGCAGTAATAGATGCGGGGGTAACGCATGCCGCCCAGCAGCTCTATGCATACGCTTACCGCCACGAACGACACCAATTGCCAATCCAGCTGGCGCAAGCCGCCCATACCAACGCCTCCCTTGTCTTTTTACTACTTTATGAAAGAGGGAAGTCGTCCTATGTGCCGCAGTGTCCCAGCCGGAGGTCACTACAAGCTCAGTCCGCGAAGCGTTTGTTCAATGCCTGCTCCGCCCGGTAGTCCGCCAGATTAAAAGATTGCCAGTCCTTTTTCTGGCGGATCAGCTCCAGCTTACGGTGCAGGCGTTCCTCGAAATCCGGAGCAGCCGTACTGTCCAGCTTGGACAGTCTGGGCAGGGCATCGCTGGACAAGCCCATCAGATAGTCCGTGTCAAGCTTGCCGCTTTGCTCGTAACGCTCTATATTCAGCCTTGTGATTACCGATTCCATCCCGATGTAATTCAACAGTACATAAGCGCCCAGTCCCAGCAAAATATAACAGCGCATGAGTGGAAAGCGGGGAAGTCTTACCCGGATGGCGGCCAGCACCAGCAGGAGCGCCAGGAAAATCATAAAAGCATGGACCAGAAAACGCAGCACCGTGTAGCCGTAAGCCTCCTCGTACAGGGCAAGCCTGCTGTATGCCGAATACAGCATGACACAGGAACAGCCTACCAGAAGATAAAGCATCCACCGGTTGAAGCGGGCAGCCCCTTTGGCGGGACCATCCGCGGCAGTCAAACTGGCCAGCAGGAGAACATAGTTCAGCGCCGTGACCGCCACCAGCTCGCCGAAGCCCTTGCGGGCATAATCCGCATAGGTGACCCCCTGCGGCAGCACACCCTCCCATGCCCCGAACAAATAGCTGAACTGAAGCGCCACAAACAGCACATACACCACATTGACCAAAGCCAGCACCGTTGCCGTTGTAACCGGACTTATCCCAAAATCCATGAGAGGACTGTCCCTGGTCTCCTTATCCCCCCGGACTGCAGGCTCCGTTTCCTCTTCATCCCGGTCCGGCTGAATAAAGCCGTATACATATCCGAATAGGCCCAGCCCCATCAGAGCCGTCCATAACAGCCTGATGCCGCTTTCGGTCAGAGTTAATCCGGCGAACCAGCCGGGAATACCATCCAGCACCTGATGGAAAATACCATCGGCAGATGCCAGCAAGGATACCACCACAGCCAACAGCGGGATAGCAATAGCCAGTCCAAGCAGCACCGCCTTCAGCGTTTCCCGGCGTTTCGCCTCCATCCTTCCGGCCTCAGAAGCAAAAAGAAGCTCCATCGCGGTTTTCCAATGCCGCAGGTTCTGGGTGATGACATGATCGAGGGCAATCAGAATCAGGCCGGCCCGGCCCCAATCCGGACGTCTCCAGTCCAGGCAGTACGCCATGTGGACCAGCGCCAGCCCGGGAACAGCCAACGCATTCAGCCCCCTGAACAGATCCGAATCAAAAAACAGGAAGGATAACGCCAGCAGCCCAACCACAACCCCCAGATAACAAGCGAATCCGGTTACAGGGCGAAGCTTGTCCTTTGCCCCCGCATACATAAACAGATAAAACAGCAGCACAAACAACGGAAACGAAACTCCGGGCTCATGCTCAAAAAACAGCCACTGATGCACCGCTCCCACCAGCACCGCCACCAGCAGCAGCGCAAGCGGTTTGCCGTAAAGCCGGCTGGCCGCAGCCTTCATGGAAATAACCTCCTAATTCTTTCTATCTCCCATCTTACCTGATAAAATAAGAAAATAAATAGAAAGCTGGGCACGGTTTATTTCGTATTTTAGGAACAAGGACCATAAATTCCGGGAGGGTTTGATCCATGAAGCTGCATCCCCAATTCTTGAGGCTCCATGCCCATTACGGCGGCTCCGGCGCCAAAACGGAAACCACTCTGGACGAAATCGCCCAGGTGCTGGACTGCACCCACCGTCACGCCCTGAATGTGGTTACGGCCATGGTGCGGCTGGGGTGGATCGTCTGGTCTCCCAAACGGGGACGGGGCAGCCGCTCCGGTCTGGAATTTGCGGTCGCCGCAGAGCAAATCGCCGTTGAGGCGGTGACAGCGGCATTAAGCGGCCGGGAGCTGGAGCAGGCGGTGAGGCAGATCCGTGCATATGTGCAGACCCCCCAGCTGGAGCAGGCGCTTCAAAGCCGGTTGTTGGGTTTTTTCGGGCATCACCGGGAAAGCGGGCCAGACAGCCAGGTTGATACCCTGCGTCTCCCCCTCCGGCAAAAGCTGCATACCATTGACCCGCTGTATATGAATCTTACGGCAGAGTCCTTTGTGGCGAGCCATGTGTTCGACGGTCTGGTCCGCCGGAACGGGAGGAGCGGGGAGATTGAGCCCCTTGCCGCCCATGCCTGGGAAACGGACGGCAGCCGCACCCGCTGGGTTTTTTATCTGCGCAAGGGGATCCAGTTCCACAACGGGCAGCCCCTGACCTCCCGGGACGTGGTGTATTCCCTCCGGCGCCTGTCCGGCAGCGGGCGGCCGCTCCTGTACAGCTCTATTGTCAAAACCCTGCGCAGGATCGAAGCCTTGGGTCCCTTGGCAGTTTTGATGGAGCTGGCGGAGCCCAATGAACTCTTCCTGCCGTTTCTGTGCACCAGCCGGGCTTCCATCCTGCCGGAGGAGCTGCACGGAACAGAAGAGGAGGCCTTCGGGCTGAAGCCTGTTGGCACTGGTCCGTTCCGGGTAGCGGAGCTGAACGGGCGCCACTGCATTCTGGAGGCTTTTCCCGCCTACCATTTGGGCAGGGCCCAACTGGACCGGGCGGAGATTATCCATGTCCCTTGGACCGGCGGCGATCCTGCCGGACCGGAGGTGGAGGGCTCCCCGTTCCACCTGATCCACAACCCGGGGGCGGAGGCGGAAACAGGCTGGAGCCGGATGCATTCCCATGCGTCCATCCGCAAGTTCGTCACCTGCAATACCGGGTCTGGGGGGCCGCTGCAGCAGCCGGCGTTAAGAGCGGCTGTTATGGAGGGGATCCGTGGCGGGGAGTTTTATGGGGCGGGTGATACCGGGGACATCGGGGAGGTGAAGGACACGGCTCTGCCGCTTCTGGCGGACAGGCCGCTGTTAATTGCCACCATCCCCCAGTACCGGGAGGATGGGGAGCTTGTTGCCGCCCGGCTTCTCGGGCGGGGCATTCCCAGCCGGCTGCTGCTTCTGGAGCCGGAGGCGTTTAAGGGGGCGGCCAGACTGCAGGCCGATCTGATTATCTTTTCGCTGATCCGGGACCAGGATGAGGAGCTGCGGCTGTTCGACCTTTACCATACGGTGAGCGAACATATGGAGCCTCCCATCAAAAGCAGGGTCCAGAGCTTGCTTTCCGGAGTGCGGCATAAGGCTGATGTGAAGGAGCGGGCCGGATTTTTCCGGCAGCTGGAGGAGCTTCTGGACGAGGAGCGGCTTTTGCGGATTCTCTACGAAAAGCCCCTGGAAACCGCCTATCTCCCCTCTGTCCGCGGGCTGTCCTTCAATAGCCAGGGCTGGATCGATCTGCGGCAAATTTGGTTCCCTCCTGAGACCCCATGCCCATAGGTTGGAGAAATGGGGTAAAGATAAGGAGAGGTTCTTTTCGTCCTGTTCTGCATACCATGTACACACAAGGAGGCATCATGATGAAGCTTCAACATTCCGTTATCGCCGCGATTGCTCTGTCCGCAGCCCTTGCCGTACTGGCCGGCTGCAATGACGGCAGCACGGCCGCTCCGTCCACGGCCCCGTCCGGCGCTACTGCCCCGGCAGCCTCTGTCCCGGCAGCATCGCCGCCGGCTGCCGCTTCGCCAGGCGCTTCTGCCGCTGCCTCATCGAAACCGGCTACGGCTGCGCCTACCGCCTCCCCTGCGGCGGATAAAAAACAGCTCCTCCACGAGCTTCTGGAGCTGGCCAAACAAGGCAAAGCGCCAGGCGTGGAATTCGCCGCGCATACCGGCCTGATTGAGGATGTGGAGAAGGCCTGGGGCGAGCCGGACAAGAAGGAATCCGCCGGTCACGGCATCTACTCCACCTACAGCAAGAAAAATACCGTGTTCGGCTTCAATAAAGGCAGCAAAATTTTCGATGTGCGCTCCAGCGCTCCCAATCTGCAGGAGCTGAAGCTGGCCGACATTGAAGCGGCCCTGGGCAAGTCGGCGGATATCCGCAAGAACGGCGACGACACCATCTATGTTTATCCCGCCGGGAAGGACTTCGAACTGAAGTTCATCATTCCGGCGGCCACTGGCAAGGTGAGCCACATCTCGGTGTTTTCGCCCCAGGACTCAAAGAATAATATGGCGGGCTGACGGCCGGAGCCGAGGGATAGCAGGTTGGTCGGTTAAGCCAGGGTTAGACAGAGAGGCCAGCTGGCCGGTTGGCGGAGGTGAGGCCAGAGTGGTCGGTTGGCCGGCTAGGGCGGGGAACCGGCTGAGCCGGTTATCCGCTAACGGAACCAGGAGGCACTTAGAGGCCGAAATCGGCTGCCTTGGCGCTCTAACGGAACTAAGAGATGCTTAGCCGGGGCAGCTACGGCAAATCGGGTGCAAAATGTGCGCTAAGAGGCGCAGGGTTCCGTTAAAAATCAAATTGGTCCCTTTTCAGCCGCTAAGCGCTTCTGAGTTCCGTTAGCAGTTCGGCGTATCCCGGGATGCTCTACCAGTCTGCTGCTTTAGCCACCCAACCTGCCCTGTTACCCGCGCTGCCCTGATTCTAACGGCGGTGAGCGCCGCTATTTAGCCCGAAATCGCCTTCTCCAAAATCTAACGGCGGCTACGGACGCTATTTCCCTGTTTTCGCGCCATCAGCTGGCCAAAAAGGGGCAAATAACGTCTGTCACCGCCGTTAGATCTTTTTCGGAGGAAAATCCGGGGAAATAAGGGATCCTGCCGCCGTTAGCCTCAGCTTCAGCACGGCACCCCCGCTGTTGCCCAGTTTCCACTTACCCCCATTTCGCATTCTGCTCCTTATTGCTCGTTTTCCAATACGCCGCTTCCCATCACCACGCTACATTCGCGTTCCCCGCACCTTTCTCCCGTCACCACGTACTTCCCAGTACCACTCCACTC
>JAEWMH010000039.1 GCA_023393235.1 Bacillota bacterium | reverse complement strand
GGCGGTGCCCTTTTTTGATCATATGGTTCACGACCCTATAAGAGCCGTGGGAATCATCGGATAAAATATTGATGGCCTTCAGTCCCTCCACCTTGCGGTTCAGCACAATATGGGGAATTCCCGCTTCGGACAAGTGATGCAGGAATGGGTCATCCTTGGAGCTTTGGCTCATGACAATCACGCCGTCGAAGCTCTTGCGGTGAATGCTGCGGTAATGCTCGTAGTCGTCGATCCCCCGCACCACCAGATTGTACGCATCCTTCACTACACTGTTAATACCCCGTACCGTCTCATAGAAAAACCCGGCCGATGTGCCGGTATTCAGTGTGGAGAAGAATAAACCGATATTATAGGAACGGTCCATCACCAGGCTTTTGGCACTGAAATTGGGGGTATAGCCCATCTCCTGCGCCAGCTGTTTGATCTTCTCCTTGGTTTCGGAGTTAATCAGGGGACTATCGTTCAACGCCCGCGATACGGTGGTGTGGGAGACCTGCGCCAACCGGGCGATATCCTTGATTGTAACGTTCATCGCGTTCACCTCGATACTCATGATACCACATCATGCACACGTTAACAATCCAAAAAATTGAAAGAGCCCGACTTATTGTCCGGACTCTTTTCACCTTTTTAAATTGCAGCTAACCTTCAGCATTCCAGCATGATCAACTCCCGTCTCATCTCTTCCAGCCTGCTCTTGGATTTCTCCACCGCTTCCGTGTCTCCCAGCGTCATGGCATCATACAGCGTGGATAGCTCATAGTCTATCTCCAGCTTCAGCACCGGTGCCCGTTCCTCCGCGCGCTTGGACTTAAACGCCTGAATGATCTGCTCCGTCGTAATCATTGGTTCCCGTTGGAATAACACCTTATGCTCCACCCCCGAAATCTCCACAGACCGGATGATTTCCCCGAACATAATGTTTTCGATCAGGATCTGCCGGTCCCGGAAGCGTTTGACTATAGCATGGCCGCGGGTATCCCCGATCATTTTCTCCATGAGCTCCGCCAGCTTTTCGTCCTTTATGGAATAGTTACCCACAATTTTGTATTTATCACCGACCCGCTGAAATTTCAGCTTCACCAGCTTGCGCCCCGAACGGATGGAAATGATGAAATGTTGGTCGCTCTCGTTCCAGTACAGGGAAAATCCCTCCTGGATCAACGCCTTAATGAAAAAACGGATTTGCCGTCGATCAAATCTCAGCTCCAGGTTGCAATATTCCACCTCATGACTCTTATTCACGGCAATCCCTCCTTGATGGTGGTCCTCCCCATGATTCATTGATCCGTTTCCGGCTTAAAAAACAAGTAGACTCAGATTCGGGAATGATTAGAATGATTACTTTTACTGAATGTTCTGAAAATTAATGCTTTCCTCCATCTTATTATGAAATGTATGTTTTAGCAACTTGGTTTATTGACTATTTATTTGCCGGACAGCCAGAAATGTAAGCGAATACAAAGGTTCTCTTAAGAAAAAATTAGGAATTGCAGGCGCAACGCTGCCTTGTCTTCCTGCGTATATGTTGTAATCCTGCGGTAATCTGATTTGTAATCAATTTAACATCGTGGATTAACCTAATCTTAAGGTTGGGCGGATATAATTGACGGGTATACGGAGATACTATGGCCTAAACGAACAGGAAGGTGATGGAATTGGAATCCCTCTATGCCAGAAAAACGTTAACAAGCGCGGTGGCTTTATCCCTGGTGCTGTCCGGATGTCTGCTGGTGGGGAGCGGGAGCGCGAGCGCCTCTGCAGCCGGTTCCTTCAGCCTGAGCGCCAAGGGCCAGCAAGTACAGCGTTATGCCAGCCTGAAGGATCTCCAGAACCGCTGGCGCAAGCAGGCTGTGGAGCTGCATAAAGCGGGACCCCACTTCTATGAGGAAACGGCACAGCTTCTCGGCATCGAGAAAGCGGCCCTGACCGATCAACTGAAGTCCGGTAAGAGCATTGTGGACATTGCCAAGGAAAAAGGGATCAGCGAAACAGCCCTCTTGGAAAAGATTATGGCGGGCCGTTCAGCAAAGCTGGAAGAAGCCGTCCAAAGCGGCAAGCTGACCCGCGAGCGTGCGGATACCATCAAGACCAAAATGCAGAGCCATCTGGCCCAGCAGCTGAAGCATAAAGGCCTTTTCGAAGAAGAGCCCGGCCATCCCCACCACAAACGGGGAGACATGATTCCCCATTTGGGGCCGGAGAAGCTGTCCGGGATGCTGGGAATGAGCAAGGATGAGCTGGTGGCCCAGCTCAAAACCGGGAAATCCCTGGCGGAGATCGCCGCCGAGAAGGGAATCTCCAAGGATGAGCTCATCGCCAAAATCAAGGATGAGCTGACTCCGGCGCTGGAGAAGGCTATCGAGCGCAAGCCGCCGCTGGAGAAGGAGCATAAGGAAAAGGGCAAGGACAAGGGCAAAAGCAAATAATACCGGAGAGTAAACCTCCTTCCCGCTGCCGCAGTTGCACGGGAGGAGGTTTTTTGCTGTCTGCGGGGATGGATGGTATCTGGAACAGCGGTTATTTCCCGATAGCGGAAGTTTGCCTTCCCTTAATCGGTTGGTTGAACCAACTGGAAGTCCAAGAAAGGTGAACGGGAGTTTAGCGGAAAGGATTTTCCGCTAAGTGTAAGGCGGAGCAACACGGAAGCGATTAGCGGAAGGGTTTTTCCGTTATGGAGGCTCGCAGCTGCAGGAATAGCCAAGCTAACCGGTAGTAGCGGAAATTTGCTTCCGCTATTGCTGCTTGCCCGGGGTTCGCAGCCGGGATAACGGAAATCAGCTTCCGCTATCGGGACTTATTTCGCGCCGCCAACTCCCATATAACTAAAAAAAGAGGCGGCCCAAATGCGGGCCACCCCTTATTTTACTTCTCCTCCGGCATTTCCGTTACCAGACCGGCGAACAGTGCATGCACGAACTGCTCGGAATCGAAATCCTGCAGGTCGGTCATCTTCTCGCCCAGTCCCACCAGCTTTACCGGAATGTTCATTTCCTGGCGGATGGCGATGACGATGCCGCCTTTGGACGTGCTGTCCAGCTTGGTCAGCACCAGACCGGTCACACCGCTTTTGTCCCCGAACAGACGGGCCTGCTGCAGCGCATTCTGCCCTGTATTGGCGTCCAGCACCAGCAGCACCTCATGGGGAGCTTCGGGAATTTCCCGCTTGATCACGCGGAAAATTTTATTCAGCTCCTCCATCAGATTGGACTTGTTCTGCATCCGTCCGGCTGTATCGCACAGAAGAATGTCCGCCTGCCGGGTTTTCGCCGCCTGAATGGCGTCGAACATTACCGCCGCGGGATCAGAGCCGGCCTGCTGCTTGATCACGTCCACGCCTACCCGCTGGCCCCACACCTCCAGCTGTTCAATGGCCCCGGCACGGAAGGTATCTCCCGCTGCCATCAGCACCTTCTTGCCCTCCTGCTTGAAGCGGTGGGCCAGCTTGCCGATGGTGGTGGTTTTGCCCACTCCGTTGACGCCTACGAACAGGATTACCGTCAGGCCGGAGGGGGCCATGGTCAGGGTGGCATCCCCTTCCGCATCCAGCAGCCCGATCAGCTTCTCGGACAGGATTGGACGCAGATCGGAGGCATCCTCGATCCGGCGTTTTTTGACCTCCGCCCGGAGCTCGTCCATCAAATCCATTACCGTATTCACACCCACGTCGGCGCCGATGAGAATTTCCTCCAGCTCCTCGTAGAATTCCTCATCGATTTTCTTCCGGCGGACGAACAGGTCCTCCACCTTTTCCACAAACGCATCCCGGGTTTTGGCCAGCCCTTCCTTGAATACCGTGGTGACCGCTTCGGTTTTGCTGGAAATGCTTTCTTTTAGTTTACGAAAAAAGCTCATGGTCTCCTCCTGGAGTCATAATGGTTCATACTTCGCTCAGCTTCTGTGCCTACGCCGATACCGCCGCTTCCTCCAGCTCCTCCAGTCGGACGGAGACAAGCTTGGAGACGCCGCCTTCCTCCATGGTGACGCCGTACAGCACATCGGCCTCCTCCATGGTGCCCTTGCGGTGGGTCACCACAATAAACTGGGTCACATCGGAGAATTCCCGCAGGTAACCGGCATACCGGGCCACATTGGCTTCGTCCAGGGCCGCCTCCACCTCATCCAGCACGCAGAAGGGTACAGGCTTCACATGGAGAATGGCAAACAGCAGGGCAATCGCCGTCAAGGCCCGTTCGCCGCCGGAGAGCAGCTGCAGGTTCTGCGTTTTTTTGCCGGGGGGCTGGGCGATGATTTCGATCCCCGTATCCAAGGGCATAGCCGGGTCCACCAGGACCAGGTCCGCCCGGCCGCCGCCGAACAGCTTGGCGAACACCACCGTAAAGTGGGAACGGATCTGGTCGAAGGTCGCCCGGAACCGCTTGGACATCTCCTCGTCCATCTCCCGGATCACTTGGTACAGCGATGCCTTGGCATCCAGCAGGTCCTTCTTCTGGCCGCTCAGGAATTCGTACCGCTCGCTGACTCTGGCGAACTCGTCGATAGCCCCCAGATTCACCTCGCCCAGCCCGTTAATTTCACGCTTCAGCTCCCGAACCTTGGCTTGGGCGGCAGGCACATCCTCCGGCGCCGGGTAACGGGCCTTGGCCAGCTCGTAGCTCAGCTCATACTCCTCACCCAGCTTTTTCAGCAGGTTGTCCAGCTCCACGTCCAGCCGGTTCATCCGCACCTCCGTCTGGTGAAGGCTCTCATCCACTACCTTTAGAGCATTGCGCTGCTCCCGGGTATGGTTTTCCTCTTCCTCCAGCTTCCGGTGCCACTCGGCTCTCGAAGCCCGCTTGAAGTCCGTCTGCTCGGTACATTCCCGTTTCTTGATAGACAAATGGTTCAACAGCTCACGCTGCTTCACCAACTCTTCCTCGTTCAAGGTAATCTCCCGCTCCAATTGAGCCACCATCCGCCGGTTTTGCTCCAGCTCCCCGGTCTGGACCGCTACATCAGAGCGCATCCGCTCCTCCTGGCCGGCCAAGGATTCCTGCTCTTGAGCAATGGAGGCCACCTTCACCTTCAGCTCCGTCAAGGCGCCGACCAACTCTTCCTTGGCCAGCTCACTTTGCTTACGGACCAGCTCCGCCTCACGGATTGCAGTCTGCAGCTCCTTCTCCGTCTCCTCGAGAGCGGCCGCCTGCTCCTGAGCGTGTTTACGTTTCAAGGTAAACTCGTCGGTTTCCAGGGACACCGCATCCCCGTCCTGGGCATGCAGCTCCAGCTGCTCCTTGGCATGGACCCACTGCTTTTGCAGCGGAGCCACCTCTGCCAGAAGTCGCTGCTCGTCTCCGCGTTTGGCTTCCCCGGCCTGGCGCAGCTCCTCCAGCCGTTCGTTGTCCTTGACCAGGTCCACCT
>JAEWMH010000030.1 GCA_023393235.1 Bacillota bacterium | reverse complement strand
TGATCGGACTGAACGGCGCCGGCAAAAGCACCACGATTAAGCATATTCTCGGGCTGCTCCAGCCCCAGAAGGGAGAAATCCGGGTCCGCGGGCGCACCCTGGCCGAGGCTCCGTTGGAATACCGCTCCTCCTTTGCTTATGTGCCCGAGTCCCCGGAGCTGTATGAGGAGCTGACCATCAGCGAACATTTGGAGCTGACGGCCAGAGCTTATGGGCTGGAGCGCCCCTTGTATGCGCAGCGGTCCGCCAATCTGCTGGACACCTTCCATATGACGGGCAAAAAGGACAGCTTCTCCGCGCATCTGTCCAAAGGGATGAAGCAGAAGGTGATGATCATGAACGCCTTCCTGACGGAGCCGCCCCTCTATATTATTGATGAGCCGTTTCTGGGCCTGGACCCCCTTGGCATCCGCTCCCTCCTGGAGCTGATGGTGGAAATGCGGCAGAAGGGCGCCAGCTTCCTGATTAGCTCTCACATCCTGTCCACCATTGAGCGCTACTGCGACAAGTTCGTTGTTCTCCACCAAGGGTGCATCGTCGCTAAAGGAACACTGCCGGAAGTTTTGGCGGCAGCGGGGCTGCCGGCAGGCAGCAGTCTGGATGATGCCTTCTGTGTGCTGGCCGCGTCGGGAGGCGCCGTCGGATGAGGAAGGATTTCGCGGATCTGTGGCGCAAAAGGGCGGCGGCTTTCTGGAAAGAGAGCTTCATCTATATCAGCTATGCCGCCCGCAGCGGCTTCGCCGGATTTTTATTGATGTTCTTTATAATAGGTGCTTATTATTACGGCAAGTTTCTGCAGAGCCTGCCGGAGGCGTTTCCATATTGGAGGTTTACCACGCCCCTGCTGGCCTTGCCCCTGGGAATGACCGGAATCCGCACCTTCATGAAGCAGGCGGATATGGTATTCCTGGCCCCGGCTGAAGCGAGACTCCGCAGCTGGTGGACCAGCTCGATTGTCTACAGCTTCGCGTTCCAGACGGTGGTTACCCTCTTGCTGCTGCTCCTGGTCTGGCCGCTGTACCTGGCTTGTGCGGATGAGGCTGCTCTTCCCTTTGTACATGCCGCCTTGTATCTGGTGGCCGCCAAGCTGCTGGCGGTGTTGGGCCGCTTCCGGGGGGACCGGCTGGTTTACCGGCTGAACAGCGGCGCCGAAACACTTGTCCGCTGGGTGGCCGCGGTGGTCCTGCCCTTCGCCCTGCTGACGGAAAGTCCGGCAAAAGCGTGGTTGCTTCTCCTGTTGGCGGCGGTAGTGCAAAGCCTGGTGGTGCTGCCGTTCCCCAAGCACAGAGTGGCCTGGGAGCATCTGATCCGCCGGGAGGAAATCAGCCTCAAGCGGCACTACACCTTCTACAGCTGGTTTGCCGATGTGCCGAAGTTAAAAACCAAACCGGCGGCAAGACGTTTTCTCGGCGGGATTACCTCAAGGATTCCCTTCCGGCAGGAGGACACCCACCGGTATCTGTATGCCAAGACCTTTATCCGTTCGGAATATTATGCCATACTGGTGCGCACCTCTGTAATTGCCGTCCTGTTGTTTCTTGCCGTGAATCATACGGCGGCGGTTCTGCTGATTTACGGTGTTGTTCTGGTAATGAATTGCGCTACCGTGTCCTCGTTGGCCCAAAGCCACCGGTACAGCTTCTGGCTGGAGCTGTATCCGCTGAAGGCGGAACGCAGGGTCAAGGCAGTGTCCCGTATCTGCGAAGCCGCGCTGCTGTTATCCAACACAGCAATCGGAGCCACGCTGATCGGCTTTCACGGCAGCGGCAGGCTGGAAGCCTTGGCTGCTATAGCGGCAGGTTTTCTGTATATTCTTTACTTCACACGGGTGTCGCTTCCCCGGAAAATCAAACATGCCGGGGACTAAGTCCTCCGGCATGTTTTTTGGTTTGATAGGATCGCGTGCAGCAGACAATTTATGCCGTTTTTCACGGTATAAACGGACTGGAACCAACGGGAAATCCTGCTCCCCGGCGGCCCCCTCGTTTTTCGACGAAAAAGCCTTGTATTCAGCGGGTTTCCAAGCCCATTTAAGACCTGCTCCCAACCGGTTTCTTCTATTATAATGTATGCTTATAAACGGTCATTTCAGGCCCAGCAGCTTAACCGCATTTTCGGTAGTGATCCGGCCGATTTCCTCCACGGACATCCCGCGGATTTCGGCTGCTGCCTCCGCCACATAGCGCACATATCCGGTTTCATTCCGCTTCCCGCGGAAGGGGTGTGGGGTCAGATAAGGGGCGTCCGTTTCCAGGAGCAAACGGTCCAGAGGGACCCGGGCCAGCACCTCTTTGGGCTGCTTGGCATTCTTGAAGGAAACCGGCCCTCCGAAGGAAATATGGAAGTTCATGTCCAGGCAGATTTTGGCCGTTTCCCAGCTGCCGGAGAAGCAGTGCATGATGCCTCCTACCTCTGCCGCCTTTTCCTCCTTCAGAATCTCCAGAATATCCTGATGGGCATCCCGGTTATGGATCACAATGGGCTTGCCCAGCTTCTTGGCCAGCCGGATCTGCTCCCGGAATACCCGGGCCTGCACATCCTTTGGGGAGGTGTCCCAGTAATAATCCAGGCCGATTTCGCCCAGGGCCACCACCTTGGGAAGCTTCAGCAGCTCCTCCAGCTCCTCGAGGTCCTCCGGAGTCATATCCTTGGCATCCTGAGGGTGCCAGCCCAGCACAGCATAGACAAAATCATACTTCCGGGACAGCTCCAGAGTTGTTGGAATGGTTTCGCGGTTAAAGCCCACATTTACAATCCGGGTGACGCCGGCTTCATATGCCCGCATCAGCGCCTCATGCCGGTCTTCCTGAAAGGACGGACTGTCCATATGGGTGTGTGTGTCGGTAAACATGCTTGTACCTCTTTTCTGCGATTGCTTTCTTGACGTTTTAAATGGGCGAAGCTGCTACGAACGCTTCTGCAGCAGCTGCCACAGCTCGTCGGGCATGGATTCTGCCGCCAGCAGCTCCTCCGGGAAATAAATGTGATGCTGTCCCTGGCGGATGCCGCTGATGGAGCGGACAATTTCCGAGCGGCTGGAGATTTCGAATAGGTGGTCCCGGGCATCCAGCAGCAGAATCGGCAGCTTCTCCTCCACCTCGCCGGGTTTATATACATCATACGGAAGATCCGCCGGAAAATCGAGATACATATAATAATCCGGATCGAGGCCCACCTTCAATAGGCAGTCCTTCACTCCATGGGTGAGGGGGATTTCGCCTTCTTCCAGTGGCACATATTTCAGAAGCCGCCGATCCAGGAAACGGCCGCATAAATCAGCCAGCACCGGATCAGTATCCTTGGTCCACTGCATAAAGGCAACCTGCATCAGCGCTTCATCCAGGTGCAGATAATCGCCGACCGTCATCGAATGGTCGAACAACCGGCGCAGTGTATCGTTCAGGAAGGAGAAAGAATGCCCACCCCCATATAATACCCGGGCCCGGTCGAATATTTTGGATAGCAGAATTTCTCCGCTACGGGTGACAGGGTGAAAGTACACCTGCCAATACATCTGATAGCGGGACATCAGGTAATCTTCCACTGCATGCATGCCGCTTTCCTTCACCACAATATGTCCCTTATGGGGGCGGACCATCCGCAGAATCCGCTCCAGATCGAAGGTGCCGTAATCCACACCGGTATAATACGCATCCCGCAGCAGATAATCCATCCGGTCGGCGTCCATCTGGCTGGAGATCAGGCTCACCACAATTTTTTTCTCGTAGGTTTTCCGGATAACAGCGGCAATCTTCTCAGGCAGCTCCGGGTCAGCGTTGCGCAGAATCCGGTTTACCTGGGTATCCCCCAGAACAATCCGGCAGGTCCACTCCTCGTGATCACTGTCAAAGGCCCTTTCGATAGAATGGGAAAAGGGACCGTGCCCTAAATCATGCAGCAGCGCCGCACACAGGCATAATAACCGTTCCTCCCGCGGCCAATCGGGAAATCCGCTTTTTTCGAATTGCGATATAATCCGCCGGGTTATTTCATACACACCGAGAGAATGGGAGAACCGGCTATGCTCCGCCCCATGGAAGGTCAGATAAGACGTGCCCAACTGCCTGATCCTCCGAAGCCTTTGAAACTCGGCTGAATTAATCAGCTCCCATATGGTTTCATCCTGGACGTAGATGTAATTATGTACCGGGTCCTTAAATACCTTTTCTTCCGACAGTTTGCCTGACATGTCCGCGCCCCCCTTCATTGGATTGAGGTAAAAGTCCTCTTTTTCAATTGTCGAAAATTGTCGTATACAACCACCTTTAGTCCCGAACGGATATTTCTTCAAAACTAGTAATATTACTATTCGATTTTTCCAGCAAAAATATTACTCGAAAAAAGTCCACTGTTATCAGGGTTACGGGATTTTATAAGCCAAAATTTAGTACCTTTTTTTACAAAAAAACAGTTGACTATTTTGGGAATGGTTGGTATCATAATAAAGTGCGATGTCGAAAGATGACGATTGTAAAAACTGCCACCAAATTTGAGAGGAGCAACATATACAATGATGAAATCTACTGGTATTGTAAGAAAAGTGGACGAGCTGGGCCGGGTTGTAATCCCGATCGAACTTCGCCGCACCCTGGGAATTGGCGAAAAGGACGCTCTTGAAATTTATGTGGATGGCGAGCGCATCATGCTCAAGAAATACGAGCCTGCTTGCATCTTTTGTGGCAATGCTGAGAACGTTGCCTACTTTAAAGGAAAAATTGTTTGTAATGTTTGCCTAACTGAGATGCCTAACCCTGTGACAAAATAGGAATTATAGTGTATAATAAATCCATAACCAATGTTAATTCTAACCTTTTTATATCTCCTCTAGTCCCTGAACAACCTACGCAAAGCCGGCGTGGTTGTTGAGGGATATTTTTTGTCCTCCGGTCTACTGCCCAAACCTACTAATAGATAAGCCAAAACGGGGGCGAATGCCCCCTTATTCCTCCAGCAGCTCCTGATAGATATCCCGGCGGGATACCCCACGGTCGCCGGCTGCTTTCTTCATGGCCTCCTTACGGCTGAGCCCGTCGGCTTCATACCGCTCCACATGCTCCGCTGCTGTTAGGGCCTTCCACCAGCTTGCTTCAGCGGCCATGTCTTGTTCCCCGGGCGCATCTGCAGAAGCTCCCTCTACCACCAGGCAATACTCACCCAAGGGCGGAGCCGCCTCCAGCATTCGTAGCGCATCCTCCAGGGTTCCCCTGGCAAATTCCTCGTAGCGTTTGGTTAACTCCCGAGCCAGCACCACCTGGCGGTTGCCCCAGGTTTGCAGCATCGCCTCCAGTGTTTTGGCTACCCGGTGCGGAGATTCATAGAATAACAGAGTCTCCTTCACCCCTTGAAGGGAGGAGAGCTTTTCCCTCAGCCCTTTTTTGTCCCGGGGCAGGAAGCCCGCAAAACGGAAGCCGGTGGTGTCCAGCCCTGACGCAATTAGCGCAGAGAGCGCCGCATTAGCACCCGGTACCGGTATTACAGGGATATCCGCCTCAATGGCCAAACGGACCAGGTCAGCACCGGGATCGGATATGGCAGGCAAACCGGCGTCACTGACCAGGGCAATGCTCTGCCCCTCCTGAAGGAGACGGACCAGCTCAGGGCCGCTGTGGATCTTGTTGTGCTCATGGTAGCTGACCAGCCTGCCCGCAATCTCGAAGTGGGTCAACAGCTTCCGGGTCTGCCGGGTATCCTCCGCCGCTATAATATCGGCCTCCTTCAGGATCCGCACCGCCCGGAAGGTCATATCCTCCAGATTGCCGATGGGTGTGGCCACCAGATAAAGTGCTCCGCCGTCACCCCGGTCTGCCGCATAACTCCGCTGTATCTTCATTCCGACACCCTCTCCTTATTCTCTACCCGGAGGCTGTCGGCTGAACCATAATAAACCTCCATCAGCTCCGCGGTATATTGCCCGTCGACACCGTAAACCAACAGAGGCGGAAGCAGCCGCAAATCCGGCTTGCCTCCCCGGATGCCCTCCACCAGCACCATGTTGGCCTCCTCCTCTGCTTTGGGGTGGACAAAACGAAGGCGTTTCGGCTCCAAGCCCACCTTCCGCATCCCTTCCAGGATGTCGATAAGCCGCCCTGGCCTATGGACCATGGCCACCTTGCCGCCGAATCTGGTTAGCCGGCTGCAGGTCTGCAGCACATCCTCCAGGGTACAGAAGATTTCATGCCGGGCCGCCGCAAAATGGACATTCCCGTTTTGTTCTCCTGCGCGTACCGGGAGATACGGGGGATTCACCGTCACCAGGTCGAATACACCTGCTTCCCGGGTCCGGTATTCCTTCAAATCCCCCTGCTCGATATGAACCCGTTCCTCCAAACCGTTCAGACGCACACTCCGGGCGGCCATATCCGCCAGCCGCTCCTGAATCTCCAGCCCCCATATTTCCGCCTGGGTACGCGTGGACAGGAGCATGGGAATCACTCCGTTGCCGGTGCACAGGTCCATCACCCGTCCCCGGGCAGGCACCGAGCAGAAGCGTGCCAAGAGCACCGCATCCATGGAAAAGGAAAACACATCATCCGCTTGGATGATCTTCAAATTATTGCGGAGCAAATCATCCGCTCGTTCGTGAGGCAAAAGCATATCGGTTCTCCGGACTCCTCTGTGCCGCCCAAGTGCTCATAAGGCCAGCCGCTCTTATCGCGGCTGGCCTCGTTCGTCTCATGCGCCATCAATATTATTTATTCAGGAATGACATGCAAAACAGGCAATCGCCTTCGGTACGCAAATGTCCGTAATAAACATTGCATATGTGAAAGCCTTCATGATAAAGCCGGGCCAGATTCTCATAACCTTCCCGGGTCAGGGACAGACCCTCCGGCTTGGCGGGCTCGGCGTCAGGCTCCATGGTCGGTTCCGGGTATTGATCCTCACGTATCAAACGCAGGAGCTGCTCATTCTCCATCTGAAGCCGCTGATTTTCCTCCAGAAGCTCCACCACAATGGTCTTCAGCCTGCTCAAATCCGCATACATGGTGCCCATTTGTTCTTCCATGGCTTCAATCTGCGTGAAAATTTCCTTTTTCTCCAACGGTTGTCACCTCAGGTGAGCCTTCAAATTACTCCTGCTCCGCTACATCATCCGCCGGGAGCTCCACTACCCGGTTATTCTGCTCAAACAGCTGAACCTTTACCATGCGGCTCTCCACATTCAGGCTAAGCACCTTGGCCTGCCCCATGGTGGTAATTACGATACGCCCAACCTTCGGCAGCTCGGTTTTGCCGCTTTCATAATTGTCATGCTCGTATTTTAGGCAGCACATCAGCCTGCCGCATAATCCGGAGATTTTGGTAGGATTCAGGCTCAGGTTCTGATCCTTGGCCATCTTGATGGAGACGGGATCGAAATCCCCCAGGAAGGAGGAACAGCACAGGATGCGGCCGCAAGGCCCGATTCCGCCCAACAGCTTGGCTTCATCCCGGACTCCGATCTGCCGGAGTTCAATGCGGGTGCGGAAGATACTGGCCAGGTCCTTCACCAGCTCCCGGAAATCCACCCGGCCTTCCGCTGTAAAATAAAAGATGACCTTATTGCGGTCAAAGGTATATTCAACGTCCACCAGCTTCATCTTCAGCCCGTGGTCCTTGATCTTCTCCTGGCAGATGCCGAAGGCTTCCTTGGCAGCGGCCTTATTGTTGTCCACCACCCGGGCATCATTCTCGTCCGCGATTCGGATGACCCTCTTCAAGGGAAGCACCACATCGCTTTCGGGCACATCACGCTTGCCGATGACGACCTTGCCGTATTCCAATCCCCGTGCCGTATCCACAATCACACTGCTGTCTTTTTGAACAGGCAAGTCAATGGGGTCAAAGTAAAACACCTTCCCCGCCTTCTTGAAGCGGACGCCCACAACGCAATACAAAGGTTTCTCCCTCCAATCTATGTTAACCTTAATCAAGGCATTAGCTTGCAGGCCGGTCCTGCATCCCGATAATGGCCTGCTCCAGAGCCAGCTGGGCATTCGCCGTGGTGCGCAGCTTCTTCTGAAGCTCGATCAGGAGCTCCATGGCATGCACCCAATACCGCAAGGGCAAACGCATGGCTTCCTTATAGGTCCAATCGGTTTGATCGGCAAACACCACATCTTCCCGGCGGCCGTTCTGAAGGTGAAGCATATCTTTCAGCAGAAGCAGCCACAGGTCCAGAATAAGAGGAAGTCGATCCGCCATATCGGACTTAAACACGGCCTGCTGCGCTGTAATGAGCACATGAGGGAAGCGGAAAAGCGCCTCCTTAGCCAATTGTATCATTACATTTCGCGCTTCTGCAAACTCCTTTGATTGGATAAATTCCCGCGCGGCCTCTACTCCTCCCGCCACATGGGCGGCAGGCAGCACCAGCTCCAGCGGAAGCCCTTCCCGCCGGTGAAGCACCTCCACAATTTCGGGGGCAGCCAACGGAACAAAGGGTATCCATTGGGCCCTGGACTGGATGGTAGGCAGGAGAGCATGTCCGTTTTCCGTAATCAGAATGGCCATGATATCGGTCCCCGGCTCTTCCAGAAACTTGAGAAGGCTGTTGGCCGCTTGGACTGTCATCCGGTCCGCTTGTTCAATCACATAGATCTTCTTCGCGCCGCCGGACAGACGGTAGCCCAGCTCCCGCTGCAGCTCCCGGATCTGGTCGATCTTCACGCTGGCCCCTTCGGGCTCTATCAGAATCAGATTGGGATGGTTGCCGTGGGCCACCTTGCGGCACTCCACACAATCCTCGCAGGCGTCATCCTCTCTGGAGGTGCAGAACACCGCTTGAGCCAGAGTCACAGCCATTTCCTTCTTGCCGGAGCCCGAAGGTCCGGAGAAAATGTAAGCATGGGACAGCTTCCCGGTACGGAGGCTGTTGACGAGCATCCGCTTGGCCCGGAACTGTCCCGGTATAGAATCAAACGACAATGGTGCCTCCCTCCTTCCCAGGGATCCCTTCTATTTAAAAGGTCAAGTTTATGAGTAAGCCTTTAATTTCACCGACCCGCTGCAGGATATCGATTTTGCCCTGCTCCGTGTCCAGCAGCTCGTCCGCCATGGCAAGCAGATGGCCGTCGATTTCCTCCAGAAGCTTGTAGCGTTTGGTGCGGCCCCTGCGGTCCCAGCCCCGGGTATCCTTCAGCCCGACACCGCGGCGGGCAGTCTCCTCCAGAAACTGCTTGATCAACAGCTTGTATTGCCGCAGCTCACGGACGGTCATGGAACGGGACAGGCGGTCGCCCTGCCGCTGGATCTGGTCGATCATCCGGTTCAATTGCTCCTGGCCGGCTTGTTCATCTTGCTGGCGCAGACTGTCAGAGAAGCTTTTTTGCTCCACAGGATGGAAATTGGAATTGTCCGTCCCGCGAAGCTCATTTGCGGACGGGCGCCAGCCAGGATTGATTTTCATGAGGATATGTCCAGCCTTCCTTGTGCGAATGAATTAATAGTGCTCGAAGCGTTCAACCGGCATGACGAACACCGCGGCGCCGCCCACCTGAACCTCAACAGGGAATGGAATATAGGAATCGGAAGTTCCGCCCATAGGGGAAACGGGAGTAACCAGCTGTTCCCGGGTCTTGCAGTTGTTGCGGATTACATTCAGCACCTCGGGCACCCGCTCATCCTCAATACCGATAATGAATGTGGTATTGCCGGCCTTCAGAAAACCGCCGGTGGACGCCAGCTTGGTGGCGCGGAAGCCGTCCTTGATGAGAGCGTTGGACAGACGGTTGCTGTCTTTATCCTGAACCACAGCGATGACAAGCTTCATAGCAACTCCTCCTTCTAAATGATAGGATAGCTCCACAAGCCGCAGGTATATCGGCCGGGTGCTTATTACCTCACGATATGTGCCGGGGACAGCATGGGTGACAGCCGCCTAAAGGAAAGGAGTCTCCATGAACATGCATTACCCGCATTTTCAATAAAAAACTCCATGTCCATACTTTATTTGACATGAAAGCAACGTTTTCCTGCTTGGAAGGAAAGATTCAGCGCCTGCCGTACGGATTGCGCCACTTGATCCAGAGGCTGTCCCGCATCAATGCGGACAATCCGGTCGGGATACCGGGCATGGAGAAGAGCATAGCCTTCTCTGACCTTATGGTGAAAGGACCGGCCCTCCAGATCCAGGCGGTTGATCTCCCGCCCTTCATCCTTATGGATCCGGGAGAGGCCCAGCTCCGGGTCAATATCCAGCCACAGGGTAAGATCCGGCATCACCCCAGCTGTGGCAAATTCATTAACCGAATAAATTTCGTCGATGCCCAATCCCCGGGCGTGCCCCTGGTAGACCAAGCTGCTGTCCACGTACCTGTCGCTCAGCACCGTTATTCCCCGGGCAATGGCGGGCAGCACCTTCTCCACTAGATGCTGCCTGCGGGCTGCAGCATACAGAAGCGCCTCCGTTCGGCCGTCCATGGAGATATGCTCCTTGTTCAGAATAATGGAGCGGATTTCCTCGGCAATCCGGATGCCTCCCGGCTCGCGGGTAATCAGGACCTCCATTCCCTTCTCCTGCAAAAAAGACTCAATCTCCGGAATCAGGGAGGTTTTGCCTGCTCCTTCTCCGCCTTCCACCGTAATAAACCAACCTTCTGCCACTGCTATACCCCATTCGTTGTTTATTTCAGCCATCCGTATATCAAAGCGCAAGCGCCGCAACAATAAACCGTCAGGAATCCTGTCCCGTTACCAGTATACTACATCCGGGTCCAAGAGGCGCACCCTGAAATTTGGCTCCTGCCCGGTACAGACGCAAAATCCGCTCCGCAGCTCCTGCCGAAATGGTCTCACCCGGAATCAATAGGGGGATTCCCGGCGGATACGGCACGACCGCCTGGGCGGCACGCATACCCACCGCCTTACCGAGGGGCATGGGCGTTCCTCTGTTGACGCCGGTAAGCCCCATCGGCACCGGCTCGCTCACCGGATCCGCAGCTATCGTTGTTACAGCCAAACCTGCTGATACGACGTCCGCTTCCTCACCGCCGCTGTATCCGGAAGCGGGTAACGCGGCGATAACCTCCGCCAGCCGCATCAAATCCCGCTTGCCCGTGGCCGGACTGGCTGCCAGCACCGCATAACGCTCATCGGCCATCTCCCCTATGATGCCGTCCCCGGCCAGCTCCCGCAGAAGCTCAAATCCGGTGCGCCCGCCTGCCGCATCCTTTATCACCAGCTTATACGGGTCCCAAAAATCATAGGCATTGGCCCCCGGCTCCGGCATAAGCAGGCGTGTTGCCGGGTTCTCTATACCTGCCAGCGCCTCCCGGAACCGCCGCAGCTTCTCCAGCCCGGTGCCAATCTCCACCTCAGCCCGTGTTGCTGCATATCTTCTGGCCATATCCAGCGAAGCCATCATGGGATAGGACGGGCTGGAGCTTTGCAGCATCGCCAGCCTCTCCCGCAGGACATCCCGGGGTACGCGGTTACCCTGCACATGGAGCATCGCCCCCATGGTCATAGCCGTCAGCATCTTGTGGGTGGACTGCACTACCCCGTCCGCTCCACGGGACAGCGCCGACACAGGCACCCCCGGATGAAGCCCGAAGTGGGCGCCATGTGCCTCATCCACCAAAAGCGCCATCCCTGCGCCGTGTACCAGCCGGGCATACGGCTCCAGGTCCCAGCCCATCCCGTAATAATTGGGATTGGTCAGAAACACCGCCTTTGCCTGAGGGTACCGCTCCAGTGCGGTATGAAGGGTAGTGAGCGACACTCCTCCGGCTATCCCCGTCGCCCTGTCCACCTCCGGCTCCAGCATAACCGCTCTGGCCCTGGCCAGCATCAAGGCATGGATCACCGATTTATGGGCGTTGCGCTGTACCAGAATGAGATCATCCTGCTGGCAGACGGCACCGATCAAGGCCAGATTCCCCGCTGTGCTGCCTCCTATCAGGAAGAATGTCTCCTCCGCACCGAAGCATTCCGCTGCCAGCTGCTGTGCCGCAAGAATCGGACCCTCCGGATGATGCAAATCATCCAATCCTTCTATTTCGGTATAATCAAGCTCCATAACAGAGCCAAAATAATCCTTCTCTTCCCCCTGTAGACTTGCACCAAACTTGTGGCCCGGCACATGGAAGCTGCTTTCCTTCCGTTTGCTCCGTTCCACCAGCGCTTGAAGCAGCGGGGCTTGGGTCTGATCCATCCGTAAGCTCCTCCCAACCGGAAACAAAAAAAGAAGGACAAGAATACTCATCCTTCTTTAACTATATGAAAAAAGCCGGATAAAAGAAAGCATCTGCCGTCCGCTTTTTACGCATTTTTGGGATACCAGATCCGCTTCAGCTGGTGGATAAAATAAGGGTACTTGGCATCCTGCACATCCGTCCGGACAATTTCCATTTCACATTCCTCACAGATAAATTCCGAAATCACCCGTATGCCTTCCTTACCGGTGCTCCCGCAGATAATGCAGATTTCCCCGGCAGCCCCGCTTTGACTATGCTCATGCTCTGCCGCCGGCTCCGTGTTCCGTTTCAGGTCCAGTCTCTCGAATTCCTCCAACCTTCTCACCTCTAATCTTTTTATCTATCAGTATGTCCATGAAACTATCCGCTCATTCGTTGTTTCAAAGCATTCCTTTTGATTTTATATGTGTATGTGGGCAGGGGCCTGTTGGTTCCTGGAAAATAGCTGCAAAGCCGGCCCTCCGATGCCGATATTAAGAATGAAGAGGAGGCGCACCATGTCCAAACATACCCTATCTGAGGATTCTACTATATATCATTATACCCTGCTTTACCGGTTTACCCGCAAGCATCCGTTTTTCTGGGTGTATTCCGCCTGTCTGCTGCTTTGGGCCTTTGCAGATGCAGTTTACTCCGGATGGGAAGGCCTGCTTCAGCTTGCTGCATCCTTAGCCATCGTCACCGCTGTTCACGCGATTATCGTATTGCCTCTCACCCGTCTCTCCCGCGGTTCTGTGCCCCGTTTATGGAAATGGGCCTTTGCCTATCCCCTGGCCGGTTATTTGCCTGCCGGGCTGGTGCCGATCAAACAATGGGACCGGGCCAATCATCACCGCCTGCTCATCGGCTTTGTGCTGGTGGCGCTTCTATATGTATGGCTGCCCCTGCCCTGGCTGGCCAATGCGGCGGCGGCACATTATTTCCTGCTCCTCCCCCAGCTTGTATACGTGGGAAAATGCCTTCGCCTCCATGCCGGGGGTATGCTGAAGGTGACGGAACGGGACATTTCATTCTATAAAAATTAAGCGGCCACGGATAAAGCCCTCTATACACCCCCGCAACTTTTGCCAAATGAAAGATCCCCCTCCTTCGCTTGACAGCATCTCTTCCATAACACTATAATCTGTAGTGTGAGGTGTGTCACAGTGAAGATACAGAACTTCAAGTACAGCGAAAAAGGTCTGAACCGCTTTTTTGGTCCCCTGGAGGCAAAGATTATGGAGATCCTATGGTCCCATTCGGAATGCTCCATCCGGGATGTCCAGAAAATGCTGGATCAGGAACGTAACCTCAACTTCAACACGATCATGACCGTCATGAACCGGCTTTTGGAAAAGGGTGTGCTGACGAAGCGGATGGATGGGCGTACCTCCCTGTTCCGTCCGGTGCACAGCAAGGAAGACTTTATGGACATCCAGTCCAAGGAGATTACCCACGAGCTGATGGAAGATTTCGGGCCGCTGGTTGTTAATCATATGATTGATGCCCTTGATGAAGCGGATCCCGATTTGCTCAGCCTCCTCGAGCAAAAAATCGAAAGTCTGAAAAAGGGAAGATAGCCTATGGGAAATTCTCTATCCAAATCGGTCTTGATCCTGTTCTTGTCGGCAGCCGGACTCCTGTTCATCCAGATGGTCATGTATGCAGGCTTTATCCTGTTCCGCTGGGATGCCTTGCGCAGCTGGTTCGATATGTGCAACAGCTGGTTTATCCAGTGGGGGATGCCATTTATGGCGATCCTATTGGATGCATTAGTCTGGACCACCGTCTTGGCAGGTGTGACTATGCTGGGGGTTCAGCTGGTCTCTTATTTCCGGGTCAAACAGAAATTTGCCCCGTTGCGCCGCAGAGACCTGGAGCAGGCCATCACTCTGGCTTACCGTCTGCCGCGCGGAAGGTTAATCATCATTGAACAGGAGAACGCAGTGGCACTGACCATGGGCTTCATCCGTCCGGTCATCGTGCTGTCCACAGGCTTAATCCGCATGTTGGAGGAGCAGGAGCTGGAAGCTGTTATCCGGCATGAAGAATACCATATGCGGCATCACGATGCCCTGCGAGCAATGCCTGCCTATTTGCTTTCCAAAATGATGTGGTACTTGCCGATCCTGCGCTGGTGCTATCATGTGCTTAAGATTTCTGCGGAGGTCCAGGCAGACCAATATGCCGTATCACGTACAGGTACCCCTGTAGGCTTGGGAAGTGCCCTGCTGAAATTAGCCAGGCACAAGCCGGTGGTACAGATGAACTTTGCCCAAGCATCCTTTGCGGATACTCCCATTAACATCAGAATCCGCCAGCTTATCGATCCCGCGGGAAAACCGCCTATGCGCCTTCCCTTATTATCCACTGTCGTCTCCCTTCAAGTTGCTGTTGTATTGGCCTCGCTTTTACTTCCGGCTTTGGTGTAACATGCTGTTCCATGCCTCGGAATGGGGCATCTTTTTTGAAAGTAAACACTACACGTTGTAGTGATGATGGGATAGAGCATTTTGAAGCAACCATTACTAAGGAGGAAATGAACCAATGAATAAATGGAAACTGGCAACGATTATTACCGTGATTGTGATTGTAGCAGGCGGCGGGATCGGATATTACGCGTACGATTATTATGCAGGCAATCACGTGGAGGTAAAGGATGTAATTAGCGCCTCCACCACCACTGGCGGTACACAAGGTGCCGCCACGGCCGCTACCCCCGCTGCAGCCGTTGATGTGAACGGCACCTGGAACATTCAATCGGCTTCGGAGGTGTATTTCTCCGTCACCACCTCCAAGGAAACCGTCAACTTCTCCGTTAAGCCGGTAACCGGCTCCTGGACCCTCAACACTACTGATCCCACTCAAAATAAAGCAGAAGGCGCCGTGGAGCTAAGCGGCCTCAGCTCCGGTAACGGACAGCGGGACAACCACATTAAGGGAGCCGACTACCTTCAGGTAGAGCAGCATCCGAAGGCGACCTTTACCGTCAAATCCTTCGAAAATCTGCCGAAGGAATGGAAAGCCGGCGCTACCGAATCCTTCAAAATGAATGGCACCCTTACTGTCCGCGGCATTGCCAAGGACGTCACCTTCGACGCCAAAGCCCAACTCGATGGTACCCAACTGAAGCTGGAGGGCCAAACTGTCGTCACCTTTGAAGACTATGGCATGAAGAACCCCCACACCGTCGTCCTCAGCGCACAAAATGATGTAACCGTCCAGCTGCGGCTGGTGCTCAGTAAATAATCGACAGACCGCGTTCCGGACACGGACGCGGTTTTTTGTGGCGTCAGGGGGCGCGCATGCGTTCACTTTATACCAATCCCCGAGATGCTGGGCTTACGGACACCAGAGCCCTTATTCGCCCATTCTTGCGCCATCTTGGATACTAACGGACACCAGAGATCTTATTGATCGAAAAAGCTGCCCTCACCACCCCTATTCCCGCTAATAGCGCCGCTGGAGTCCGTTAGGTTAGCCAAACCCTGGTTTTGGAGTAAATAGCGCCTTTGGGGTCCGTTAGCATTCTGGGAGAGCATGATTGGGGGACACATGGAGGGCAGTTCGTAGAGTTCGTTTGGGGGAGGGCATGACTTGATGTGGGGAAAGGCAGCGTGCGGAGAGTGAGGTGTGCGGAGAGTGGGTATTCGGAGGCAGAAGGCGGAGGATGACGAGCGAGAAGGCAAAGTGCGGGACTTTGAGCTAACTAGTTAGCGCCTCTCGGGTCCGTTACCCGCGGGAGCAGCAGCTCAATAAAACAAAAAGACCCTCTAGCGTGAGCTAAAGGGTCTGTCTGTGCTTGGCAACGTCCTACTCTCCCAGGACCCTGC
>JAEWMH010000210.1 GCA_023393235.1 Bacillota bacterium | reverse complement strand
GTGGAGGGGATGTGAGCGATGTTGGCGATTATGGAGGATTCAGGGGATGCGGGATATGCAGCGAATCATCCGAAATGCAAATGTGCAGTTATTTTTGCAGATATCCGGCTATAAGGCCGCTTATCCTGCAAAAGTGCAGTTATTCTACCCCGGAACCGGGCATATCCCCCACTTAACCGGGAAATAGATGCACTTTTGCATTTGAGAGAGCGTGTCCGGAGGTAGCAGCCGGAATTAACTGCACTTTTGCATTTCGCTGTGTCATGGGAGGCATGTGGGATGATTCATTGTGGGTAGGGTGCCGCAAGAAGCGCAATGCAGCAATGCCGGAGAGCTGGCTGAGGGTTAATTGGGGTTGCTGGGTTGCTGGGAGTTGTCCCCCCTCTGGACGTCCTCGCCAACACAAAAAGGCGGAGCCCCATAAGGCTCCGCCCGCTCCGCGTTGCTCTTCGCTTACCGCCGCAGCACTCTGCTCCCGGCCGCGCCGAGCTTATTCCGCACTTACTCCGCGCCTGCCGCCCTACTCGCCGCTGCCTTCGCCAGCACCGGCAGCTCCCGCAGCCGTTACGCGGAACTCGCCGCGGAATACCGTCTCCGCTCTCGGCTCCAGCGCCTTCAGCATCAGCCGGTACACCATCACCGGCTGCCCCTGATGCGCCTCCGTGGGGATTACCTCCACCTCCGGCGCAAACGCCGCCGCGTCATACGCCAGCGCCACTGAACCGCCGGCGCTCTGCCACACCACGCTGCCCGCCGACAGCACCGGCTCCGCCCGGGAGATAAACACCTCCTCAAGAGCTGCCGGGGCTTGCCCGAAGCCAAAGCGGTCGGTGAGCACCAGTGTGCCCTCCTGACCGCCCGAAGCAGCCTTCCAATCGAAGCTGCGCCGAAGCTCCGTCAGGTGCGGCGCGGGATACGCCGCCGCCATATCCAGCACCAGCCGGACAGCACCCGGCTCAACAGCCTTCTCCACCACACGTGCCGCAAACTCACGCCCGCTCTGCTGCTCCAGCCCATCAATCACCGGAACCGAGTGGCCGCGGCTGGCATTATGCAGGAAGGTGTAGCGCTTCGGCCCGAAGTATTCCTTGGTGTACACCCCGGCACCGAGATCTGTGAGCAGACTGCTGCCGTTCACGTGGAGGATGAAGCTGCCCACATCATTGTGGTTATGGGGTTCATCATTGTGGCCGCCCTTGGCAGCGAAAGCCACAAGGCCACCTTCCATCTCGCGGCGGCTCACCACCCACTGGAGATCCTCCAGCTCCCACTCGCCTTCCGGCGTATGGTGGCCCATCAGCTCACCCTTGGACCAGAAGAAGCTCCGGGATAGATGGGCAAAGCGGTAACAATGATCCCCGTGGAAACGGGGGCCGGACATATACGGCACCTCCAGCCCGTAACGCTCCGCCAGCTTGCAGACCAAACCCGGGCTGAGCCCCGTACGGCCGGAATAGTCGGAGAAGCTGACGAAGCTGTCGTCAGACAGCGAAATAGCCAGCGGAAATTCCGCGATCCGGCGGCATTTTTCGCTGTCCAGCAGCCGGATCCTCCCGTCCGTGTACGCCTCCAGCATCTCGGCAAAATAGGTGTAATAACCGAAACCATATATCCAATATCCGATGCCCTCGGCACAGCCGCCATCCGCCTGGAAACCCTCCAGGTAACATTCCATGGCACGCACCAGCCGGTCAATCACACCAGCCAGCCGTTCCTTGTCTGTTTCCAAGAGAAGCAGGGCCATACCGGCAGCCCCGGCGCAAACCGCAGACCAGTTATGGGTTTGCGACTCCCACCGGAAGCGGGCGGGCTCCTCATACAGCGGGAGGAATGTCCGCTTTTCAATCTCCTTTTTTACCCGGTACACAATCCAGGGGTTCAACCGTCCCTCCAGGAGATACAGGCACTCCGCCAGGCTATGGGCCGTCTCTGCCGCGAACAGGTCGATAACCGACTCCAGCTCATGAGTAAAAGCAGCCACCTTTTCCAAACCATGCTCCAGATGGGCCGGCAGGCACCAGGTGAACTCATTGCAGATTTCCCAGATCAAATCCTCCAATGCAGGGAGGTATTCCTCCGTTTCCTCCAGCAGGGTGGTGAACACCAGCCCGGCCAATCTGCGGCGGCGGTCAAAGTACGGCCGTTCATATTCCAGACGGGTCCCTTGCTTTTCGTACATGTGAAAAAGAGAAAAAGGCAGCACACCAACAGGCTCCGACACCGCCCGTTTGGCCTCTGCAACTGTTTCCTCCATAAAGCCGGCAAAAACCTCCTGCGCCTTCAGCTTGCTCAGATTCTCCTTCCAGTCCACTCCGAAAGGAGTCCGGGAAGCCGTCCACCCTGCTGTCTCTGAGCAGATAGCCTCCCTGATTTCACGGAAATTATACACGGAAAAATCCCCCCGACACCATTTTAATGAAACGTTTCAATTAATGGGTACGAGACTATTATAGCACGGCATCCACAAAAAGCGTGGTGAATTTCGCCAGATCGAATTCGTTCACTGTGAGATCATCGTCATCCTTTTTGATGACGCGCACAACCGGCCGTCCCGGAAGCCCCCGGTGCTGGCCCACCACTACCCCTACCTCATGGTTGCTCAGGCGGACGCTGGTGCCCGTGGGATACACGGAAACCGTACGCAGAAACTGAATCACCACTTCCCGGTCCAGCTTAGTGCCGGACAAGGCGGAGAGCTCCTCGATAACAAGATGGGGCTTGCTCCGCTCCCCTGTGGCCGGATTATACAGGAGATTGTCGTAAGTATTGGCCACAGCCACAATTTTGGCGTACAAGTGAATCTGCTCGTCCTCCAAACCGCGGGGCACACCTGTCCCATCCGGAGATTCATGATGCTGGAAAGCCACGTGGGCAATCAGCAGGCTCAGCTCACGCTTACTTTTCAGCAGATCAAAGCCCCGCCAGGTGTGGTGCTTCCGCAGGTCCTCGGACTCGTCGTCAGTGAGCATCTCCACCTTACCCACATCATGAAGCAGCGCGCCTGTGGCCAGCTCCTTCACCTGAGTGGCGGACAGCCCCATGTTAATGCCCGTCAAAGCAGCCATGGTGCAGACATTCAGCGCATGAACGTACTGCTCGTTATCCTTGGTGCGGATATCGGTGAGCTGCAGCAGCACCTCGCGGTTCTGCATCACATCCTCCAACAGCTTATCGATGCTGATGCTGACGGCCCGGGTATTGAACTCCTTGCCCGAGCGGACGGATTGGAGCATTTCGCCCATTTTTTGCATCACAGCCCGCTTGTTCTCCTCAGACACCACATCATCGATTTCCACGTCCTGAAGATGCTCGTCCTTGATGTAGAGCATGGTGACGCCGATACGGCGTAAAGTATTAATCATATAAACCGTTAACTGCACCCCTTCGGATAACAGCACGGCTCCATTCGAGGAAAAGATCGTTCTGCCCAAAAAATCTCCGGATTCTACGGTGTCAATGTGTACATATTTCATAGGCCGGCCTCTTGGGGGATGGTGTAACGGACGGCCGCCCCCTCCAGGCGGAGAAGTGTTTCTTTAATGGGCAAGCCTCCACCATAGCCCACCATGTGGCCTGCTGCGCCGACTACCCGGTGGCAGGGAACAATGACGGGCAGGGGATTGCGGTTATTGGCGCCGCCTACAGCCCGTACCGCTTTGGGCGAGCCGATCCGTTCGGCGATATCCTTGTACGAGCAGACGGTGCCATAGGGAATGTCCACAAGCGCCTGCCATACCCGCTGCTGAAAAGGGGTGCCCCGCACATCGGCAGGAACGGTAAACACTGTCCGTTCCCCACGAAAGTATTCCTCCAGCTCCTTAATAGCCTGGGGAATATAACCGCCGCCCTGAACCAGTTCTACAGCTCCGGCGGGAACACCGTCCAGCTTCGCTGCCCAAGCAGCCAGGGATGCCAGCTCCACTTCTTCGGCAAGCCCCTCTTCAAAATCCATACGGCAGAGCCCGCGCTCCGTTGCTGCCAAAAGCAGCTTCCCGATGGGACTGGGCAGATACCCGTAATACATAACCGACATAATGACCCTCCTTGCTGATGTCAAAATAGCCCCGTGCCGCTTCGTTTAAGCGGCAATCATTCGTATCCGGCCCGCTCCTCCAATGGCAGCAGGCATAACCCGATTTCGTCCCGGACGGACGGGTCCTTCTCTTCGGCCAGGGCAGTCTCCAAAATCCGGGAGGCAATGTCTCCTCCCATCCGGCCGATGCTCCAGGCCGCCGCGGCGCGGAGCTCCGGCCTTGGGTCAGCCAGCAGAATATGGCGGAGCTCCGGCAGCGTTTCCGGGTCCCGGAACAGCCCCAGGGCCAGCACCGCGTTGCGCTGAATGGGCTTCCTCCCCCGCCACGCCGCAGCTGTGCTGCCGAAGGCTTCCTTAAATTCTTTATTGCTCATCGCCAGGATGGGCAGCAAAAGCGGCTTGGCCTGCTCCGGCAGTGGCTGGAGTTCAGCATTATGCACCGCATATTTTCCCTTGTTCTTCGGGCATACCTGCTGGCAGGTATCGCAGCCGTAGAGTCGGTTGCCCAGAGGAACCCGAAACTCCTCGGGGATGATGTCCTTGCTTTGGGTCCAAAAGGAGAGACACCGTTTGGCATTAAGCTGCCGGGGTCCGGCAAAGGCATCTGTCGGACAAGCATCCAGACAGAGGGTGCAATCCCCGCAGCCATCACCCAGAGGGGTGTCCGGCGGAAACGGCAAATCGGTAATCATTTCGCCCAGATAGACCCAGGAGCCGAATTCCGGTGTGATGATGGAACAGTTTTTGCCGATCCAACCGACTCCGGCACGTTCCGCCACCGCCCTGTCCGACAAGGCTCCCGTATCCACCATCATTTCGATCCGGGCCTCCGGGACACGCTCCCGGATGAAGGCGGCCAGCCGGTTCAACCGGTCCGCCAGCACCCGGTGATAATCCTCGCCCCACGCGGTGCGGGCCATCATCCCCCGGGGAGCGCCAGGGCCGGACCGTGGCGGGTCCTGCAGCTTGGACGGATAAGCCAAGGCAATGGAGAGGATGGAGCGGGCCCCGGGCAGATGCAGCTCCGGCTGGGTCCGCTTATCCAGATCCGGCTCCTCGAAGCCGGATTCGCGTCCCATCTCCCTGTGGCGCAGGAGCTGCTCCTTGAGGCCGGTGAAGGGCTCCGCCGAAGCAAAACCCAGCTTGTCGATGCCCAACTGCGGCAGGGCTGCCAGTATTTCCTCTTTCAGCCGCCTCCAGCCTCCAGCATAGCCGCCAACCGGGCCGCCCGATAAATTGCCCAAACCTTCTCCTCCCCGCTTTCTATAATAAAGCGGCGGTTCCAGGCAAACGCGTGGTTTCCCCCGCAGCCCGACCGCCGGATATGCCCTTCTAGCAGGGCTTTCAAAGAATACTGCCCGTCAGGCTTTGGCCCCCTGACCGGTCATCGTTTTCCACATTTCAAAATAAGCCAGCACCGATTCGTCACAGAAGGGCTCTCCCCGGCTCCGCGCCAGCTCCAGAACCTCCTCCAGCCCCAGCTTCACCTTCTCCTCCACAGCCTGGGAGTAATGGTAGAGCTTTCGGTGTTTGTTATACTCATCCTCATCCAGAACGTAGATATCTCCCTTCTGGTTGAGAATGACGTCCAGATCATAATCGATGTACGTAATAATCTCGCCCGACTGGTAGAAGGGGGAAGCCACATTACAATAATAGCGGATCCCTTCATCCTCCAGGAGCGCCACAACATTAAACCATTTTCCCGGCAAAAAAAAGGAAACGCCCGGAATCCGGCTGGTCCATTCCCTGCCGTCGGATTCCTGGATACGCGTATGGCAATTCACGAAGACCCGGAACGCACCGTCCCGGTGTGCGGAGGCCAGAGATTCCTGAGGAATCTCCCAGTTTTCCAGCCATACCCGGTGCAAATGCCCGTCGTGCTTGAAGCTTTTAATTAAGGTAAAGGATTCGCCCTGCTTCGCCATGGCCGGTTCACCTCCTGTCCGGGTCTTTACGCTTAGACAATTTCATAATAAGACAACTCTTCATATATAGAAAAGCATATCTTTCCGCCAATTGCAACGATTCGCGAAAGATATGCCTATAGGTTCATTCTGGCAATATGAATATGGAAAAAGGGACGGTTAACAGCCGGCAAGAATACTCAGCTTTCCATAGGAGCGGTTGAAGTTCTCCTCGCCGCAGCCCAGCTTCTCATAAACGGGAAGCAGTTGCTCATTATAGTCGTCCACCGGGACGGCCACATGCTGGATATGCCGGTGCGAAAAGCGCTGCTTCATGCCTTCCATCAAGGAACGGGCAATCCCTCTGCGCTGGTGGTCCGGGTGAACGGCAACCCGGTAATAGTAGCCTTTGTTACGGTGGATGGTTCCGATCATCACACCCAGGACTTCTTCGTCTTCAGAAGCCACCAGGATCAGCCCGCTGTCCCAGTTCAACTGGCGTGCGAATGCTGTCATCGTTTCCTCCAAACAGGTTTCATCCAACACAAGCTCCAACAAATCCGTAATTTTCCCATAATCGGACAACTGGAATGAACGTACAACCATAGGCTTGGATCGCGCTCCTATCTCCAATTTGAGGTCAGACTTAGTAAATTCGACACAATAAACCTGATTCCTGCCGAAATCGAGAAAAATATTAATGAAATCTTTATGAATCGCCAGAATGCTCTTATTTCCTCCTGAAAGCGCTTAATATGAAGCGTTTACAAACATATATAGGTAATGTTGGTAGTCAATTGGAACTATTTTTGGTTAAAGCAAAAATTATTGCTAAGCTGATTCACCCTTCCTTCATTTGGGTATATAAATGGGGTGCCCGACGATCTATGCATAAATTTCCTGATTTGTCTTAGACTAAAATGAAGATTGGATGAAGATTCGGACTTTCTAAACATTTATGTTGCATTATTATCATAATTCGTGGATAATAATGTTTGTAAAGAAGTTCCGGATTTAAATAAACCAAATTGACCCAATTTGAAGGAGGATTTATTACCATGGCCCATCAATTACCCGCTCTTCCGTATGCGAACAATGCGCTCGAACCCCACATCGACGAAACGACCATGATGATCCATCATGACCGCCACCATAACACCTATGTAACCAACCTCAACGCTGCTCTCGATAAACATCCCGAGCTGCACGACAAGTCCCTGGACGCGCTGATCGCCGATCTGAACGCTGTTCCGGAGGACATCCGCACCGCAGTCCGCAACAATGGCGGCGGCCACCACAACCACTCCCTGTTCTGGGAAGTGATCGGCCCGAACGGCGGCGGTGACCCGACTGGCGCTGTAGGCGCGGCTATCGAATCCGAGCTGGGCGGCTTCGCCAAGTTCAAGGAAACCTTCGCTGCTGCTGCCGCTACCCGCTTCGGCTCCGGCTGGGCATGGCTCGTGGTTGGCAAGGACGGCAAGCTGAAGGTATACAGCACCGCCAACCAAGACTCCCCGGTGATGGAAGGCGAAACTCCGATCCTCGGCCTGGACGTGTGGGAGCATGCTTACTACCTCAAGTACCAAAACAAACGCCCGGATTATGTCTCCGCGTTCTGGAACGTGGTAAACTGGGCCGAAGTCAACAAACGCTACGAAGCTGCGAAGAAGTAATCCTTCTTCCTGAAATAGAAAAGCAGACCTGCGGGTCTGCTTTTTTCGTTTGGTCTTGGATAGGGCCGGTGACGGAAGAACGTCCGGTGCAACGGTCAACATGGTGGGCGGGCTGCTGTTTAAATTCAGAGTTTTTATGGAATATTATGGTAATTACTGGGCGAATGATTCCCCGTTTAACTCCTTGTCGGGTATTATCCCCTTCGCTCAGGTTATGACATTCTCTGTGAATTGCCGGACACAATCTATTTAGCTCAGGATCGATCATCCTCACTCTGGAGCCCCATTCTAACGGAAGTGAGTGCTCTTATTTGGACCAAAATAGCATTTCAAAATATCTAACGGAGGTGAGCGCTCTTATTATGCTCCAATGAAGCCAAAATCGGGTCCCACCCTACAAATAAGTGCTCTGACCGCCATTAGAATTTTTAGAAGGCCTAATTTGGCCAAATAAAAGCTCTGGCCGCCGTTAGATTCTTTTGCCATCACCTTGAGTTCCCGGGGTACTCCTCCAAACCTTGTCCCTTTTTCTGCCTCTGTTCTCAACTTGCCTACTTTTCCGCTGTTATCGCATTTCTTTCCTCTAATCCCCCTTCTTCCCCCGCCCCTTCTTCTTCATCTGCCCCTTCTTTATTTTGTTTCTGTCAGCTCCCCCGTGGCTTTCCGTATCTTACTTTATTTTTCCGCTCCCCATCCATTTCTCTACTCACCTCCTTCCCGCCTTTCTAAGCTCCTCTTTGTTTTATCTCTGCTCTCCCTCTGCTTTCTTCTTCTGCTCTCCTTCATTCCTCTGCTGCCTTCCCTTTTACTTTCACCATTCCTGACTAAAGGGGATAATGCACGACAAGGTGCCTGAAAAGGCAGTACCGGCATGGATATATGGTAATTATTAGAAAAATATGAAAATGCAGTGCTTCTGCGAAACAAAAAAACAGGTCCCCATGATACTGGGGAACCTGTTTATGCCAAATGTTAGTTTTTATTGACCATCGGAAAAATCCAATTGCGCCAGCATGCGGTCCAGGAGCACCAGGCTTTCAGCTCGGGTAGCCTGAGCGGTGGGGGCGAAGCAGCCCTCCGGTGTGCCGCCCAGCAAACCATGCCGGGTAAGAACCTCCACAGCCGGTTTTGCCCATCCAGCAATAGCCGCGTCATCGCTGTACGACATCTGTACCGGACCTGCGGCCGGAGTGGACGCAGCCGGGTTCATACCCGCCAGCTCTGCGGCGCGGTGGACCATCACCGCCAGTTCCTGGCGGGTAACGGCTTCTCCCGGACGGAAGCTGCCGTCGCCGTAACCTTCCACCAGCTTCATCGCAGACGCCGTCTGGACGGCACCCGCGAACCAATCCGCTGCACCGACATCGTTGAAGGTGCTATTGTGTTCCCCTGAGGCGGATGGGGACAGCCCTAACACACGGACCAGGAAAGCCGCCACTTCCGCACGGGTTACGGTCTTATCAGGCTGGAATTGGTCCGGCCCTATGCCATTTGCAATCATACGCGCCGCCATCCGTTCCACACTGCTTCGGGCCCAATGCCCATTCATGTCGGCGAAGCTGCGTGTATGCTCCACCAGCAGATACGTGCTGTTGGTGCGGCTGTAAATGTGCACATCCCCACCGGCCACCCGGAAAGGAACCGGCTCCAGCATCAAGCTGCCGTCCGCTGCGGTAGCCATTCTGGCAACAACCCATGAGCCTTCGTTCAAAGCTACACCAGCCTCCGGCTTCACCGTCCGTTTTACATATCCGGCGAAGTCGTTCAGCTCCTGTTCCTTGCCGTCCGGAGCAGACACCTTGACGGTAAATTCCCAAGCCCCGGCCACCTTCCAGCCCGCAGCTGCGGCAGAAGCTCCGGTGGTATCATCCGTCCGCGCGGTTATCTCCAACTGGAGCTTGTTTGTATCGGTGCCCAGTTCGCGAGCCAGGCGCTCCAAGTCCAACTCCTTCACCGGCAGCGCATAAGAGGCTTGGGCGGTTTCCACCACTAGGGTATCCGCATGCCCGGCTTGCAGGAGCTTGCCTAAGGCAGCTCCGTTCAGGCGTACCCCATCCGCGGTGGCATTTCCTTGGCCGGAGCCTTGCATCGGCTTCAAGAACACTTGCCCGCCAACCGCAGCTTCCAATGCCTTCTCCAGCAGCGGAGCATCAAATTCGGCCAGCGACAATGCGTCAGCTGAATGAGGCGTTTCTACCGAACCAGCAGGACCAGGTACAGTCCCGTTACTGGAGCCGTTACTGGAGCCGTCATTGGGTTCCTCATGCGAGGAGCCGTCATCCGGTGTCTTGTTACCGGGTGTTCCGCTGCCCGGGTCTTCCCCGCCTGGGGTCTCTCCACCTGGGGTCTCTCCTCCAGGCGTTTCGCTGCCCGGGTCTTCCCCTCCTGGGTTTCCTCCACCAGGAGTTTCCCCGCCGGGTGTGCCGCCGGAGGTATCCTGCGCCAGCCGTGTTACATCAATGGTATAGTCGGCTATGTCCCCGTTCTCGGCGGTTACTGCGATGATGATCCGGTTCAAGCCCACGGCCAACGGAAGAGTTGTCGTATGGCTTCCCTCCGCCGGAACAACGGAGGCCGCTTCTTCTACCGGCGGTATAGCCGCTGCTGAGTGGCTGTCCTCTGTTGTGCTGCCGCTCTCTTCAGCACCGGCGGCAATGGTAACAGTAGCCAAAGGGTCTGCCACGGCTGTCACTGTGACTGCCTCCGTTTCATAGGCAACCTGGGCCGTGTATGCCAGGGTTTCCGGAGCAAACAACGGCTCCAGCCCTCCCGCGCTGAGGGCAAGCTGTTTTAGCCGCCATTCGTCCGACAGCTCCTCGATAACTGCTTCTACTCCATCATTTTGGTGAAAATTGGTTTCAACACTTTCTACAGTATTTCCCTTCAGCCGGATTCCCTTGCCTGCTAACAATCCGATGCCGTTGGTGTTGCCTGTAAGCACATTGCCCTCAATGCGCACATTCTCCGGGTCACCCTCACCGATATAGTTGGCATTGGTGTCGCCGTTGTCATGCTCCAACAGAATTGCCCAATAACCGTTGGCGGTATTATTGCGGATCGTATTGCCCCGGATGATGGTACCGGGACCGTTCAGGATATTGATGCCCGAAGCATCGGCAATATCTACTGTATTCTCGATCACGTTGTTTACAATTACCGTATCCGGAGTCCCCATAGTCACCACAATCCCCTCCCGGCTGTTGCGGATGAGATTGTCCCGGATCAGGTTGCCAGGGCCGGTTTTGCTGTGGTTGCTGGGAGCCGTGCCGCCGGTATTGCCAAGGCCTACGGCTCCGCCGGTCAGGATATTTTCCACCAGATTACCGGAAATCTCATTGAGATATTCCAGCTCCCCGTGAAGATCGATGGCATCCAGCTTGGTCTGGATGAACACATTGTTGCGCACTGTGTTGTTATGGGCCACGTTCTGGATCAAGGCGCCGTGGCGCAGATACGGCCCCTCAAACCGGGAATCCTCCACCAGATTCCACAGGGTATCGTTGGCAAAACCCAGCCGGTCCACCTTGGGCATTCCCTGGATAGCCATGCCGTAGCCGGAGCCGCCAGGGCCCACATCTGTAGCATTGCGGAAAGTGCTGTTCCGCACAATCACATCATGGCTGTTCTCAATGCGGATGGCCATCCGCCGGAACTTCTCAACAGTGACATGATGGATGGTCACGTTGTACGAAGGGTCCTCACCGTAGTTGCTGATCATGATCAGACTGTCCGGTCCCCCGGCTTGAGGGTTATTGACCTTATGATCGATTGTGTATTCCTTGTTCCAGGTAGAGGTTAAGGTCATGCCGGAGATTTGGAGGTTATGCTGCTTGGCGGATTTGAAAAGCGCGCTGTTTTTCACCATGTCCAAGGAAGTTCGGAGAACCGTGCCGCCTTCACTTTCTCCACGGATGTTGACGCCGCTTTTCAAAAACAGATTGGCCAGACCATCCGGGGAGGTCAGCAAATTATAGACTCCATCGGGAATATACACCTCATCCCCGGCAGCTGCCGCATCAATTGCCGCCTGGATCGCCGGGCGGTCATCCTGCCCGTTGTCCGCCGGATCAGCGCCGAAATCCAGCACATTCAATGTCCGTCCTGTCACCGGATTAGGGATATGAAGGGCATGTGCGCTTCCGTCCGGATTCGTCAAACCGGGGGTGGTGAAGGGCACCGCTCCGGGAGGAGGTCCCGGCAAAATGTAGGGCACCTGCGCAACAGGCGTATCCCCGTTGGCATATGGCGGATAAATATGCACATCCGTCAGACTGGTAAACACACTGCCGTCAGAATTGCCGCGTCCGGTAATGCGTACATATCTGGCATTCACATCCTCCAGCTCAAACACCTGCAGGGCCGTGGTCAACCGGGAGGACCAGCCGTTGAAGCCGAGCGTCCAGTTGATACCGTCGACAGAGGTTTCAATCTCCAGCTGGGTTTTGCGGATATCTCCTTTGTAAAATCCGATCCCCAAATACCCTACCTGCCGGATCTCACCCAGATCAAACTGGATCCATGGTCCGTCTCCGCTGGCCGACCAGCGGGTGTACGAATTGTTGTCGATGGTGTTGCTTTCAATATTGCCGTCGCTGCTGCTGGCTATAACCGCCTCTACCGGAAGAGGAAGAATCGGCTCCGCCAGCGTTGTCCGGGTAAGCGTCAAAGGGGTCATACTAATTTTACCCGACGCATCTACAGCCGCCACCTTAAAGGTATACACGGTATTCGGGGTCAACCCATCTGCGGTGTAGGTGTTTGCTTCCGGCGCCAAAGTAGCGGCCAGCTCATTGTTGCGGTAGACCAGGTAATGGTCGATGGTGGAGTCATCCAGGGCTTGCGGCCACTGGAGGTCCACGAAGTCCGTCCCCAGATTGGCCGCCTTCAAGAGCGAACCCTCCGGCCAGTACGGCGGGGCAATATCCCCGGAAAGATCAATAATTTCCTTCACCTTCAAAGCAGGCCGGGGGTTGCTGGTGCCATTGGCTTCCTTGGAGTAAATGTTGAAGGATACGCCCGTATTCTCCGCATCCCCAAGCATAAACACAACGGTTCCGTCAGCAAGCCGGGAACGCACATATTCCGTAACGTCCACGGTGTACACCTTAGGGCTCCCGCCTTTATCCGCATCTACCGTGAAGCCGCCCAACAGCTCACCGGAAGCCAGCTCCTTCACCGGAGCATTGTTCCAGGTTAAAGCGGATTCACTCCAATTGCTGTCCGTGATGCCATATAGCTGCAGGGGCACATCCGTATTGGCAGAGCCTTTTTTGGCGGCTATCTGGAAGGTATACTGATAGGCCGGATTCGCCGCTTCGCTGACATCATACTTGAAATAAACGTACTTTTTCTTCGAGCCGCTGGCTGATACGCTGAACAGCCCTTGACTGGACCCGGTTGCCGAATTGATATTGGTGTCGGCCAAGCTGCTGTCGATCAGCGCGTCATCCGTTGGTGTCAGGACGGCAATTTCCTTTTCCACCTGTTGTCCGGGCTGGTTGGGCTCTGCTGGAGTAACCGTCACCACCGCTTCCGCCACAGCAGGCTGCTGGTAGACGGAAGAAATGACGGTGGCCACAATTTTCGTGCTGCCCGGAGATACCGCAGTGACCCGGGCCTTCAGCCCGCCCAAGGGTTCGACTGAGGCTACAGCGCTGTTATACGTGGACCAGGTAACCGTAACCGTACCGGTATCACCGGTAGAAACCACGGCAGCGGTTAGCTCCTTGTTCGCACCGGTTGCCATGGTCCACGCCGCCGTATCCAGTTGAACAGACGGGCTTCCCGGATGAACGGTTCCGTTGCCCGGGTCTGGATTTCCCGGATCTGTGCCTCCCGGCCCGTAACCCGGCTTGAAAATAATCGGCTCTGTAACCACCCTGTTCTTCACATACTGGTCGAGGAAAGCCCACGCCTCCGCGTTGGCGGTATCCGAGGCCGCTCCGGTAAAGCCATGCCCTTGTCCGGGGACCAGCTTAAAATCCACCACCTGCACGCCTGCCGCTGTCAGCTGTCCGGAAAATTTCACGCTGTTCTCATACGGAATCGTGCTGTCGGCATCGCCATGGCGGATCCAGAAGGGCGGATCATCCGGGGAAGCATAGGTTCCCGGCATGGCCAACCGGGCTTCGTTGGGCACGGTAAACGCCTTTTTTCCGCCCAGAAGCGCCGTTACAGAGCTGTAATTGTTGGCAAATTCCGTAGTGAAATCAGCGGGACCGAACCAATCGGCTACAGCCTGGACCTTGTCGGAGTATTCCGGCCACCCTCCGGTTCCGCTCAAATCAGGCACCGGCACCGTATTCCCGTTGTCCAGGGTAATCAAGCTGCCTGTCTCCAGATCCCCGGTGGTGCCCAGCAGTGAAGCCAAATGTCCACCTGCGGAGGACCCCCATACACCAATTCGGCTGGGATCGATGAAATATTCGGCCGCATGGGCCCGCAGGAAACGGATGCCCAGCTTCACATCCTGAATCTGCGCCGGGAACGGTGCCTCCGGGGTCAGCCGGTAGCTCAGGGCCACACCGATATAGCCTCTTTTGAGCACATAATTGGAGATGTTGCCCAAGGACTGCTTGCGGTCCCCGTGGTTCCAGCCGCCTCCGTGGATATAGACCACAGCGGGCATCGCAGCCGCAGGAGCCACCTCCGGGACGGCAATGGAAGCATAAATCTCCCGGTTCCCCGCCATACCCACCAGCACATCCTCATACATCTTCACTCCGGCCGGCGGGACAAAAGGCGGCTGCTCCACCGGCTCCGGAATAGGCACCGGCGTCGCTGCCGGGGGAATGCCCGGAATGGCCTGCCCCATTATAGATACGCTGTCAAAATACAGATTCCCCACAGGAGCCGCCGCACGGAAACGCAGCTTATTGGCGGAATTGCTGTTGGCCTGTGCGTCCAGCGCCCAGGTCTTCAGCTTGTTGGGGTCGGAGGTCGCTCCGGGATCCGGCTTGAACTCCTCCAGCACCGTCCAGCTGGCGCCGCCGTCATAGGACCACTCCACATACACACTTCCGCTCACATACGAGGACGCCCGGGTGTAATAGCTGACCTGGATATTCCCGTAGCCGGTCAGATCCAAGGGCAGGGCCAGCACATCCGTGGAATCAATTTTTACCATATTGGGTGTGGACGGGGCCGTGGAGGAAGCGGAGGTTTTGGCTACGCTTTTGCCTCCATCTTGAATCCATGGCTGAGGAATAGTCACCCCTCCCGTCGAGCCAAAATTATCCGGATCATCAAACTGCTCGGCATAAATCTCCATCACCGGTCCTTCCGGTTCAGGCACGGCGGCCTTTACAGTAAGCGCTTGCAATTGCGCAAAAGGCGAAAGCATTAAAACGCATACCAGCACCCATATTAAATACCCTCTTATCTTCATCATGCACTCCCTCCCTAAAATGAAACTCTTGCGGCACAGGCCCCGTCACCGGATTAGCTGCGGCTCCTTGCCAACTCCACCCTAGGGTAGCGCACTTTTCATATACTGTCTACGGAGGTTATTTTTAGGTACCTTGGGCTTTTTTTAGTTTTGGGGGATCATAGGGGCAAGCCAAAAAGGCCCGCCGGATGCTCCGTTCCGATGCCGGGCTTCTTGGGTTCTTGGGTTCTTGTACGGTGCGCTCCAACACAGCTTAAGATGGGCATCACCCCACTCCCTCACACAGCAAACTGCAAAAGTGCAGTTATTTTCCGGAGAAACCCCCGGTTGGGCAGCTTTACCTGCAAAAGTGCAGTTATTTCCGGCTGCAGGAGCTTGATTGGGGGGGGAGAACGCATAATTAACTGCACTTTTGCAGGATGAGCCCGATTATAACGAAATCCGACAAAAATAGATGCACTTTTGCAGTTGTACGCCCCGCCTCCATCGTCAAAAAGCCCCAACCAGCATAACGCCGGTCAGGGCACACCTGAAACTATGCTTTGCCTATCATCTGCTCAAACCTATGCACCTGATCAAACGTATCATCCCGCTTAACCCTCTCCCACCAGACCGGAAATATCCACAAAGCCTGCCACAGCCCGATTTTCGCTTATTAGCCGGTTGAAGTAAATCCGCTTGCCATCCTGGGAAAAGGTCGGATTGGGATGCACCTGCAAACCGAACGACGCCTCATGGAAGGGATGGGAGTCCAGCACCGCCACAGGCTCCAGCTCTCCTTTGCGGTAAAGCCGGATGTCGATGGAGGAGCCGGGAAAGCACGTATCGCTGGCAAACCATTTGCGGTCCGGCGACCCGTCAATATGATTGCCGATTCCACCCAGCGGCTCAATGATCTCCCCGTCCAGAGAGTAGCGGTTCATACGGCTGGTTTCCTTCACGATCCGCTGGCCGTCATGATGGTGGTACATAGCCATGTACGAATCATCGTCATACCACAGCTGATGGATCGGTTTGTCAGGGATCAGATGCCACGCCCTGGTCTCCAGATCATAACAGCCTAAAGCGCCCAGCACCTTGCACTCCTCCACGGAAAGCCGCATCATTACACGGGTTGCCGAGGGGTTCAACTGAACATGGCTCATCCGGATGGTATTTTCGTTGGGAGTCAGCCCACGGCTGCGGATAAACGCCAACAAATCTTCGCTGTCCATCACCTGACGGATTTTCCCCGTAGCCAGCTCCAACGTGTACACACCCGGCCGGCCAATCTCCGGGTAATCCGGATTTTGTCCCACATATTGGTCGGATATGCTGAACGGATAAAATCCGTTTTCCCCGCGGTGGCTTTCCTTGGCGATGATGGGACCGTACACCGCCTGCTCCCGGCGGATATCATAGATGAGGAAATAGCTGAACTGCTGTTCATTTTGCCCGCGGAAAACAATCCAGTCATTATTCAAAAAAGTCGCCGAAGGCCCGTTATGGTTGCCGCATATTACCTCGTACACCTTCCGGTGGCCGGTAAGATCGTAGTTGCACACCCAAATCTCCGTCCGGTGATCGTCTGCTCTGTCCAGATGCTGCTTCCGGGCATACACCAGCAGGCTTCTGTCCGGGCTCTCGGGAAGGCCGCCGTTCATCCCCAGAATCGAGCTTCCTTCCGCTCCCTCCCAAATGGGTGTAAAAGCAAAAGCTGTCATTGCGCCATTCCTCCATTCATTATTTATCCCGTCATTATGTCCCCCACTATACAAGCTGGGGAATTGGACCGGCAATTGGACATTTTTGCAGAACGAGCTATATGGGGTAAATCAGAGAAATAGCCCGTCCCGGTATTCCCAGGCGGGCTATTCGCTCCATAATGCGCTTTATACGCCTTACATCACTGCATACGGCGAATCTGCTCCAGATCGGCACTGCACAGCACATCCAGATGGCGGAAAATTTTCTCCGCGGGCCAGTCCCACCATTGGAGCCGGAGGAGGTACTCCGTCAGCTCCTCATCGAAGCGGCTGCGGATCAATCGGGCGGGATTGCCGCCGACGATGGTGTAAGGGGCCACATCCGAGGCCACCACTGCATTCGCTGCGACAATGGCTCCGTCGCCAATGTGCACACCCGGCAGAATCACCGCATTCTGCCCGATCCACACGTCATTGCCAATGACTGTGTCACCTTTATAAGGCAGCTGCTCCAGAGAGGGAGTCGCCTTTTCCCAGCCGCCGCCCATAATGTTGAAGGGATACGTAGTGACTGAGCCCATTCTGTGGTTGGCCCCGTTCATAATAAACTCCACCCCCCGGGCAATGGCGCAGAACCGGCCGATGATCAGCCTGTCGCCGATAAACTCGTAATGATGGGTCACCCGCTCCTCGAAGCGCTCGGCCCCATCCTTGTCGTCGTAGTAGGTATAGTCGCCCACAATAATATTGGGACGGGTAATGACATTTTTGATGAAACAAATCTGCTTGATCTGCGGATTGGGAAAAATGGCGTCCGGATCTGGTCCGTAGTTCGGCATCGGCGTCACTCCTTTTTGGGCGCGGCATTGTCCCCCACCGGCCATTCTGTATTGATTGTACCGGATGGGCTCCCTCCCGCACAATCATCTTGCTTTGGCACAAGCATAGCTGCCGCTTTTTTTCACCGCCATAAAAACATAATACCCCTCCACCTCCCGGATGCTTACCCCGCCGAAAATCGAGATCAGCTTCTGCTTATACCACTCCTTGCGTTTGGTCACCATGTAAAACTGCCCCTCCCGGGCCAAACGGTTGAAGCCCTTCTCAATAAACCGCTTGGGCACCGAGAAGTCGGCATGGTAAGGCGGGTGGGTGATGATCTTGGTAAAATGGGTCTCCCGGGTGGCGGAAAAACCGTCGCTCACTATAACCTCCGCTTCCGGCACGCCGTTAAGCCGGGCATTCTCCCGGGCGCAGGAAGCAGCCTCCGGGTCATTGTCGATCATCAGAACCCGGTCCGGACCGATGAGCTTGGCCGCCGTTATCCCGACGACCCCATAGCCGCATCCCAAATCACAAACCCTGTCCTCTGGGTCAAACTCGATAGCCGATAGCAAAGCCAATGTCCCCTTGTCAATGCGCCGCGGCGAAAACAGACTGCTCTCCGTCTGGAATTGCAGCTCCATACCTTTGATGGTGGTTGTAATCATCGTATCGTGTAAGCTCCTTTTGTTGAACATATCAGCCGCTACAAACCTGTTGGAGCATCACGCCGTTTGCCAGGTTATGGGGTTTGGCATAATGAGACAAAATCTCTTCCACCCGGCTGTAATCCTCCAGCGGCTCCCGGTAGACCAGATGCAGGTCAATATCGGAATGGGCATCGGCTTTGCCTCTAGCTACAGACGAGCATACGTAGATGGCTTTTACCTGTCCTTCGTTCATAGCAATTCCTCCCTCGATTTTCAGTAACTGAACGCAAAAAGGCCGCAGGCAACCAGGGACTTGATCTTTCACAAGTCGCCTGGTGCCTACGGCCCCAAACGGTAGGCATCCGATCACGGATGCATCCGGCTATCACCGGACTTACATAGCTCGATTATAAAACTAACTCTTTCATAAGGTCAATATTCAACTGGCTTACCCTACAGTTATTGAAATTATAGAATTGTAATCGTACTGGATGGGTGTTACGATAAGCGTTAAAAAATGTCAGTTCATTTGAACCTGCTAATCTGGGAGGCCAATACCGTGAATGACAGAGATTTAATAGATTTGGTATTAAATTTTACCCAACAGATCGATGAATTACAGGTGAAATACTATCCTCTTACGCAAGACTCCAGCCAGGATACATCTGTTGTATTCGCAAATTATAAAGCGGAGGCGGAGAAAATTTATCTTCGTTATTTGACGAAAAAGGACAGAACCTATTATATCGGCATCAATTCCCCACCAAAATTCGCGGGGGTCAAGAGCAATACTCCCAGCAAGGTGGAACACACAAAAAATGGTGCGGTGGTAACCTTTTATACAAACACAGGACTTTTAGATTTTCAGTTTATTCTTACCTGTAAAAATGATCAGTGGCTTATTAACAGCTTTAAACAGCGATACCATTCTGATGATAGGGAATTAACGTATAAATGGCAATACAGTAGTTTTTAAATAGCAAAAGACGGCCCCTGCGCCAACATTTTTAAGCAATTTCCAGTAAGCTTGATATGCTTGTTATATTGAACAGGTCGATTATGGTCAGATGCCACCATGATAGACCTGTTTTTGTTTTCTCCGTTTTCTTGCGTGAGCTCTAGTTTCGGCGACGATCCAACTATTCATGATCATACCCACTGAAGAATCATCAATGGAATAATCGACATATCGGAAAGAAACCGCCCCGATGCTGGGCGGCTTTCGTGCTAGAGAGTACGGGAGGCTTGTTTTACCAAATCGGTTAGCATTCCGCTATCAATCTGCTCACCACTACGGAACTTGATCGTCTTCCGCTCCGCGGGGCCGTCGAACATTCCTTCGGGCAGCTCCAGCTCCGCCGCGTTGAAAATCGTGAAGCTAACAGCATCCTTTGAGGTCGAGATCACCGCTGCATACTTTTTGTTCTTCAGGAAATGAGGCTTATTGTATTGTATGCGTTCCTGAACATCGGGAATGGCACTGTGGACGACTTGGCGTAATTCTTGGCATAGACCGGCTTGCCACGATTCTTTGACTTTCCCGATAAAGTCGGTAACCTCTTGGTTCATTTGTCATACTCCTCCCGTAACCTTCATTTATTCAGTTGCACAATCGGAAGCAAGCCTGCCTCGCAGCTTCTCGTTATGAATCGACAGTCCAATAAAATTCACTCATCTTTTTTTCAACATTCCCCACTGATTTCCCTTCCCGACCCTGGTTTAAAAGTTAAATTTCTCCTTAGAACCTGGCCCGGCAAGCTCCTTGGATAAATTTGTTTTAAGCTTGACAATCAAGAAAAGCCGCAGGCAGCCAGGGACTTGATCTTACACAAGTCGCTGGGCGCCTGCGGCTCATTATAGATGCTCCGCGGGTCAATGCTTAACCCCGCCGCCTTCAAGAGCCTCTCTTATTCGGCAGCCGCCCGGTCCGCGAATACCGCCATGGCATCCCGCATGAACACAGCCAACCCTTCGCCGAACTTATCGATGTTTTTCGTAAAACGTTCGTCACAGACATACATCTCGCCCAGACCCTTGAACGCTTCAGGCGAATAGCTGCCCATCCGGTTGAGGTATTCCCACCACAGCCGGATGGCGGCCTGGGCTTCATCAGATTCGGGAGACATGTGGCGCAAGTCTGCCAGCTTGAAGTAAATCTCATTCATCTCTTGGCCCAGCTTCTCCTGCTCCTCCTTGGACATGGCGCCCAACCGGGCGTTGGAGCTGTCTACAGCCTTATCTCCCCAGCGCTGCCGGGCTTCCTGCTCATACGGATTGCCTTTGCTAAAATCAAACCCCGCAAACTTCTCTTTATCGGTCATGTGAATCTCTCCTTTGTGGTGTCGGATGGTTTGGTCGATCACCTTGATCATCCGGTCCAGCTGCCCGCGTCGGTCCACGAGCATCCGCCGCTGAAGCGCCAACGCTTCGGTGCGGTCATAGTCAGGATCCGTGATAATCTCCTTGATCTTCGTCAGGGAAAACCCCAGCTCCCGAAAAAACAGGATCTGCTGCAGAGTTTCCAGATTGGCGCCGGAGTAAATGCGGTATCCGGATTCCGTCTTTTCCTCCGGCTTCAAAAGCCCGATCTCATCATAGTGGTGCAGCGTGCGCACACTGACCCCCGTCAGCTCGGCGACTTCCTTTACCTTCATCCTCTGCATCTCCCTTCACCATTTACTCTAAAGGATCACGTAACGTGAGAGTCAATTATTTTTTTAAGGAATAAACAGCGTTGTGGTAAAAAATGTTCATTGCATTAAAGTTTAACCCTCAAAATAGGCATAATAGGACGTGCACTTTCACAAACAAACTTATACAATAATTCTATAAATTTGAATACCGAATAACCTTCACCAAAAGAGGGGTGAACTTGATGAGCAAAAAAGTTGGCATTACTCTCCTATGTCTGATTGTACTGATGGTGGGTCTGGCTTACGCAGGGTATGAGCATCACCAGAAAACCAGTACTTATAAATATAGAGCCATGACTTATATGAAAAAGTTTGATCCTTCCACAAAGTTTGAATATGTGGATGAAACCCCTAGCGAGTATCGGCCACTTGCAGGCCATTTCGTCGATGTTCGTCTCAGAGATGTAAATACAGGAGAAATCCAGGAAGTTGGATTTAATAACGGCAGATTAATGCCTATGGCCAAGCGAGATCCATCCACTCCACCGTTGGTGCTTCTTGCTGTGAATAAAGAGGAAGATTTTATAAACGAAATAATTGGCCTCACCCTCCTCTGTATGTTCTTAGTGACAGTGTGTCTGGCTTATGTAGGGTATGGGCAGCATCGCAGGAACCGCGGCTATAAATACAAGGCTTTGGCATACATGAGAAACTCTGTTCCTTCCATGATCTTCGAATATCTAGATCAAACCCCAGAAGGACAGCCGGATCGGTTTGGAGGGGTTGTCGCTACTGTTCATATCAAGAATATAACCACAGGTACAATATGGGCTGTCGAATTTCTAGGTGGCCGAGTCAACTATACAAGGAGAGTACACGAAGACATTCCAGAGAAAGCAGCATCTATTGAAAAAACAGATTAGCATGAATCAAAATTTTAATATGGTCTCGGGTGATCCCATTTTATATTGAAAGCAATCTTCATTTTATTAAAAGTCATTAATACTTCAGCGGGTGTACCCACTGGTAAGGCTAAAAGATAATGAAACTTTGTAAACTGTAATACAAATACAAGGTCCAGGGGAAAATCATAATGAAGAAAAAGCTGACATATATCATATTCTTTCTGATCTTTTTATCCGTTATTTTGATAGCATATTATACAAATAATAAAATCATTCGGCCTAATCAACATGCATTGCTATTAAAGGGTACAGAGAAATACGCAAATAATTTAAACTATTATTATCCCTTCATTACGGGGCTCATCTCTGAGCTTGTGGATCACGAAAAAGGGACCTTGCCTCTCACCGCAAACGAACGATTTGATCAGTTTAACTTATTAGAGCAAATTCAGATTATGGAAAGACTAACTAACAATGCGATTGATGAGAAGGGGAATGAAGGAATATTTACCTTCAAAAGACACATTTACGAAAAAGTCATTATTCAAACCAGTTTGGGTCAATATTCATTCTTGAAAAGCTCGCACACATTGACACTCCCCTCTGGGATATGCTTTGACAAAACCAACTATAATACCCTTCTTGAAATAAATAATAAAAAAGTAATGGTTAATGATGCTCAGCTAAGTGTTAAAGCAGCATGGGGGATTCCAATTCAATCTGAAAAGATAGAGGAAAAAATCACTAACACTTATAGCAATGAAGCAGTAGTCACCTTTATTGATGACAAAGTTGTCTCAATCTACCTAAAAGGCGTGGATACTCTGGCTGGAGAATTTAGGTTTAAGTAATATGAATCCATATTTTTATCCTTTTTCACTTTTATTATAAAGTGTCCCATAATGTATACTTCATTATTTAAGTCGGGTTGACTATAAAATGAAGATGTAACTATAATAGTTACATCTCAAAACGAAAGGAGCCTACCTCATGAAAATTGAAGTATGGTCAGATTTCGCCTGCCCCTTCTGCTATATAGGAAAACATCGTCTGGAGGCTGCCCTGGAGCAGTTTGCCCACCGGGATCAGGTGGAAGTGGTCTTCAAAAGCTTCGAGCTGGACCCCCGGGCTCCCCAAACAGTAGAGCATGACGTCCACCATATGCTGGCTGCCAAATATGGCATGACCCGCGACAAAGCCATCGCCATGAACAAAAATCTCACTGACCAGGCTAAAGAAGTCGGGCTTACCTTTAATATGGACTCGATGAAATTGACTAACACCTTCGATGCCCACCGCTTGACGCATTACGCAGCAGAGGAAGGTAAACGGGACGATGCCATCAACGAGCTGTTTCGGGCCTACTTTACGGATTCTCTCCTTTTGGGTGACCATAACACCCTGGCGGATTTGGCGCAAAAAGCCGGTCTGGACCGCACCGCAACCCTGACGATGCTGGCCGGAAATGACTATGCCGCGGAGGTTCGCGCCGATGAAGCAGAAGCGCAGCAGTTGGGCGTCACCGGGGTGCCCTTCTTCGTCATTGATCGGAAGTATGCCGTTTCCGGGGCGCAGCCCACGGAGGTCTTCCTCAAAACACTGGAGACCATCTGGCAGGAAACACAGCCGCTGAAGATCATCGGCAATGATGGAGACGCAGGAATTTGCCAGGACGGGTCGTGTTCGGTTAACTAAACACAGACATTAATGAGAAAAAGGAGCTGCCCAATGGGTAGCTCCTTTGTTTTTTAGCCGGTAAGGAATCTCTAACGAATCTGAGAAACGCTATTTCGCCACATATGGGCCTTTCTTTAATCTAACGAATCCTAGCAACGCTATTTGTCCGAATTGGCGCTCAAATGCCTTCAAACGAGACAAATAGCGTGGCTGAGATTCGTTAGATTTTTTAGCATGCCTGTTTTGGCAAAATAGCGTGTTACAGATTCGTTAGCCGAACAAATGCGCAAATAGACCGCCCAAGGTCAAAGGATACGGTCTTATTAGCGTCATCCATCTCATTAAAGCTGTCCGCCCTTAAAGCGGCTATTGCTGCGGAGGAGTCATGTTAGCGCATGGCTCCTTTTGCAATGCTGGGTGACATGATTAGCCCCCCACTCTCCTCGCCATGGCCTTGCCTTCATCCATAACAAAGCCGAACTGTTTGTAGAGCTCATGGGCATCCTTGGTCCCCAGTCTACCCGTCAGCCCGCGCAGTTCCTCGGAGTTGATCACCGCATCCACCAGCTTTTTGCCCAATCCGGTACCGCGGTAGGCTTCGTCCACGTACACATCCGCCAGCCAATACATGGTGGCCAGATCTGTGACCGCCCGGGCGAAGCCAATTTGCCTGCCTTCATGGTACAAGCCGTAACAAAGGGAGTTCCGGATGGAGGCTTCGATCACCTCCACAGGCCTTTCTGACGCCCAGTAGCTCCGCCCCAAAAAGCCGGAGATCGCCTCCACCGACAGCAGCATTTTGTCATCGCTAATCAGGTAACCGTCAAATTCGATATGCATTAGAATGCCCCCTTGACTCATGTAACCCCGGTGCCGGATCTTGATGATACTTTGGGAGCATTATACTGGAATTTTCCAATCTTGCCTAGACAAAAAAAGGCGCACACCGGATCGGGGAACCTGTGCCGCACGCCAAAAAAAGCCCATCCTTCCCTGCATTCGCGCGGAACCAGACAGGCTTTCTTTTCCTATATCTGCCGTATCAGCAGCTAATGCCGGATAACTGCTGTTCTAAGCTTTAATCCTCCTCCACCTTGCGCACGTCCACCTTCACCGTCAGGTTTTGGCTGCCGCTGCCCCGGTAGATGCCCTTCACGGGAACAATATCCTTGTAATCCCGGCCGTGGCCCAGCTTCACGTAGCGCCAGCCTGTCTCCACCCGGTTGGTGGGATCGAAGCCCCGCCAGCCGCTGCCCGGAATCAGCACCTCCACCCAGGCATGGGACGCCTGCTCAAAATCCGCATTGTTCCCGGTGATATCCCCGACAAAGTGGTAGCCGCTGACATACCGCGCCGGCACGCCATGATACCGGCAAACCGCCAGCATCAGGTGAGCGTATTCCTGGCAGACACCCCGCCGCAGCTCCAGGGTTTCCTTCACTGTCGTGTGCACATGGGTTGCATCCGGGTCATAGGTCAGATCGCCGTGAATCCGCCGGTTCAGCTCCTGGGCCCAAGGATAAATCCCTTCGTCACCAGGCCCGTACGGCTGGGCATACGCCTCAAGCTCCGGCGTAAACGCCGTGTACACCGTCGGCAGCAGATACTCCACAAACCGGTCATAAAAGGTATCTGTCCGCATCAGCTCCAGCTCCGCCTGCGGCCGCAGGGCAGGCTCCGGCCATACCGTCTCCTGGGTGCTCACCACGGACTTGACCCGGATGGTCAGCTGCCGGTGGGCTTTGTTCACCGTGAAGGCATGCACCCGGTTGCCGAAATAGTCCTCATAGGTCAAAAGCGCCGTGGACGGCTCCACACTCACCTCATGGCTATAGCAGGATTGCCTGCTGTTGGTGCGGGGGGTCAGCCGGACCTCATTGACACTGTCCGTAGCCGAATCCGCGTAGGAATAACGGGTCATATGCTGAATTTCCAGCTTCATTGGGCTGCCGCCTCCATTCGAAAAAAGGTATCCGCCATGGTCCTCCCCAGGCTGCGGCAGCCCTCCGTCAGCTGCTCCAGCAGCAGCGCCGTCTCCGGCAATCCCAGATCGTCCCGGTCCAGGCAGCCCAGCTCCGCCTTCAGCCTGCCCGCTTTGCGCCGTGCTTTTTCATGCTGGGAATAAGGCTGCTCCCCTTCGTAGAGACTGATCTCCTCCAGATGCTCCTCCAGCTGCAGGAAGGAGAAATAGACCGAACGGGGGAAGCTTTCCTTGGTCAGCAGAAATTCCATAATATGCGGACCGGACAGCCCGTCGGCATATACCCGCCGGAACGCTTGGTAGCCGCTGACGGATTTGAGAACTGCCATCAGGTACGGGTAAGGGGCCGCCTGATCCGCCCGGATGGCACCAAGTACCGACTGGAGAATCCGCACCGTATTTTCCGCCCGCTCCAGAAAACGGCCGCATTCGATGAAATGCCACTCCTGCTCCCGCTGCATAACAGAATGCTCCACACCTTGGAACACCGCCACCTTTTCCTTCACCCGCCGGAAAAAGTTATTGGGGCCCTCATCCAGAATATCTGCCACCTGCACCTCCCCAAGCCACAGGTAAAAGGAGTTGGCCGCCTCCCAGAGCTCGCTCGGGACCTTCTCCCGGATGGTGCGCAGATTGCTCCGGGCCAGAGACACACAGGAAAACAGGGAATTGCCGTAGCCCCTGTCCAGTGTAATGAAGGAAATGACATCCCGTTCCGTAAACTGCTCGAACTGCTGGAGATAATCCCCTCTGGCTCCGAACGCATCCACCAGACGGGACCACTTATGCTCCTCGTGGGCAAAATCTCCCTCATGCTGAATATGGTAATGAACATCCACCAGACGGGCGTGATTTTCCGCTCTTTCCATGTAGCGTCCGATCCAGAACAAAGCCTCCGCATTGCGGTTCAGCATGGCAATCCCCCGCCTCTCTTACGATAGTTGTTCTTTCTGACTGGGATACGCTTCGTCAGCTTCACGTCACTTTTGGGGGCTTTTTTCGGGGGCTCCCCCAAAAGTTACCGGATTAAGCTTCGTCAGCTCAACTTCACTTTTGGGGGAACGTATTACGCCATTACCCAGGTATCCTTGCAGCCGCCGCCCTGGGAGGAATTCACTACCAGCGACCCCTCCGTCATGGCAACGCGGGTTAATCCCCCGGGAATGACATGCACCCCTGCCGTGCCGCCACCCATGAGGATAAAGGCGCGCAGATCGATATGCCGCGGCGCCAGCTGGCCTCCCGTCAGCACGGGAGCCCGGGACAGCCGGATGGTAGGCTGGGCGATATAACGGCCCGGGTCGGCCATAATTTTGGCCCGGAACTCATCGATTTCCGCCTCCGACGCGGATGGACCGATAAGCATGCCGTAGCCGCCGGACAGCGACGTCTCCTTCACCACCATTTCGTGAAGACGGGACAGCACATATCCCCGCTCCTCCGGCCGGGACAGCACATAAGTGGGCACATTCCCGATAATCGGCTCTTCCTTCAAATAGTAGCGGATCATATCCGGCACATAGGCGTACATGGCCTTGTCGTCGGCCACTCCGGTGCCCGGCGCATTCACAATGGCCACGTTTCCTGCCCGGTAAGCATTCATAATCCCCGCCACCCCCAGCATGGAGGTCGGGTCAAAAGCAAGCGGGTCCAGATAGTCGTCATCAATCCGCCGGTAGATCACATCCACCTGGGTCAGTCCGCCCAGACCGCGGATAAACACCTTATGGTCCATCACCACCAGGTCCCGGCCTTCAACCAGATGAATCCCCATCTGCTGGGCCAAAAAGGTATGCTCATAATAGGCGGAGTTGTATTCGCCGGGGGTCAAGAGCGCAATGACGGGGTCTTTTTTCCGGGTAGGGCAAAGGCTGCGCAGGACAGTCAGAAACCGGTTGAGGCTATGCTCCACATCCCGGATGGAGGAGGACAGAGTCAGCTCCGGGTAGAGCTGGTTCATCATGGAGCGGCTTTTGAACAGGTACGAAAATCCAGAGGGACAACGCAGGTTATCCTCCAGCACATAATAAGCGCCGTGCTCATCGCGGATGAGGTCGATACCGGACGTAGTAATATAAACATCCTCCGGCACCCGCACATGCATCATCTCCGGGCGAAAATACTTGTTGGCCACCACCATCCGCCGGGGCACAATGCCATCCTTCACAATCTGCTGCCCGTGATACACGTCATACACAAACCGGTTCAAGGCCGTGATCCGCTGCAGGAGCCCTTTCTCCAGGACATCCCACTCTTCCTTGGGAATCACCCGGGGAATCAGATCGAAGGGAATCGTCCGCTCCAGGGGCTGAATCTGGGAGGGGGAATACAGAGTGAAGGTGATGCCCTCCTCCATCATCCGCCGGTTGAAGGCCGCCTGTTTGGCTCCCGCCTCCCCCGCCTTCAGGGACGCGAGCTGATCAAACACCTGGCTGTAATGGGAACGGACCTGCAGGCCGTTTTCCGCAAACATCTCATCATAGAAACCTTCCAGCGCATAAGGCGCAATCGGCGACCGCTCCACCGCTCCCATAACTCCCAGCCCCCTTCATATAAAAAACATCCATCATCCGTACGGGGAAACATATTCCGGCAGACCGACTTCAAGAATATATAACATAAACATGACATTGAATTAAGCAAAATGGAGGGGTAAACGGCATGAATTCTGTGGATTTATAAGAATTAGTTTAGTCTCGCTCTATTTTTATGTCAAGTATCTTTACATGGTTTTTCAGAAAACTTGAAAATAAACCAAGCTGTTCCCACTTTATTTCAGGCGGAGATACCCTTCGGCAGAGCTAAAGACCATATCCGGTCCGATGGAAATGAAATTGGAACCTTGATCCGTAAGAGGAGTTTGAACGGGTTTACGGGTGCCGGGGAAATAGCTGTACAAAGTCGTTGCCCCTTGCTGGGAAGCAGTCCAGCGGAGGGGCTCCTCACCGGGGGCAGACACAAGAAACGTCATCATGCCCTGTTCATGGTGTGCTTCACTGTAATCCCCGCCTTGGGCGAAACAAGACCGGGAAACCCGGTCAATGAATACCAGCCGTCCGTCACCTTTGCTAAAAATGGACTCCGGCCGCGCCATGGCTTCGATCCGCCCCGCCTCAGCCAGAGAGACCAAGGAACCGGCATTCTCCGAATCCATCAGATAATAGGCGGATTGCACTCGCTTTGGCACATCTTCCTGAGGCTCGAGCTTGAAGGCATGAAGCACAGCTGCGCTGCCGTCCGCCAGCCAGCCTGCGAACTCCATTCGCCCGCCGGGCTTATACCGCTCCGCTTGAATATCCGCAATCGGTTTGCCGTCCCGGTCATAAAACAGAACCTGCTTGGGGGCGATGGTATGAACGCGGTTTTCCCCGCTCCAAATCACATCTTCCCCGGTTTTGCCCGGTGTGGTTTCCAGCGCAAAGTACCGCCCATCCGGACTCCATGCTGCAGGAGGTGTGGCATAAACCCCTTCCTTGCCGGGCAGCTCCGCCAAATGTTTTCCATCCGCCGTATAAAGCCCCAAGCCGCCTTGTTTGCCCAAATAAATAAACCGTTCTCCATCCGGTGAAGGATACAGGTTTATAAGCGGCCACAGATGGGGAAAAGCTGCGGAGGATGGTTGGACTCGCCCCGTCTGCAGATCGGCAGTCCAAAGCCCCCCGCTCTGGTACAAATTGAGAACCAGCGTATCTCCCGCAGAAGAAAGCCAGCCCTTGGCCAGCCAATCCGGATTCGGATCGGGGATCACATTTTGCACGAGAAGAGAGGTTATGCCTGTCCGGATGTCGAGAGCCTGCACATCGTACTGCATCCTGCCCTGCCGCGTTGCCGGCACTGTGAGAATAAGTCTTTCCTCCCGGTCAAAACCATGCCCCACTGCGAAGGAACTTCCCGTGTAGCTGTCCATCCCGTCATTCATCACCACATCTGCAAGCGGAACGGTCCGCAAGCTGTTTCCGGTGGGGTCCACAATCACGGCGTCCATGAGAAATTGCTCCCTTCCCTTAACGTATGCAAGACGCCTTACAAGATGAACCGCAAGCTTGTTCGCCTCCGGGGAAACCAGTGTCTGCATAATGGTTACGTCGGGATGGAGGGTTTTATCCCACTCCAACCGCAGGCCCTTCTCCGTTTCCGTCAGGTAAGGCTTGAAGGCAGGGATGGCCACCTCAGCCGACGGCGCCTCCAGCTCCGTCAGCACCAGCAGGCTGCCGTCCGCCGCATCCAGCGAGTACCACCAGCGGTTGCCTGCCGGAAACAACGCCTCCACTCTCCAGATGTCCCGTTTTCCCCCTTCGTAATCGGTGCCGCGTTGAAGCTCTGCGCTGAAGCGGACCTCTCCGTTATGGCCGTGTAATTGCTTTACGTTGGAAATCGCATCTTCTTCGGTCAGCAGGTGTTGGGGAGAGGGGCTTTGTTTTGTGTCCGGGAGCGGAGTAGCTGCAGCAGGAAACAGAGAAAAACCGGAAGCAGCGGATGAAGGTGAAGACCCATTCCAGGACGTTGCCACTACGTCGGGGCCATCCTCCGCAAGCTGACCTTCCCCATTTTTCTCACAGCCGCCTGCGGCCAGCATCCCTCCCAGCAAAACCAGCGTCATCCAAGGTTTAGCCGCTTTCATCCGACACCTCCTTTTTCCCTGATTATACCAAGTAAAGGAATATCTGAACACAAGAATAAACGCCTTTCCACAAAAGCCGGAAGGCGTTCCATATCTTTATTCTCTTGGTCTCGGGTATTCGGATATCTGCCGTTCATCCAGACTGCCGCTGCAAGCCTGCGCGAAGGTCACACCCCGCCCCTGGGGCGTTTTTGCCACCATTTCACCTCGCCGCGGATCAGTCCCACGAAGGCCTCCGCCACAGGGGACAGCATCTCCTCCTTACGGGTACATACTGCGATGGGATTCATCAGCGTCAGGCCCCGCACGAACACCCGGGACACCTCCTTGCGCTCCACATAGTCGCGCACCGCCATGGAAGAAATAAAATTCGCCCCGTATCCGGCAATAACCGCACGCACCGCCTCGCTCACACCGTTAAACTGCAAGCCTACCTTGGGAGGATTCACATTCAGCGCCCGGCACAGCGAGAAGAGCCGCTCCCGGGTGGAGCTTCCTTCCTCCCTCAATATAAACGGAACCTTCATCATCTCCGCCAAAGAGATTTCCTGGCCTGCATAAGGATGGCCGTTGGGGACAATAAACCACAGCTCGTCCTCCAGCAGCTGCTCCCAAGCAATTCCCGGCTGCTCTTCCCAGCCGCCCCCGTACACCGCCACCTCCGCGTCATAATGAAGCAGCTGCTCCACCGCCTCCCGGGAATTTACGGTGGTCAGCACCACCTCTACCTGAGGATGCTCCTGCTTGTAGCGGGCCAGCCATTCCGGCAAAAGCAGGTTGGCAGGCAGATAGGTGGCTACAATCCTCAGCACGCCGCTGAAGCCGGCTTTGTACTCCCGGATGCCCGACTCAATCTCCCGCTCCAGGGCAAAGAGCCGTTTGGCATAATCCGCCACCAGCCTGCCCCCATCCGTCAGCAGTGCGCCCCGTCCCTTGGGAGCCAGCAGCGCAAACCCCAGCTCCTTCTCCAGATTGCGCACCTGGGCGGTCACTGCCGGCTGGCTGATCAGCAAATCCTCCGAAGCCCGGGTCACTCCCCCTTTTTCCGCAACGGTATGGAAAATCCTCAGGGCGTGCAAATTCATCACTACACCTGCTTCCTACATCAAAATTGATGAAAAACGAAAAAATATATATTTTTCTTATGATTGCTTTTCCTTTATTCTAAGAGAAAGAGAAAAAATTCACAAGCACTACACACGGACAAGGAGTGGAGAGTAATGCGTAAAACGAAAATTGTCTGTACCATCGGCCCGGCCAGCGAAAGTCCGGAGATGCTGCGCAAGCTGATTCGCGCAGGCATGAGCGTGGCCCGGTTGAACTTCGCACACGGCGAGCCGGAGGAGCATACCGCCCGTATCCGCAACATTCGGGAAGCGGCAGCCGCCGAGAATGCCTATGTGGCTGTCCTGATCGATACCAAAGGCCCCGAAATCCGCATCGGCAAGATGGAAGAGGCCTTCGTAGAGCTGGTTCCCGGCGAACACGTTACTCTTACCACTGAAGAAGTGCTTGGCACCAAAGACCGTATCCATGTTACCTATAAACAGCTGCCCCAGGACGTGAAGCCCGGCGGCATCATCCTCATCGACGACGGCCTGGTCCGTCTGGAAGTCGTGAAGGCGGAAGGCACTGAGATCACCTGTCTGATTAAAAATGGCGGCCGTCTCAAACCCCGCAAGGGCGTCAATGTTCCCGGCGTCAAAACCAGCCTGCCCGGCGTTACCGAAAAGGATATCCGCCACATCAAATACGGCGTGGAGCAGAAGATCGATATTATTGCCCAATCCTTCGTGCGCAAGGCCGAGGATATTCTGGAGATCAAGCATATTCTGGACGAGCTGGGCGCCGGCCATATCCAGGTTATCGCCAAGATCGAAAACGATGAGGGTGTGGAAAATCTCGACGCCATCATTTCTGTAGCCGACGGCATTATGGTTGCCCGTGGCGACCTGGGTGTGGATCTTCCCGTTGAAGACGTTCCCCTGGTTCAAAAGGATATGATCCGCCGCTGTAACCTGGCCGGCAAACCCGTTATCACTGCGACTCATATGCTGGAGTCCATGCAGCAGAACCCCCGCCCCACCCGTGCGGAAGCAGGCGACGTGGCCAACGCCGTATTCGACGGCACCGATGCGGTTATGCTCTCCGGCGAGTCCGCCGCAGGCAAGTATCCGCTGGAGTCCGTGGAAACCATGGCCCGTATCGCCGCCAAGGCGGAGGGCGCATTGGACAGCTACAGCTGGCTGACCTTGCAGGCCGACCGTAAAACCCACGATGTAACCGGGGCCATCGGCCAAGCCGTGGCTCAAGCTGCTCTGGAGCTGGGTGCCAAGGCAATTCTGGCGCTGACCGAAAGCGGCTTTACCGCCCGGATGATCGCCAAGCACAAGCCCAAGGCGCCGGTGATTGCCGTTTCCTCCAAGTCCAGCGTGCTTCATGCGCTGACTGTGTCCTGGGGTGTCATCCCCGTGCTCCGCAAGGAGCAGGTGGCCAGCACGGACGAGGCCATTCTGGCCGCTGTGGAGCTGGCCAAGGCCGCCGGCCATCTGCAGGACGGCGACCTGGTGGTGGTCACCGCAGGCGTACCGGCGGGTGCCACCGGCACCACCAACCTGCTGCGCATCCACCACGTAGGCGACGCGCTGTAAGACGATAGTCAGGCCGCTGGAAGAGGCGGCCTGACTGTTTGGCCGGAGGCGGGCAGCGAAGATGCGCAGCACATCCGCTGCAGATATGGGCTAGTCCACGTCGGGCAGCATACACGTCATATATATCGGCTATGCGGCACCGGATGTTGATTGCAGCTTAACCTAGATCATTTACCCCCGAACGGATGTAAGCGGCAAACAATGTATGCTATTTGCTTAATACCCGCCTCCAGCAGCCATGTAAGCGCCATAAAATGTATGCTATTGGAGCTTTTCATCCTGTTTTAGGCCGGTTTTGGCCCAATAGCATACAAAACATGTATGTTATTTGCCCGGATTGCCTAACTCTCGGCGGTTTAGCATACATTTGTTGTCCGCTATCATTCCCGCACTGCACGCACACCTTATTATACTGCTCCAAAACCAACCAGCCAAAGCGGCAGGACGAGGCACCAGGCCCGTTCTGCCGCTTTTATTCATGGACAGCGCATGCTTAGCGACAGTGAATGCTTCCGGGACAGCTCATGCTGTAGGGCAGCAATAGCTTCCGGAACAGCTTTTCCCTCCCGGGCAGGGCATACTTCGGGAGCAGTACATGTTTCAGGATCAGTACATGCATCGGGAGCAGTACATGCTTCAGGATCAGTACATGCTTCAGGATCAGCGGCAACTTCACGGCCAGTGCATGCTGCAACGATAGCGTAAAACCTATTGCCTGTTACCCCAACCCAGGTCCCCACTTCCCATGCAGCATCAACCGCCGTTTACTGTACCAGTTACATCCCCGGGTGAAGCCGCTCCCCCGCCCGCAGCGCCCGGCGGATGGCCGCCAGCCGCAAGTCGGCTGCACGCAGCTCCTCCAGCAGCTCCAGCTCCCCGCCCTCCGTCTTCAGCACACCCTTCAAAGCGCCGTTGCCCAGCACCAGCCGGTAATGCCCGGATAAGGCGAGAATCGGATCATGCGTAGCCATGATCACAATCTTTTGGCGGTCCACCAGAATCTCCAGGGCCAGCCGTTTGTCGATGCCGGCATTTTCGATCTCGTCGATCAGCACGATGGGGGAGTCGGAGAGAATGGCCGTATCGGCTATCATCAGCGCCCGGGATTGCCCGCCGCTTAGCGCCGTAAGCGGTGTGTCCAGCGTAAAGGCCTCCCCCGCCAGCCGGTTGGCCTGCTCCAGCACTTGCTCCGCCAAGCTCCGTCCGCCGCTTTGGGAGACGCACCCAACTTTACTCGACTCCACACCAGCTTCGGAACAACTCTCTTTACCAGCTCCAGCCTCTGTTCGTCCCGCGCCATAACTCCCTTTACCAGCTCCAGCCTCTGTCTGTCCCGCGCCACAGCTCCCTTTACTCTCTAGAGCTTCTGCCTGTCCCGCACCGTTTCCCGAGCCTCCCCATGCCCCACCCGTAGAAGAACCGGTTCGCGAGCCGCTTCCCGTCTGCTCTACTCCTACTTCAGTTGACAAGCTCCCTTCCGGCTCCTCTAGCTCCAGACAAGCCGCGTGCATGGCAATAAACTCCCCCACCGTGGCGTCCAGCACAAAATTCATATTTTGCGACAGCTGGGCGATGAGCTTGGTACCGATGCCGAATCGCTCCGCCGGAGCAGGAGGCTGCCCGTTCAACAGGATCTGCCTGCCGCTGGGGGTATCCCGCTGGGCCAGGTACTCGATATCCGCCAGCAACCGGCTTTTGCCCGAACCGGTGGGGCCGACCACGGCCGCAATATCCCCAGGCACAAGGTGGATCCGGCAGTCCTCGGGCTGCCCGTTTTTGTCACGGCCGCCGCAGATGGTAATGGATCGCACCTTTTCCATGATGATTCTGCCTCCTTGTTAGTTGTGTGGTAAGGAAGCTGCAAATTGCCATGGCGCCCATCCGCACGAGGAGGTGCTCGGGGGCCTGGGACGGGGGATGCACTCAAGACCCCTGCCCTCAATCCCCAGCCTAACCCTCCTCCCCTGGCGTCCACAGCTTCCGCACATTGCCCATTTGCGCATCCTCGCCGATCTGCGTTTCCCCCAGACAGTAGGAGCACACCGCAGCAGGCATGGAAAACCGCAGCTTGGAGCCATCCAGCGACTCTACCTCCGGCGCCGTCAAAAACACATCCCTCGCCCGTTCCTTTCCCTGTCCGGTAAGCCCGTTCATCGGAATAATCTCCGCCTTGGGATTGGCCTTCCGCACCCGGTAGCGAAACACCTCCCGCTCTGCCTGGGAGACAATATCCCCCTTGGTGAGAATCACCGTGTCCGCCAGTTTGAGCATAGGCCCGATTTTGGCCGGGGTGTTAAGCCCAGACAGATGGTCAAGGACACAGACCGACTGGACCTGCCGGATGTATGGCGAGCAGCGGTTGCACAGCCCGGCGCTTTCCGTAATCAGCATATCCGCCCCCACCGAGCTCCCCCATTCCAGACAGGAGGCGATATTCGTGACAAAATAATGGTCAGGGCACAGATTTCCGGACAGGCCCACCAGAACGGGAACCCCTTTTTCCTCGTACAGTCTGTCGTCAAAGGTAGCCATACAGTCAAACTTGACCACCCCTGCACGTTTCCCCGCTTCCCCCAACGCTTCAATTATGCGCAGCAGTACAGAGGTTTTGCCGCTGGAAGGTGGGCCGGCCAACGTGATCAGCTTCATAGGCTCCGCCCCTTGCGGTAGCCGTTCATGAAGCGTTCCTCCGTGTCCAGCTTAACCGCCCCGATATCCTCATGCCACACCAGATCCCAGCCCATCCAAATCAGCTTGGCTTCTGGCGGGAGTTTGCTCTCCACCGATGGGTTCAATGCCGGAAACCAGGCATTTTCGTACAAAGCCGATACACTGGGTCCCGTAAGATAATCTGTCAACGGCTGGAGTCGCTCCCGCGACGCGGCTTTGGACAGCAGGAATACCGGACTTGCAATAGCCCCTTCTTCCGGCCAGATGATGGCGGTTTTATCCTTGCGGGGAATGGTTTTAGCGTAAAAATACGGCATAATGGAGACCGCAGGCGCATCGGGATGGCCCGTGCCCGCCAGTTTAACCATTTGGGCAGGATGCAGCCCATCCTTCACAGACTCTCCGAACCGCTCCACCGCCTCGGGGCCAAAAACATGGCGAAGGGTCAGCAGCGTGGTTTCACAGAAATCCTTGTTGTTTTTGCCCCGCATATTCACCCTCCGGCTCCACTCGGGCTTCAGCAGCTCCGCCCAGGACCGGGGGACAGGCAGGCCGTCCAAACGGGTCAAATCCGCCACCATCACCAGCGGGTTCACACAAATCACCGTATACCAGCTCTTCGGGTCCACCAGCTCCAAATTGCCAAAACGGGGATTGCCCCTCCAGCCCTCCGTCACATCCGCAAACACACCACGCTCCAGGAATTTTTCCCGGAAATCCGAATGAAAAAAGCTGCTGATGCCCGGAGAGATGATCAGCTCCGGCAGCTCATCCTCGTGGCGGTAAGCCTTCACCTGCTGATAGAAGCCGGTTTGGGTGGCGTTCCCCTCAAACACAATCCTCGACGTATCGAAGCCCGCCCATTCTCCCGCTTCCTCCCGCCTGGCGAAATCCTCCTCCACCGGCACCTTTAACGGACAGGGCATCATCGCCAGCAGCGTCGGAACAAAATCATATCCCGCCCATCCCTTTTCTTGGATTTTTCCGTTCAACCGGACCACCTCCAACGGACATTTTACCCGTATCATACCATTCTTCTTCCAGCAGGGCCTAAGCACAATTCTGTGTCTATGTCAGGTTATATAACATAAAAACTGCACGCCTGAAGAATCAGGGTGCAGTCCGGAAGAAAAGTATGGATATATTTCCGTTGCGGCTCTTCCCGGCTTATAGAATCGGGCTGCCATTAAGACACAGCTTCAGAATCCACTCCCAGGGGCCATACCCGGAAGCCACATTGATATGGCCCATATCAGGCAAGGTCAGACTGGGCACGCCCATTCTTTTGTAAACGAGGGCATCCTCCAGTGGGCAATACGGATCTGTAGTGGACAGGATCAGAAGGGTTTGCGCAGCTGCGTGCTGAACCTCCTCCAGACGGTCCGGCACAGGGAAAAAGCTTGCTACCTCCTCCAGCCTGGTATGGACGGAAGGCGGTGCCACCAGAAACACACGCTCCGCCTTGCGCCGGACTCCTTGGGCCGCATAATGAAACCACAGGATGCAAGCCAGGCTGTGGGCCACCACCGTCAGCTCCTCATCTTCGGGAATGGCATCGATGGTTTGGGCCAGGTCAGCAAGCCACTGCTCCTTGTCCGGATGATCCGGATTGGGCAAGCCGGGGTAATGGACCGTTTCCCCGCGGGCGCTAAGCCCGCGTGCCAGCCAGGATTGCCAATGGTCAGGACCACTGCCGCCCAGACCGTACAGAATCAAAAAGCTGCGTTTCACAACACTTTCCTCCATTTCGTCTGTCAACCTGCCGGGGTCAGGGGCGTTTGCCCGCCCGCAGCGCGGTTATCACATTTTCCGCAAAAGGATGCTCCGTCCCTTCGAACGCACGAACTGCTGCCTCCACATCGTATGGCACCCTGCGGATGCCCAGGGAGAAGACAGGTGCTGAGCCCGCATACGGCTCATCTATCTCCAGCACAGCATAAGAAGCGGCTGTATTACCGTCAAAGGGCAGTCCGACACTGCCGGTATTCGCGACCACCTTGCCGCCGATGTGGCGGATGTATGGCATGTGGATGTGTCCGTAAAGGGCAATGTGAGCTTCCGTTCCTTCGAACATGCGGGTGAGCACCTGCTCCCCTGCATCTGTTGGCAGCACCTGCTCCAGCAGATTGCGGGGATTGGCATGTACCATGCGGAAGCGAAGACCCTTTACGGGTTCCTCCTCATGAGAAAAGGGCAGGCCGGCCAAATATTCCAGTTCCTCCGGGGTTAACTGGTTCCGTGTCCATTCCATTTCTTCCAGCAAGGCCGCCTGCTGCTCCTCCGACTTGGCAAAACCCGGCTGGATGAGGTTGCAGCCCACCAGCTCGTCAATATTCCCCTGGATCACCACCGTATCCAGCTGACGGATTCTGCGCACACATTCGGCAGGCAGCGGGCCTTTGAACACCAAGTCCCCCAGCACGTAGATTTTGTCCGCCTTGAGGGTGGCAATATCCAGCAGCACCGCCTCCAGCGCATGGTAATTGCCATGAATATCGGAGATAAAAGCAAGCTTCATCGAGAACCGCCTCCATTTTTATTAAATGCTTTTGGGGTTGCCCGCCCTTCCCTTTTGGGCGGCGCCTCTGTGTGCCATGTACTGGGTGTATGCGATCGTTCAGGGCCATGCTGCTGGTTTGCCCACTAACGTATAATTACCCGTTTTGCCCATCAGCCGGCGGTTTGGATATGATTTTTCGAGTACGCGTCCCTATTGCTGCCCCGGGACCGTTTCCCGGTAGGCCTTCAGGATGCGCAGAAACACATTAGGGAAAGCCAGCTGGTCCATCTCCTCCCAGCTCATCCAGCGGTAGCGGGGCGGCAGGCCGCCGCGGGACGGGGCCATCCCCGGCGCCGCGCCGGGAGCAGCGCCCTGGACCATGGATGCGGCGCTGTCCGCAGCCGCCCCGCCGTACCACGCGGCACTCTCCGCCGCCGCGTAGCCGGGCGCCGCCGTTCCGCCGGCGCCAAAATCCGGCGCGGGCCGGCAGCGGTACACCGCCAGGTCCCACCGGATATGGC
>JAEWMH010000054.1 GCA_023393235.1 Bacillota bacterium | reverse complement strand
CAACCGGGGGGGGCGGCCATTAATGCCCGCCCCTTCTTCACCAAAGCCGCATCTTATGCTTTCCATCTTCTTACCTTTTCCTTCATATAGACCGACGGCAATGTCCCGGTCAATCTCTTGAATACCTTGTTAAAATACGACTGCTCACAAAATCCGAGAAAATCCGAAATCTCCCTGACGTTCATCTGGGAGTTGGCCAACAAATCACAAGCCGCCGTGATCCGCAGCTGCTGGGTATAGTCGGTGACGGTCTGTCCGGTCTCTTCCTTGAAGATCCGGCTGATATAATTCGGTGACCGCTCGACGTGCCTGGCCAGCTCATCCATGCCGATTGTCCTCCGATAGTTGGCTGCAATGTAACTCTGAATCTGGTTGACGATGCTGTAAGCGCGGTCACGTTTTGCAACCGAGTCCGCTTCTTCGTTGACGACAGCCAATATTTCAAGCAGGATGCTGTGGCAGAATGTATCGGCATATTTCGTTTTGCGAAGCCAGTGCTGGGTCAGCAGAGAAAAGCGCTGCCTCACATAGTCATACTGCAGAATGCGGGTGTGGATGTGGCGGTTCTCCTGCAAGATCGGAAGCCCTTCGCCGTCTCCCGCATATTGAAAGTGGGCCACATACATCCCGTGGGGTGCATCGGACCGGTTCAAGCCGAACCGAATCGCACCTTTTGGCATATAGAGCGCATCACCCTTCGTCAGAAGACATTCGCTCCCGCCGACTCGATATACGATCGTTCCTTCGGTCATCAGAAGGAGAATATGATTGCGCGCAGCCGATTCCGGAACTGCCCAGCCCGGCTCGCATTGTTCGAAATAAACGGCAATAGGCTCGATCACCGCCAGCTCACCTCCTTTATTATTGTACAGCAATCATAGAATATTTCAAATTCTAGTAGATGGACTCATTGCTCCTAAACCCTATTCTGATTAAGCTTGATAGTGAAGAAACTTACAGAAAGAGGGATAACCGATGAGTGTATTGTTCCAGAAAGCAAGAGCAAGGGTTGGCGTGATTCACGTCGGCCACGAACCTTACTGGGGACAGTTTCCAGGGCTGAAGGAAGAACTGGAGGGGTACGGCAAAATATTTGAAGACATGCTGAGAGAGGAGCCAGTAGAGGTTGTATCTGGCGGATTCGTAGACAATGTGGACCGTTCCTTTGCTGCCGCAGCCGCTTTGAAAGCAATGGATATCGATTTTCTCTTCGTCTTCCTTACGACGTATGTAACCTCCTCTTCTGCCGCCACGGCGATCATGAACCTTAACGTCCCTGCAGTACTAGTTGCCCTGCAGCCGATGAAGAAGCTCGACTACAGACGCACGACCACGTATATGCAGCTTGCGAACGATAATATCTGTTCACTGCCGGAGATCGGGGGCGTACTGGTCCGGGCGGGGAAACCGGCAGCGGGTATGATCGTGGGAACTCTGCATGACGATCCGCGGGCAAGGCGGCAGCTAAAGGATTGGTGCCGGGTGGCGAATGCCAAGCGCGCATTCAGGCAGGCCAAAATCGGTTATCTCGGTCATACGTACGAGGGTATGTACGATATGAATTCTGACCCGACGGCTTTTACGGCGGCTTTCGGAGCACATGTGCAAATGATTGAAATGGATGAACTGGCTCATCTGGTTCGCAGCGTGACGGCGGGCGAGATGAAAGCAAAAATCGAGGAAATCCGAAGCATCTTCACGGTTGCAGATCCATTCATCGATCCGATCACAAGGCCGATTCGGCCGGAGGACCTGGAATGGTCGGCGAAGGTGGCGGTAGGTCTTGATAAGCTGATCGCTGCTTTTGGGCTGAGCGGTCTCGCCTATTATTACAAAGGGCTGAACGGCAATGAATTCGAGCGGATCGGATCCAATATGGTGCTGGGTAACTCACTCCTGACGGGCCAGGGTATTCCGCTCGCAGGCGAGGCGGATCTAAAGACATGTGCGGCAATGATGATCATGGACCGTTTGGAGGCGGGCGGCTCATTCGCCGAACTGCACCCGTGCGACTTCGTCGATAATGTCGTATTGGTCGGACACGACGGTCCGCATAACATCAAGATCAGCGACGGCCGTCCGATCATCCGGGGGCTTGACGTGTTCCACGGCAAATCCGGTTCGGGCATCGGCGTCGAATTCAGCATCAAGACCGGACCGGTGACGATTCTGAGTATTTCGCAGACGCCTGAGGGCCGTTACAAGATGATTGTAGCCGAAGGAGAATCCATTGCTGGCGAAATTCCGCAGACTGGAAATACGAACACCCGATGCAGCTTCAACCGCAGTGCCGCCGAGTTCGTAGAGGAATGGTGTTCCGCCGGACCTACGCATCACTTTGCGCTGGGCGTTGGCCATGTCGCGCACCAGATCGTCCATGTCGGCAAGGTGCTGGGCATCGAGGTGCACACGGTTTGATACGCATGCGAAAAAAAGGGGGTTAGTCTATGATGCAGAGCAAGGGCGTAAAACCGCTGGAACGCGTCACGCTGGAGATGAGTCTGAAGCCGTTCAAGAGCCTGGAGCCCGCAGCGGTGGAGCGAGTATGCGAAGAGGCCATCCGGCAATGGCTGCCACTTATCGGCCTGTCGGGTATGGCGTCGGTACTGCTGTGGGTGGCGGATGGAAGCGAAATTCTGGTCTGGGACGGCAATCTGGATAAGGAAATGGAATGGGCCCGCTATATCGGCTTCGCGAATGAGTGGACGTTCAGCCATATTACCGAGGGCAAGAACGATCCAAAGACTGCGATACTCTACACGGAGAATCCGGTGACGATGACCTACCGCGACTTGCGGTTCATTGTTTCCTCACTGAAGCGAGTGGCTCTGGACCGGTTTGGCCTAAGCCTGGAGGTCGGAGCTACGTTCGACGCCGGTCCTGAATTCGCATATTCGAATTTCAAGTACAAGGACCACCCCGAAATGAACCGGGCCGAGCTGAGCGGCGCCTACGTCGCGCTGAAGGCCGACTATACGGTTGTTTGCACCTGGTCGAAGCTGAAGGGAGACGGCGTCTGTTATGCGGCATATCCCGGCGGCATTCCCGAAGGCACGCATTTCGGCGAATTTCTCGGCCGCCAGTGCGCGGATTTTTTGCCGGCCATGGGCTTCGATTATATCTGGTTCTCCAACGGCTTCGCGCTGTCGTATTTCCCCTGGACCTACCTCGGCGCCAATTACGACGGGCACACGATGGGGCTGGCCGACTATGGCGAATTGTCGGATAAGGTGCTGTCGTTCTGGGAATTGTTCAAGCGGGAATGCCCCAGGCACCGGACGGAAATACGCGGAACGAACTTTGGGACGGGGATGGATCTGGCGAAGGACTGCATCCCCCTCCGCGAGTTGTATAACCGGGGCTATCTTGAATATCCGCCTCCGAATTCGCCTTGGGGGGCTCTCAATTACGATTTCGGGTTGGAAATGGCAGGCTATATGTCCCGGATCGCTGTTCTCCCCGGTTCCGTCTATCCGTATCGGTATTATCCGAACGACCCATGGTTCTGGCAGAATCCGTGGACAGATCTTTATGATCGCCAGCCGCATGACATCTATGCTCCGCTAAGCGCTTCGCGCTTGAATGTGAGGGGTGAGACGGAGCCGCCGCGGATCGTCGAGCTGCTGACGATCGATACGGAGAAGGGGGATTTGCCGGAAGACACGGCGCTTGAGGTGTCGGCCCATATCCGCCGCGCCTTAAAGGAATATCCAGATGCACCGGGGCTGCTCACTTGGATCTATCCCTTTGACGAGCTGCATGATCGAGTTGCTGCCGATCCGAATGGAGCGGGAAGCGTTTTCTACCATGACTGGTTTATCCGCAACGCGATCAATGAAGGCTTGCCGCTGAACACGGTCATCGGCTCCGGTTCGTTCCTAAACCTGACAGAGGCGGGCGCTGCGGCGCTAAAGGACTCGATCCTCGTGGCATCGACCTTCTGGCTGCACGGCGAAACGGCGGAACGTATTGCCCAGTGGGTGTGTCAGGGAGGGAAGGTGATGCTCTACGGCCCCGTGCGGGACGAGGCACTGATGGAGCTGCTCAACCTTGGAATGGCTGAAGGGTTGTCAGGGGATTGCGACCTGACGCTAGAGCCGGACGGTGATCTGGTCCGAGGTGAAGCTACTCGTTCGATGAAGCTGAACCACCGTACAACAATCTCGGATGGAGCGCTGGGGGAAGTATGTGCCAACCCGGAGGATATCGGTACGCGTATTCGGGCATCCGCATCACAAAACGAACAGCGGCGCGTTTTTGCGCTCAGCCGTTCTCTCCCGGAATGGGGAGGCGGGCGCGTTGCCTGGGTGCGGGGTTCTCTGCCCTATCAGGAGACGGGTGTTACCCACCTGCCCGTCCGGCAGGACCCTTCCTATGGGGATAGCACGGTACTGGCGCGGCTTCTTCTACAGGATTTCGGTTATACGCTGCGTCAATTGAAGGTAAGCTCCATATCTCCGCCGGTCTTGCTGTTTGTTGCGCGCAGGGACAACGGATATTTCTTCACGGGCTGCAGGCAGGATACAACGGTGCATCTTTCGATGCGTTTCCCGGAGGGTGTGCCGCTCCCTATCGGACAGACAGTCGAAGCCGGAAGCGGGTCTGCTGAGTATGCACTGGACCGGACGTTTCACGTGGAGTGCCGGGTATTCGTTGATCAGAGCAATCCCACGCTTGTCTCATGCCGGGAGATGTCCGCCGTTCCGACGCCGAAGAAACGTTTTCTCCATAATCTCCCTACGCGGAAACTGCTCGTTACGAACCTCGCCGATGCGCGGGTCACCCTCTATCCTCCGATCAACGCTATTCGCCAAGGCAGGGTTGAGGTGAAGCTGGGGGAGAGTTATCTGGATTTGACGGCTGCCGTAACCGGAGAGGCCATCGTTCTCGATTCTATAACCGGTACAATCGAAGTCACCTGGTAGCAGACAGAAAGGAGAAGGGGATCATGTTCGCAACTCGAAGCGAAACCCTCGTATTTATCGGCGTGGAGGAGCAAAAGCTGCGTTATCCACCGATGCCGGGCGCACACATACGATTGATCGGGCCGTCATTGAACCCGGCCGTCTATGAGCCGGACACCGATTATGAACTGGATGCGAAGGCGGGAACCATTCGACGGACGGCGGATAGCCGAATACCCGACTGGCGGAGTCATCCGCATTACGGGAAGACATCGTTCGACCACAGAGAGTCCGATTCCTATTCTAACGCCGGTTATACCTGTACGATTGAATATACGCCGGCTGCAGGCGACGGCGAGCCCTCCGATACGAACCCGAAATACACGGGGCTGCCGAATCTGTGCCAAAAGCTTGCAGCAGGAGAACCTATTCACTATGTGGTATTCGGAGACAGCATCAGTGCGGGCTACGAGGCCAGCCGACCGGAGTTCTCTTACCCGGAATGTTTCGCGTCAGTGATGCGAGCCCGTTACCCCGATGCCCCTATTGCCGTTCTCAATAAGGCGGTAGGCGGTGAAAGCTCGGTAGGGGGGCTTAAGCGCCTGCAGCATGATGTGATCGCGCTTCGTCCCGACCTGGTCACCATTGCATACGGGATGAATGACCAGAACCGGCAGCCGGATGGAAGCAATGCCGTTCCGGTGGAGGCGTTCAAGCGGCATCTCGCGGAGATGGCAGCGGGGGTTCAAGCACAAACAGATGCGGATATTCTTCTTGTCACTCCCTGTCTGCCCAATCCTCACTGGATGTTCGCAAGTTCTAATGCAGCCGCATATGCGGAAGCCATACGTTGTGTAGGTGTCGAGCTGAGCCTCCCGGTAGCCGATGTTCAGCAGGCTTGGCTGGAGGAGCTTGCCGCCGGCAAGTCGCATGAAAGCTTGCTGCTTAACAATCTGAATCATCCGAATGATTACGGCCATGGTGTGTATGCCGCTGTACTGGCCCGCTTCCTGGACTAGGGAAGAAAAAGCTTCATTACTATAGCCCCCGGACTGTCGGATATATCGGCGAACCGGGGCTTTTTTCCGCTCTGGAGCAATGAAGTTAAGAAAGGATAATGAAGTAGAAAATGAACAAGTTCCAATTATTCCCTCCGGTGGTACGATAAAAGTGCCCGATGACTGGTTCCGACTGAAGGGAGGTGTTGACGGAGCCATCAGGCATGGGAATAGGCTCATGCCGCATAACAAGGAAATACGAAGGTATCTATATCCATAAAGGAGTGAGGATTAATGGGAAAGAACCTGAAATGGGTTCAAGTGCTGCTGTGTTTGCTGCTGGTTATACCTGTGGTGCTCGTCAAACCGGCGCAATCGGTGGCGCAAACGGCTGCCGCTTCTATTACCGTCGACCAGGGAACCGTTATCAACCCGGATTTTCTCGGAATCGGAGCCGAATATGATCCCTTCTCGCTGATGGAAGAAAGCCTGGGGGACGGGTTCAATGACAACTGGTGGGAAATGGAGAAGCACCGGATCGCCAAGCTGAAGCCTGATATCGTACGCGTATGGTACCAGATGGACTGGATGGAGCCCAATAACGACAACGGCGATCCCGCTGTCATTGACTGGGCAGGCATGCAGACGAACAGCCCCAAGATGCAGGCTGTATACAAGGTGCTGGATTATCTGAAGTCGCAAAATATTGACGTGATGCTCCTTGCGGGATTGGCCATGACGGAGGAAAACCAGAGCTGGCTCGGCTTTCCGGGATTACCCCGCCCCGAGCTCAGTGCGCCGACCAATCTGGCCGAGTGGGGCGAGTGGGTATCAGCTACTCTGCAGCACTTGATCCAAACTAAGGGATATGACAACATCAAGTATGTGATGTCCTACAACGAGCCCAACCTTGCCAGCTTCGCAACACCTGCGAATGTAAGCAAACCGAACTACTACCGGGATATGTACCAGGCGATTCATAACCGGCTTACGTCTGACGGCATCCGCCCGCTGGTGAAGCTGATCGGGCCCGACGAGTCCGGTGCTGCGAACTGGACGCAGTACGCGGTCCAACAAATGAATGGTGTGCTTGATATTTACGACGGACACGCCTACGGACAGGACTACGATACACTGCCGAATTGGCTGTCCGCCCGGATGAATGTTGTGAATCCGACAGGGAAGCCGTTTATGATCACGGAATTTGCGGGCATTGCAAGCCCAGACAGCCGGAAGACCTATCAATACGGCATTAGCATAGCGGACTTGATGGTGTCCGGCATGCGGAACCACACATCCGCACTTCTGTACTGGCGCTTGGCTGACCAGCGATTGCCGGAGCCGCTTGATTTCCTGGACAATAACGCCTACGGATTATACCGATGGATGCCCATCACGGCAACGCCGAATCCGTCCTATTATGCATTCAGCCTCTTCTCGCGTTATGTCGAAGCTCACTCCGAAGTGCTGTCGACGGAATCGGCCGATCCGGATCTTCATGTCACGACGGTGCATCTGCCGGACGGGCACTATTCCGTGTTCGTCGTAAACAGCAGCAAAACCGCCGATAAGGATGTGACGGTCAACTTTACGTCTGCTATTCATAAGACGGTGCAGCGTCATCTGTATTCCGAGGATGTGGAGCCATCGGCCAACGCCAACCTACTTCCCGCCGATAAGCAATGGTCCAATGTTGAGAGCCAGTTTACCGACAGCTTGCTTCCCGCCAACAGCGTTGCCGTGTACACGACGGTTCCAGATGAGACGCAAGTGGAGATTACGACTGCAGACCAATCGGTTACATGGGGAGAGAGGATCAAGTTCCAAGCTTGTGTCCTAAACGGCAATGGCGGCGTCAAGTGGTCGGTGTTGGGCGGTCCGGAATATGGTACGATCAGCAACGGTGGCGTGTACCGTGCTCCAATGTCGATGCCGGCCATGCGGCAGGCGATCATCAAGGCGACCAGTAATCTGGATCCCAACGTGTACAGCTATGCGGTGGTTCGTTTCGAAGCGGCCGGTTTAACCGCATCGGGTGAAGAGGACAAGATTGTGTTGAATTGGCTGCCTTCCGTGGGTGCGACAGGTTATTCTGTCAAACGAAGTACAATGGCAGGCGGTCCTTACACGGTTATTGCTGGGGGCTTGACGGGAACGACCTATACCGACACCGATGTCAATCCTTTATCCCGCTATTATTATGTCGTCTCCGCAGCGAATGCCATAGGGGAGATCGGCAATTCCCGGGAGACATTCTCCAGCCCTCTGTCGGCTTTCATGCAGGACGATTTCTCCGGCAATGAGATCGACACGAGCAAGTGGAATGTCATTCACCAAGGTCTCCGCTCCACTTCTGCGTCTCTTCTCACGGCTTCTGTAGCCGACGGCAAGCTGGCACTCTCGGGAACGACCGATATCGCAACCTGGGCCGGCAAGTCGCTTCGCAGCATTCCTACTTTCCGTGCGACTTCTGAAGCGCCGTTGACCGTTGAGGTAGACAGAGTATCCCTTGACGGATCAGGAACCGGGTATCGCAGCGCCGTCTGGCTGTATGCCGGCCCGTCCCAGTATATTCATTTTGCCCAGAGCGGCGAATATAACAGATGGGTATTCAACAAGGACGGAGGCAGCGACAGCTTGGTATGGAACGACGGAGACCGGGGCAATCACCGGATGAAGATGGTTCATGACGGCAGCACGGTGAAGTTCTATATAGACGGCGTCGAACGTGCGAGCACGCCGGTTGCTTGGAATACCGACATCAAGGTCATACTGACAGGCGAAGCATGCCTGGTAGGCGATGTGGTGCATGCAGAATTCGATAATCTCTCTGTCTTTAAAGGAATGACACCTTAACCCAATAGAACGAAAAGCAATGAAACGATAACGGGAGGACTGCTGAAGGCAGTCCTCTATAACCTGAAAGGAAGGCTGGTTATGGGGATGCAACGGTTAAGAGTAAGCAGCAGCCAACGTTTTCTGATCAAGGAGGACGGCACGCCGTTCTTCTGGTTAGGCGATACGGCGTGGGAGCTGTTACATAAGCTAAACAAAGAGGATGCCGACCTGTATCTGCGGTATCGGGCGGAGCAGCAATTTACCGTTATACAGGCTGTGGCCCTTGCGGAATCCGAAGGTATTACCACACCTAACGCGTATGGGCGGCTGCCGCTTAAGCAGAACCGGAACGGACATTACGACCCTTCCTTACCGGATACGGACAACGGGTACGATTATTGGCAGCACGTGGATTATATCGTAGACCGTGCTGCGGAATTGGGGCTTTATATTGCTCTTCTCCCGACCTGGGGGGATAAGTTCAATGCTGCCTGGGGCAAGGGGCCGGAAGTATTCTATGCCGACAATGCTTATTCGTATGGTCGTTGGATAGGTGAGCGCTACCGTGATCGGAACAATGTGGTGTGGGTGCTCGGAGGGGACAGACCGCTGAAGACGATGAAGCATTTTGAGGTGATCCGCGCTCTTGCAGCCGGACTCCGGAAGGGGGATGGGGGACTGCATCTGATCACATTCCATCCTAAAGGATCAGAATCCTCTTCCGATCAGGTACACGAAGAAACGTGGCTGGACTTCAATATGATTCAATCCGGTCATGGGGCCGCCATTCTCTCAAACTATACGTATATCGAACGGGATTACCGGAAAATCCCTCTCAAGCCCACCCTGGATGCAGAGCCCTGTTATGAGGACCATCCCATTGGCTTCAAGCCGGTTAATGGATACTTCGATGCGGCGGATGTCCGCAAGGCTGCTTATTATGCCGTGTTTGCCGGCGGCTTCGGACATACATACGGCCATCACTCCATCTGGTCGATGACGACGGAGCCGACCGACTATGTTCCGCTATCCTGGAAAGACGCTCTCTATAAGACAGGGGCGGCGCAGATGCGGCATCTCCGCAGCCTGATGGAGTCCAGGCCTATGCTCGAGCGTGTTCCAGATCAGGACCTCCTTGTCAGTAATTATGAAGGGGCAAACTATATGACGGCTACACGGGGGGAAGCATATGCGTTCGTCTATTGCCCCAACGGTCTGACGGCGGAAATCGCCATGGGGGTTCTCCCGGGAGAACGGGTATCGGCAGCGTGGTTCGATCCCCGGAACGGGATGAGTCATCCGATCGGAGATTATGACAATAAGCAGCGGATCAAGTTCTTTCCACCCTCAAGCGGCAGAGGAGAGGACTGGGTGCTTATACTTGATTCCATCCGGTAGGAGGGGAGAGGGTCCCGCAGCGAATAAGACCGAATCTACGGTGACTGTTCTTGTCCGATTCGATGCTCAAATGTTCGCCGATTCGCACACTCGTCGCATTTAGCAACGGTACGTTCGGTGAGGTGGACCTGGAGCGGTTGATCAACCAGATCAACTTTCAGCTAAAGTCTGCACATGAAATAGCCCTCCGGGCCGTTCGTGCACTCCCCATTAATTCGGGAAGTGCTTTCGAACAGACGACGGAGGGTTTTCGTTTTCGATTAAATCAAGAACGCTGTAGTTCCCTGAGTTCTCGCCATTACTCCATTTTGCCCCTCCAACAGGAAAGCGCTGAAGTGTACAGATATGCTATAATAGCGGCGAGCAAAGCGTCAGTTAAACCAGTGTAGGCGGCTCCCTGCTTCACAGATACTGTTTATGTATGGAGGCTTCTATGAAACTTAAAATCAGCGAGTTGGCCAACCTGTTGAATGTGTCTACCAATACCATCAGAAGATATGAAAAGATGGGCTATATTACGTCCAAACGGTCGGAAAACAGCAACTACCGGTACTTCAGCGAAGAGGATCTGTCCACGATTATGCATGTACGGTTATTGCGGAAATACGGGTTTACCCACCCAGAAATCGGCCGAATGAAAACCAGTGACATCCCGGGTTTACTCCCTGTTTATGAGAAGCTGATGAAGCAATTCGACGATCAAATCAGCTACTTGACGAATCTGAGACACCGGCTGAAGGATGATCTGGTTTTGATGAAAAAAGCCAACGGGTATGAACCATCCTGCTATATAAGGGACTGCGTTCCTTTTTCCTATGTGCTGTATCAGAGCGGGGATAAAGTTTTTACCGAACCCAAACGGGTGAAAACCATTCAGGACTACATCCATTTGTCTCCGGAAGTGCAGCGGATTTATTTGATACGAAAAGAAGATGCCGAAAAAGGCCATATGCTCCTAAATGCAGGTTGGGCGATTAAAACCGCTCTGCTGGACCGGTACAGCATTTATGAAAATGAATTTACGGAAAGATATGAAAAGCGGAAATCGCTGATCAGTGTGGCCAAGGTTCCGGTAAACGGGGAGAAGAACCCGAACGAAACGTTATTAAAGGAACCGTTCCGGTACATGCAGGAGCATAACCTGAAATTGGACGGGGACATTATCGGCGTGGTGATAGCCAACGTGATGGAAGAAAACCAGGAAGTGCAATACATATTAATTGGTGTTCCCATAGAAGAAATGTAAACGTTTTATTGACTCTGACACTGTGTCAGCCTTCATAATAGCTCTTGTGTGCGAACACAAAACTAAATTGAAGGGGTACTGATACATGGGCATTTCAAGAAGACTAAGGAAAGGGATCGGCACATTACTGTCCGTTGCAATGCTATTCACTCTGGCATTCAGCAATATCGCATTGGCCAGTGATGCCGGCGGCGGCCGGAAAATTGATGTTTGGGATTTCGGAGGTATCCCCGAATCCGGAAGCTTGTACAACAATCAGATTACACCGGAACTTCTGGACAGCAAACCGGCGCTTAAATCCGGGGCATTCGCTACTACGGTCTTCGGAGACCTGACCCTGGCCAACCCCGATGCAAAAGACAGGTTATACTATTATAAGGCGGATGGGACTACTCTAGGTGTGAATTCCTATGGCACCTGGGGCAATCAAAAGATCAGTTATGCGGACGGATATAACTCCAACGGGGTGTATTACGCCAATGGTTCGGGAGGCAACGGCAGAAGATATCTGACGCTGGATAATGTTGTGGCCGGGGACAAAATTACCGTTTATGGCGGGACAAGCAATGCCAGTGAAACGGTTCACCTGGTGCATGCAGCTGTGAGCCTAAACGGCACGGCTGTAACCGTAACGCCCAGTTCTACGGAGCCGCAGGACAGTACGGCTGCGTTTACCACAACAGCACAAAAGGCTGAACTGGTTGCCCAATATTCAGGCTCCTATCAAATTTACTTCTCTGCAGGAGCAAGCGGAAAGCCTTGGGTGCACAGAGTCATGAGGACGCCCGGCGTCAAGGTAAGCGGCACTGTAAATGCAAACGGCAGCAATATTGCAGCAGGCCATATCATTAATTTCACGAATCAGACAACAGGGGAAACCACAGATACGATGGTGAAGGCTGACCTGACATTCGATGCGCTTCTTGCAACCGGTTATTCATATATTGCCACGATTCAAGATGTAACCGATTACAGATTCTCCGATGAAACGAAGCTGATCAGCACTTCACTATCCGATATGGAGTCGGGTAAACTCGTTAGCCTGGATGTGGTGGCCAACCAGCTTGTCACTGTAAGCGGCCAGCTGAAAGGTTTTAAAGCCAGTTATGACATAAGCAAAATGCAGCTTCAATGGATGCCTCCGGAAGGAAGTCTTGCCTCTCCGGTCACCGCTGCGGTAGATTTGGCGGCATTGACCTATACCGCTGATGTTCAGGATGGGGTGCCTTACACGGCCGTTCTGTCCGGCGTTAATGATTATGAGGTTGTGAATGGCGGCAGCATCACGTTGAGTGCCGACACGGTTTCGGATATTACCGTTGCCCCAAAAGCGGTATATGCGGCAACAGGCACATTCCTGGGATTAACATCTGCAGCACAAGTGACAAGCATTGCTTTTACCAATGTGGATGACGGATATACGTATGCGGGGACCGTTGCCGGCGGAGGTTATCAGGCGACACTCCGGGACGGATCATACAGCGTCTCCGCCGCCAACACAGAAAATTACAGCACAAGCACGCACGTAGTGGTGAATGGGCAGAATACCGCTAAGGATATTTTATTTGTAAATAAATCGGCTCCTGAGGCTCTTCCCTGGGTTTCCGATTTGTACGTAGGTGACAGCTCGAAGGAACATCAATTCGCCACGGTGAAGGATGCACTTGCTGCAGCAGCCCGGATGAATCCGGCGGATGAAGCGCACCGGATTACCATTCACATTGCTCCCGGGGTATACCGGGCACAGCTTGTGGTGGATACTCCATACATTACGCTGGTTAACTCTCATCCGAATCCGACCAGTGATCCGGAGACACAGGTGAAGATTACCTGGTATTACGGCATCGGGTATAAGTATTACAGCATCGGTGCAAACGGTTTCTATGATGAAGAGAAAGCGTTCGATAAATACACCAAGAATACCGCAAGCAAATGGGGCGGTACCGTCTATCTCACCAGCAAGGCTTCTTACTTTAAAGCCCAAAATATCATTTTTGAAAATTCCTTCAATAAGTATATGACCGATGAGGAATTGTTGGATGGGGTGGAGCTGGCTGCCGCAGAAAGCGGGAGTACCATCAATGTGGAACGGAAATCCTTCACCGACGTTACTTCCAAAGCAGCTACGGAAAGAGCTGCCGCGATGCTCATTGAAGGAAACTATGCGGAATTCTTAAACTGCAGTTTTCTGGGCAGCCAGGACACCCTTTATACCGGGGGAAGCGGCACCAACAGCAGCTACTTTAAGGATTCCTTCATCGAGGGCAATACGGACTATATCTTCGGCGACGGCAACGTCGTGTTTGATAACGCTACCCTGAATTTCGCCGGATACAGCAACCAGGCGGTAGGCGGATACATTACCGCGGCCAAGGATTTGGCAGGTTACGGATACCTCTTTAGGAACGCCACTGTCACAGCCGACAGTAAAAATATGCAATCGGCCGGTTATTTGGGCAGACCATGGGGAGCAAAAGCAAAGGTAACCTTCCTGAATACCAAGCTTGAAAACAGCTCGATCATAACTCCCAGCGGCTGGTATGACATGTCCGGCAATAAGCCGGAAACGGCCAATTATGCCGAATACAACACTACGTATAACGGTGCGGCAGTGGATACATCCCAAAGAAGAGGGCCGGTTATCACGGATGCACAAGCCTCCGCCATCCAGGTTGGCGCTTATTTCGGAGGTTGGGTGCCGTCCTATTATACGGCCGACAGCAGTGCCGCCCCAGTCTTCAAGATGCATCCCTTCTTCACCACAGATGATGATATTAATATTCCGTACACCGGAAACACTATCAGCTTAGGTTATGAATATGAACAGGCCAACGATAACCTGAATGACAGCGCATTAATCCAGTGGTACAGAGTCAGTCCGGAAGGAACGGAAACGCTGATCCGTACTACAACGGCGTATGTTTCGAAAACCTACAAAATTACAGGTGCCGACGCAGGTCATTATATAAAGGCTGTTGTTACACCCGAAACCGTAAATGGCGTAAAGGGCACTCCCGCATCCATTCAGCTGGATAACCTGGTGCAGGTAGGCTCCTCCGGGGGCGGGAATGAAATTCCCGATGGACAGCGTGTCAACATTTATGTAGCAGGGGATTCAACAGTGAAGACCTATGGACCGGCATCGGACACCGGGGGCTGGGGCGAATATTTGCAGAGCTTCTTCGACTCGGAGAAGATCAATATTGTTAATTATGCCAACGGAGGCAGGAGCACGAGAAGCTTCATCAATGAAGGAAGTCTGGCCAAGATTGCATCGACAATAAAAACCGGAGACTATCTCCTGATCCAGTTTGGACATAACGATTCTGCAAACCAACAGGGATATCTCGCGGAAAGATTCGTTTCCATGGGGCAGCCGGATGCCAACGGGATTTATCCCTCCACTGCCGGCGTGAAGGAAACCACCCCGGGTTCTCTTGCCGGACAATACGGAGAGTCGTATTATCCGTATACAACCGGTACCTTCAAGTGGTATCTGCAGCAGTATATTGATGTGGCCAAACAAGCAGGGGCAACGCCCATTTTGGCAACCCCGATATCAAGACTATATTTCAACCCGGATGGCACTATAAGGACGCATCATGATGCAACGGATACTACAACGGGAACCGTGACCACATCCAACAATGCCTATGTGAGGGCGGTTGAACAACTGGGTGAAGAACAGGGTATCCAGGTCATTGATATGTTCAGCCTGACTAAGGACTCCTATGAAAAAGCATACAAACAAGACCCTGCCGCAAGCGCCTCTGCTTCACCTTTGGCCAAGGCTATCATGGCTTCCGGAGATTCGACTCACAATAATAAAATCGGCGCCTTCTACAACGGCGGTTTATTGGCCAAGGCGATTAAGGAGCGGGGATATAACATCTCCAATTATGTCATCCCCCCGGTTAGAGTGGGCGGGGTAGACAGTAAAAACAATGTCCAGTTTGAAGTGGATGCTCAAAGTAAAATCAAGGTGTATGCCCCGGATGCCAGCGGTATGTATACAACTCAAGTGAATCCGTATTGGACCGGTGAGACGCAGACCATGATCGACAGTCTCTTTGGTGCCACGGAACAGCCGACGATTACCTCCATCATTCAGCCGGCCGATCTGACCGCCGTTCAAGGGGGCGCGGTTGCACTGCCACCAACAGTAACAGCGAAATACAGTAATGGCACCCAAGGCAATGTGAAGGTAACGTGGGAGCCAGTTAACACGGCAACCGTCGGCACGGTAGAAGTTCACGGAACCATTGCCGGTTATGCCGCGGGTGTAACGGTCAAGGTGACCATTACAGCAAAACCCTCCCCAGGTGCTTCTACCATCTGGATTGTAGGAGATTCAACTGTAAGCTCATTTACCGATAATTATTATTATCCAAGGTATGGATGGGGTACTCAGCTTGGAAATTATCTCGACGGCACCTTCACCATCCAAAACCTTGCGTTGTCGGGCAGAAGCTCCAAGAGCTTCACCGTGGAGCCGCAGTACCAGCAGCTGCTTAACGGCATGAAAAGCGGGGATCATTTGCTTGTAGGCTTCGGTCATAATGATGAAAAAGCTGAACCGGAACGTTATACCAATCCCAACGGAACCTATCTGGATTCGGGTTCGTTTGCGAATTCGCTGTATGAACACTATATTAAGCCTGCCCAGGCTGCTGGGGTTCAGGTCATTCTTACCACTCCTATAGTCAGAAGAAGCGCAACAGGCGTATGGAATAATAGTGATCTTCATATTACAGCAACGTCCGGAGCTTTTGCAGGAGGGGATTATCCGCAGGCGATCAGAGACCTGGGTACAGCGCTGCAAATCCCGGTTGTGGATTTGACCGCTTCCACCAAAGCGCTGTATGACCAGTTGGGGGCTGCGGAAACGTTGTATCTGCATGCATGGACGTCCTCCAAACCGGCCAGTGTGGACAATACGCATACCAATATTTGGGGCGGAAAGTACAATGCCTATCTGGTATCGAAGGGGATCAAGGAATTAGGCGTCAGCGGACTTGCAGCGCATGTGCTGGAGGCTAACGCACCGATAAAAGCCGGTACGTTAGTATCCAATCCGGATTATACAGAACCGCCTTATTCCGGTGAATTGCCGAAAAGCGCGTTATGGGCGGATCACGGGATTTGGAAGGGAACCGTATTCGGTGATGTGGGCGGAGCTCCGGACACAGCTAATCAGACCCTCGAAACAGACCGTGATGGAAACATGCATATTGCAGTAGCTAATAATAAAGGCAAAATATCCGGCACGACAGACGGGTTAGCCATGTATTACTACAAGGTACCGGCCAAAAGCACATTCACGTTAACCGCCAAAGCAAAAATCAATGCTTTTAGCGTGAATGACCAGGTGTCCTTCGGGTTGATGGCCAGAGATGAAATGCATATCGATTCGAACATTAAAACGGTTATGGGGGATTATGTTGCTGCAGCCCCTCTGAAGCTTACGAAGGCAGAGGAAGGGGGCTACTGGAGCAGCTTCGCCAGAAAAAGCGGAGCTCTGACTCAGGGTGGCACAGCTGTAAATCCACTTGCCCCGGGAGCTGTGGTTGACCTTCGACTTGAAGGCAATCCGGACGGATATGCCGCTAAGTTTGGCAACGAAGCGGCGGTAACCGGAGGCTTTGATTTTAAGCTTACTGCCATTGACCCGGACCACGTTTATGTAGGCATGTTTGTGGCACGGAACGCGGACGTTACATTCAGCGACATCAAGCTGGTGGTGGATGGGAAAGAGGTTACAACCGGCGGTGGAGAGAATCCGACACCCACACCGGAGACCACGGATCCGGCGGACCCCAATTCTACCCAGGATAGTAACGTTCGCCAATATGCGCTTGAAGGTTATGCAGCTGCCCGTGGAGTCACGGGAGGCGGATTGCTTCTTGAGACCTCCAACCGCTATTGGAAGGTAGCCTCTGCCGAGGAATTCCTGAAGGCACTTGCAGAAGCGAAGTCCAGTGGAAAACAGAGTGTCATTGAGTTGACCAATGATATTGCCCTAGGCTCTAAAGAAATCGGAGCTGCTCTCACCCAATACGGGAGTGTCATTAAACCGGCTTCCAACCAGCCGCTGCTTCATCCGACGCTAATTCAATCCGGTGTATCCACTCTGCAGCTATCCGGTATGAGCAATCTGACTATTTTCTCAAGAAATGGCGCGAAGCTGACTCATGTCACCATCGATATCCGCAATTCCAGCAATATGATCCTGCGGAATCTGGTGTTTGATGAGCTATGGGAGTGGGATGAAGCCACTCATGGCGATTATGACCGCAATGACTGGGATTATATCACCATTCAGGATGGAAGCACGGGAATATGGATTGACCACAGTACCTTCTATAAGGCATACGACGGTATTGTTGATGTGAAGAAGGCGGTTAGCACCGACACCTCAGACGTCACGATTTCGTGGAGCACCTTTTTGCCGGCAAGCCAGGGCTCCTTCTTCAATGACATGATGGATCTCCTGGAGGCTAATCCCGGTCAGTATCCGTACTACCAGGAGCTGCTGACCACACACGGGATGAGTAAGGAGCAGATTCGCCAATACTCGGCTGCCCAGAAGAAGACACACTTGATCGGCGCCTCCGATACGGAAGCCAACACATCGAATTTGCGGATTACCCTTGCCAACAACTACTACAAAAATTCGATGGACCGGATGCCGAGAGTCCGTCAGGGCTCCGCCCATGTTTATAACACCATCATGGATGCAACGGAGCTGTACGATCTTCGCAATTCGTTAACCGACGAATATGCATCTTCGAAGGTAGTAAGCAACGGTGCCATTTCGACCCAAGGGGCCTCCGTTCTGGTGGAGAATTCCAGCATCAGCGGAATCGTCAAAGCCCTGCTAAGCGGGAACGGCTCCAGTCCGGCGGGATATATCGGTGCCTTAAATTCTGTATACTACATGAACGGGGTTGAGACCGAGCTAACTGTCACGGACAGCACGTATGCCGGACTTGTTATGAATGTGGATGCATTCAAGAACGCATTGCCTTACCGCTATCAGGTGTATGATGCCAGAGCATTGGCCACCCAAGTATTGCCTTATGCCGGTGCGGGTGCAGTTTCCATGTCATCGGTGCAATGGCAAAAAGTGGTGTATAACAATCTTTCTGAAGGGGATGTCCAGGGGCCAGTTTGGCTGCCCGGCAGTCTGACGGCTTCCCAGGTGACACCAACCGGGTTGACCTTAACCTGGCCCGCGGCAACCGATAAGGACGGCGTGACCGGCTATAAGGTTTATACCGTAACAGGCAGCACGTATTCGGAGCATGTATCCCTGGGGAATGTCACGATGTACAATGTGACCGGTTTGACCCAGGATACCGAATACACCTTCGCTGTTAAAGCCATGAACGCAGCCGGCAACCTGAGCGCCGATGCTCTTTATGTAACTGTGAGAACCGGCCGTGAAATCCGGAACGATCCGGACCCTGTTGGTACACCGGTAGGCACACCGGCGGGTGATGGAACCCAGACCGGAGAGGGTTTGGACAGTGCGGTGAAGGAAGAGTCGAAGGACGGCGTGGTTACGGCTGTGATCGATGCAGCGAGAATCACCGGCCTGCTGGCCAAGATGGATACGGACGAGGATGTATTTACCGTGAACATCAAAACCAAGGGTGATGTGATTCAAACCAAACTCTCCACCGATGTATTGGCTGCCCTGTTAAGCAAGAACAGCGAAGCTATTCTTCAAATTAAATCGGGTATCGGATCATACAGTCTCCCTGTGAACCTGATCGACACAGCAGCCTTCGCCAAACAATGGGGTGTCTCCGGGAAGGATCTGCAGGTCAGCGTGCGGATAGGGAAGGTTCAAGGGGCGATGGCAGAAAGCGCGAATAATGCGGCTGCCAAGCTGGGTGCAACGGTTCTCTCTGCACCGGTAGAGTTCTCCGTCAGCATCGGAGCCAGCGACGGAAGGACGCAGGAAATCCATTCATTCGGCACGTATGTGGCGCGTTCATTCACTCTGTCCAAATCGGTTAATCCGCAGACGGCAACAGGCGTGATGTACAATCCGCAAACACAGACCTTTACTCCAGTACCGACGGTATTCAACGGTATGGAGGCGAAGATTCTGCGTCCGGGCAATAGCATCTACACCGTACTCGAGAATCCGAAGACATTCACTGATCTTGCCGGACACTGGGCTAAAGCCGAGATTGAAACCTTGGCCAGCAAGCTGATTGTCAATGGTATGTCGGCATCCCAGTATGCACCGGACCAATTTATCACCCGGGCGGAATTCGCGGCGCTGCTGGTTCGCGCGTTAGGCCTCGATGAAGTTGAAGCGTCCGGCTTCACCGATGTAGCCGGCACTGACTGGTTCTCCGGAGCTGTTGGGGCCGCTCAGAAGGCAAAGCTGATTGACGGCTTCGAAGACGGAAGCTTCCGGCCTAACGCCACGATCTCCCGTGAGCAGATGGCTGCCATGATCGTCCGCGCAATGAGTCTGGGCGGTAAAGAAATTCAAGCAGATGTACAGGTGCTGGAGGAATTTGCGGACCGTTCGAGCATTTCGGGCTGGTCTAAGGATGCCGCGGCACAAGCCTTGACGGCTGGAATCATTCAGGGCATCACCGATTCAACCTTCGCACCGCAAGAGAACGCAACGCGCGCGCAAGCTGCTGTTATGCTAAAGCGCACCTTGCAAACCTTGAATTTTATAAACTAACAAGCAAGCGAGATCACACAGGAACGTCCGCTCCCTTAGGGGGGCGGGCGTTTTTTACATTCCGGTTTTTAACTGCTCTTCGCTTATGCAAGACGCAAGCAATCGTTGAATTCGTATAGGTTTTAGTTGGCACTCTCCATAGTTTCATTTGGGCAGTCCCATTATACTGTCCATGTAGACATACGAAAGGAGTGGGACCAACCATGAATCCACCCGGTTTTTGGAAGCTTGTATCCAAATACCGCACTATGCTTCTGATGCTGACACCGGCTGTATTATTGACATTCGTCTTTGCTTACGTTCCGATGCCTGGCATTATTCTCGCCTTCAAGAAATACAACTACGGGGGCGGGATCTTCGGAAGTCCGTGGAGCGGCCTGGAGAATTTCAAGTATTTTTTCACTTCAGGGGATGCCTGGAGAGTAACCCGGAATACGGGTCTTTACAACATTACGTTTATTCTCGTCAATAATTTGTTGCAGATAACCGTGGCGATTCTTATGTTTGAGCTGTCCCGGAAATGGTTTCGGAAGATAGCCCAAACCATGCTGTTTCTGCCGTACTTTATTTCTTGGGTAGTGGTTGGTGCGATCGCTTACAATGTACTGAGCTATAAATTCGGCTTATTGAACAGCACCTTGAAGGCATTTGGGATGGATGCTTTAGATGTGTACAACACTCCCTCATATTGGCCGTTCATTTTGGTTTTTGTTATGGCCTGGAAGACTGTGGGCTATGGCTCCATCCTGTACTTGGCGGCTATCGCCGGCATCGATACGGAGATGTATGAGGCAGCCGAGATCGATGGCGCCAATGTATGGCAGCGTATTATGAAGCTCACCCTCCCCAGCTTGTATCCGACCATCATTATCTTGATTTTGCTGGCGCTGGGCAATATATTCCGGGGAGATTTCGGAATGTTCTATAATCTGGTCGGCAGCAACGGGTTGTTGTTCGGTACCACCGATGTGATCGATACATATGTATTCCGTTCCTTAATGGTGGCCAATGATATTGGAATTTCGGCAGCGGCGGGCTTTTACCAATCCATTCTCGGATTTGTTACAGTCATGACGGCCAATTATCTGGTCCGCAAATATGACAAGGATTATGCGTTGTTCTAAATCGGACTTGGAGGCGTTCGGATGCAAAATGAAATAAACCCCTTGGTGATGACCAACCGCAAGGTAACTGCGAAGCGCACAGATGTGCTGCTGCTGAACATCTTCGGTTACACCTTTGTGACGATAATCGCTTTAGCCTGTCTGCTCCCCTTTTTGCTGGTGCTGTCTTCCTCGCTTACAGAGGAGCATTCCATTCTGACGGAAGGCTACCGGTTGATCCCGAAGGTATGGTCCTTGGAAGCCTACCGGATGATATTCCAGATGCCCGAAAAAATCATCAATGCCTACAGCGTCACAATCCTTGTAACCGGTGTCGGGACAATCCTCAGTCTGTTTTTGATGTCAATGACAGCCTATGTACTGCAGCGGAAGGATTTCCAATGGCGCAATCACTTCTCCTTCTACTTTTTTTTCACCACGCTGTTTGGCGGAGGTCTGGTTCCCTTCTATATTCTGTTAAATAATTACTTTCACATGCAGAACACGATTGTGGTCCAGATTCTGCCGATGGCAATGAATGTATTTTATATTATTGTATTGAAAGCGTTTATTCGAAGCGGTATTCCCACGGAGATTACGGAATCGGCCAAAATTGACGGAGCCGGGGACTTCCTGATCTATTTGCGCCTCATTCTGCCGCTATCCAAGCCTGCATTGGCAAGCGTGGGCCTGCTTACTGCCTTGGCGTATTGGAACGACTGGTATCTGCCTCTTCTGTTTATCAGTGAGGAGAAGCTGGTTCCGATGCAGTATTATCTCTATAAAACCCTGGCCAACTTCAGAGAATTGCAGAATGCCATGGTCGGATCGGGTCAGGCGATTAACACCACAGATGTGCCGGTGGAAAGCATGAAGATGGCCATGACCATTATCGCCGCGGGTCCGATTATCATTGCATATCCGTTTATACAACGCTTTTTCATTCAAGGCATGACAATTGGAGCTGTCAAAGGATAATTCCGGGATATCCGGTTATCGATCATACATTAGAATGGACAAAGGGGGAAGGGACACATGAAGGGTAGAAGCGTACCGCTTATGATGAGTCTGGTTTTTGCAGGGACTATGTTCCTCAGTGCATGCACAGGGGGCGGGGATAAGGCAGCCGATACAGCATCACCGGCCACAAGTAATACGAGCAGCTCCACGGAATCGAAGACTTCAACGGAACAAGAATTGAAGATGATATTGCTGGGAGGCAAAGCAGCGGATTTCGAGGTCGTTTGGGCTGAAGTGAACAAAAAGCTTAAAGAAAAAATCAATGCCACCATCAATGTCCAGTTCCTGGACTGGTCGGACTGGACGCAAAAATATCCGCTGATGTTCGCGGCTAATGATGATTTTGATCTGGTGTACACATCAAACTGGGCATTTTATAGTGATCAGGCATTGAAGGGCGGGTTTTTGGAGCTTACGGATGATAAGCTGCAGAAATATGCTCCCCAGATTTGGTCGGAGATGCCCAAGGTGGCTTGGGGACAGGCAAAGGTCAAAGGCAAGCTTTTTATGATTCCTAATAATAACCAGAGTGAATATCTGAATAAGCTTGTCATGTTCCGTGAGGATTTGCGGAAGAAGTACAGCCTTCCCGAGATAATGGACATGGAAACTCTGGCCAACTATCTGAAGACACTGGCCAAGAATGAAAAGAACATACTCGCTTTCGAATCTGCTCCTCCGGGCAAAGGTCAATTCCATGAGCTGGATGAGATTCTGCTTTTGCAGAAATATAACTGGCGACTCATTGACCCTACGTTGCCCTTGGCATATAAGATTGAGGATCCCAAAGGGAAGTTGTTCAATATTTATGAAACGCCGGAATATCAACAGCTTATGGCCTATTACAAGGATTTGGCAGATAACGGCGTATGGTCCAAGGACATTCTGAACAACAAGTTTGATGCCTGGAATGATTTCCAGGCCGGTAAAACAGCCATGTTGACCCATAACCTGGGGACCAATGCAACCCATATGGAAATTATGCGGCAAAAATATCCGCAATATGAAGTCGCATTTTCGGATGTAACACCAAACGCCAAACGGTCCGTCGCCATTTCCACCCAAAACGGTATGGCTGTCCACGCCACCTCGAAGAAATGGGAGCGTGCTTTAATGGCCCTCAATCTTTTGCATAGTGACCGTGACATTCACGATCTCACCATGTACGGCCTTACCAATAAGCATTATATTCCTGTTGGAGAGAGTAAGCTGAAGCCGGGGCCGGATAAAGACAAATACAGCCTTTCCTCCTGGGGCTGGAATTCTCCGTTAAACCGCCAGAATGAAGGCTATCCGAAGGATGCGGCAGATATGGAGAAAAAGTGGGCTGATCAATTGTTTCACTGGCCGCTGGAAACATTCGTGTTTGATAACAGCGAAATAAAAACAGAGTCGTCTAATATCGCCCAGGCGATGATCCGTTATGGCGCTCCACTGGAATACGGCTTGATAGCCGATGTGGAAAAGGGCCGTGGAGACTTGATCAAACAGGTTAAGGCAGCGGGTCTGGAAAAGGTTCAAAACGCTGCGCAAAAACAGATGGAGAATTTTCTTGCAGCACAGCAATAATCCAACAAACAAGTGTGTTTGAGCAGGTAAACAGGCAGGGGTCCTTTCCTTCAATTGAAAGGCCCCTCTTGTGATTAGCGCTATCCCTGGAGACAGGCAGTTATGGTATGATAGGTCCGGGAGGGAAACGAGAATGGGTTGGAAACCTTCGGACAAACGAAAGCGGAGCGTAAATATACCTTATTCCTATAAGCTGATGGTGCCCTATTTACTGCTGGTTCTGCTCACCGACCTCTGGATCGGGTTTTACTCCTATTCCAGTCTTATTGAATCAAGAACGGAGATGGCCAAGACCAATCTTCGGACCGGCATCCAGCAAACAAGAAGCCAGTTCCAGTTTCAAATGGGCGAGATTCAACGGATGTCCAATTCCTTGTTTGAGAATCAAAGCTTCAATCAAGCGCTGGAAACCCAGGGAGCACCATTGGACATTTTTCTTGTGATGCTTGACCGGATTATTCCTGCCTTAAAGTCTCCTCTTCAGCTGTTCGGAAACCCTGTCCAATTGGTCGTTTACCCCCTAAATCCGAACATCATGCAAATTTACGGAGATGATCTGCTGCATAAGCCAATCAAGGCCAGCGACTATTTTATCGTTCCTATCCATCAGGTTCAGAATAGTGGTTGGTTTGCTGCGCTTTCGGACAGTGGGATGGGTGGCCGATGGATGCAGATGGATGCCGACAGTATGCTGGGGAGCCTATCCTACGTACACCGGCTTATTTCCTACCAGGATTACCAGACTGTCATCGGATATGTGCGCATTGTCATCCCGCTGGATCATCTTCTGAGCAATTTTGAAGCCTTTCCCCTCAACCAGGGGATTTCCGTTAGCCTGGAGGATGAGTTGACGGGTGATCCTCTTTACCGGAGGGGGGAGGAAACCGCCAATACCCGCGGCACACCCTTGATTTTGAAGGAGCTGATCCCGGAAACCACCTATTCCCTTCAAGTAACGGTTCCCGAAGCTTACCTGAATAAGGATTCACTGGAATTGCAGCGGAGGATTACAACAGTATGTAGCATCAGTTTTCTGATTATGACGGCAATCGGACTATTCGTCGCTCGGCTTTCCGGGCATAAGATGCGGCATATTGTGAAACAGGTCCGTTCCTTCCAGCAAGGCGATTTTGCCAAGCGGATTCACATAGCAGAGAAGGATGAATTTGGCCAAATCGCTATAGCCATCAATACGATGGCTGAGAATATTCAGCAATTAATCAACAGCGTCTACCGGGAAGAGCTCCACAAGAAGCAGGCTGAGTTGGAAGCGCTTCAAGCCCAAATCAATCCGCATTTTTTGTACAATACACTATCTTCTGTCATAAGTCTTGCGAACATGGGGGAGATTTCCAAGCTTACGGATATGGTACACAAGCTTACGCTGTTTTACCGGCTATCTCTGAATGAGGGAGAAGTTGAGATTCTCTTAGAGAAAGAATTAGAGCAGGTCAAGGCCTATATCGATATCCAACGTGCTAAATATGACAATTCCTTTGCTGTGTACTACGATATTGAATCGGATATTTGCGCCTGTTATGTAATCAAGCTGATCCTCCAGCCTTTTGTTGAAAATATATTCAAGCATGCCTGGTTCGGGGAATCCGTTGCCGTTATTATTAAGGGCCGAAGAATCGGAGATGTGATCGAGTTGAAGGTGATTGATAACGGAATCGGTATGCCTAAGAGCATTCACCAGGTGTCAGGGAATAAGGAACAGCAACATGGAGGTTACGGACTCCAGAACGTGGATAAACGCATCAAGCTGAGATACGGCAAGGAATATGGAGTCAGTCTCACGAGCATCCATGGAGCCGGGACCACGGCGCGGATTGTGCTGCCCGTCCAGAGAATGTCCAAGGCAGATTTAAGTCGTGTTCTTGAAGCAAGAGAAGGGGGAAGATAAGCGTGACGTACCATGTTCTTCTAGTGGATGATGAAAGTATTGATCTGAAGTGGATGAAAGAGCGTATTCAGCGCCTTGATCTTCCACTTTATGTCGCAGCTTCTGTCACGTCCGCCTTCGCTGCATTGGAAGTGCTTCAAACCGAGAGCATTGACATTATTCTGTCCGACATCAGAATGCCGATTATGTCCGGTCTTGAGTTCGCCCGGAAGGCGAAAGAACTTCATCCACAGGTAAAAATCGTTTTTACAAGCGGACATCAGGACTTCTGCTTGGTGCAGGAGGCGATCCGTATGGGCGCATCCGGATATTTGCTGAAGCCGGTTGACGATACAGAGCTTCATGATATGCTTCGGGAGCTATGCGGACAATTGGCAAGAGATCAGGAAAAGCAGCAATCGTTTACGGAGGCGCTTTCAATGGTGAATCGTGAGTTGCTTCTCCGGTGGTTAAACGAACCGGCTCCTGGTCCGATGGACCGGCATCTGTCAGATTTTCTTGATCCTCTGTTGAAAAGAGGCTGCATATCCGCATTAATCGAAATTGATGATTTGGATTGGAAATTACGAAAGGAAGAAGAACGCCGGAAGACGGCCTGTGGGATCGCAGGGTTTATCGTCCAGCAAGTGATGGACCAACAGTTGGGCGTTGTGGTCCGGGACGGTAGAGACCGTTTCTTTGTCTTGTCTTCCTTCCCAGAGAAGCACTTTACTCTGTTCTTGCAGGAACTTATTACAGCAATTAAGCCATCTTTCGGATTTACAATAACCGTGGGTATGGGCCATGAAGCCAATCATCCTGAACAACTTCACAACTCCTACTGCAAGGCCCAAGCTGCACTGGGAGCGAAATGGCTGCTGGGCAAAAACCGGCTTGTACGTGAATCTCCAGCACAGCATCCGGAGAAAGAGGACACTCCGGCCTACCATATTACGACAGAGAAGCTGCTGGACGCGATTATGTCGTATGATCTGGTGAATATAGATGATTGCCTTCTGGAGCTGTTCCGTCCGGCGTTCTCCTCACCCCGGCGCAATGATGTCTACGATCTCATTATCCGGCTGACCTCCAAGCTCCATGCTGATCTGCTTCCCATGAACGTAAATCTGTACGAAATTGTCCGGTGGGAGTCCCATCAGCCCGGGGTGTTGTTTGAATTCGAGACTCTGGAGGATGTGCTGTCCTGGCTGAGAAGAAGGTTCTTTGAGCTGTCGGAGCTTTTGTACCGCAAGAATCAAAACCAGAAACGCAAGCTCATTGAAGACATGATTCGTTACGTGAAGGAGCAAGGAGATTGTATGCTGACACTCAAGGAAGTGGCAGACGCTTTCAATTTTACGCCCAACTACCTCGGACAATTATTCAAGGAGGAAATTGGCATGCGCTTCAGCGATTTTCTTCAGGAATGGCGAATGGAGCGGATATCCGGCCTGTTGAAGGACCCGTCTATGAAGATCTATGAGGTGGCGGCCCGGGCCGGATACAAGAACATCATCCATTTCAACCGGCATTTTAAATTGGCATCTGGGATGACACCAAGCCAGTATAGAAAAAAACACAAAATTTGATTATTAGATCACAGTCTAAAGGAGGAAGTCAGGTGGAAGCCAGATTTCGGGAGACATTCGATTGGGATTGGACGTTTAACCTGGGAGAGGCCAGTGGGGCGGAGAAGTCTGATTATGATGATGCCGCCTGGCGTAAGGTAAATATTCCGCATGATTGGAGTGTGGAAGGTGATTTTGTTGCGGACCATTCGACTGGAGGAGATGGCGGTTATGTGCAGGCAGGGATTGGCTGGTACCGAAAAAGATTCCCTGTCCCCCTGGAGTGGTCCACACGAAAGGTTACAATCTTGTTCGATGGGGTGTACATGAACAGCGATGTATGGATCAACGGTTTTCACTTGGGTCGTTATCCGTTCGGCTATGCTGGTTTTGAATATGACTTATCTCCCTATCTGAAGTTTGGGGAAGCCAATGTTATCGCGGTACGTGTGGATAACAGTGCCCAGCCTAATTCCAGATGGTTTACAGGCTCCGGGATCTACCGCCATACGTGGCTTCAGGCTTGTAACAAGCTGCATGTTCCCTTGTGGGGAGTTTATGTCAAAACTCCGGTCATCACCAGCACCTTCGCCACCGTAGAGATCCGGACCAAGCTTGTTAACGAATGTGCTCAAGAGGAAGCCGTGACGTTGCGGTCAGAGATTATCTCCCCGGATGGTGAGACGGTGGGGCTGCATGAGTCGCAAGTGACGATCACTTCCGGTCAGACCCCTGAGCTTACCCAGTGCCTTCAGTTGGTGGCACCAGCATTATGGTCCCTCGAAACGCCAATCCTCTACAATTTACATACCACCATTGTTAAGGATGGGGTTGTCCAAGACCATGTCGAGACGGCTTTTGGAATCCGTACGGCTACATTCGACAAGGACCGGGGGTTTTTGCTCAACGGCAGTCAGGTGAAGATTAATGGTGTCTGTCTTCATCATGACGGGGGCTCTGTAGGTGCTGCTGTACCGGAGCGGGTATGGGAAAGACGCTTGGGCATTCTGAAGGCAATGGGCGTGAACGGAATCCGCATGAGTCATAATCCCCCGGCGCCGGAGCTTCTTGATCTCTGCGACCGAATGGGTTTTCTGGTTATGGATGAAGCCTTTGACGAATGGACGATCACGAAGCATAAGAATCGCATGGCGGAGGTACACGGCTACTTTGAATATTTCGGGGATTGGTCGGAGCGGGATCTAGTTATGATGCTGCACCGGGACCGCAATCATCCCTCTGTTGTGATCTGGAGCATCGGTAATGAGATTCCGGAACAGAAGGAGCCGGACGGCTGGAGGATTGCTGCAAGACTGGCCGAAATCTGCCACCGGGAAGACCCCACACGCCCGGTCACAGCTGCCTGTGACAATATCGAAGCAGAACCGGTTCCCGCCTACCAGGAATTTCTGAAGGCGCTCGATGTTGTAGGGTACAACTATGTAGACCGGTGGCGTACCCGCACGGAAACCTATTACGGGGACGACCGCCACCGCTATCCTGACCGGGTCATGCTTGGCAGCGAGAACACGGGCATCGGCGGTGTCCGGGGCGATTATTCGCTGGAGCTGTCTGGCAGGTTATGGTGGGGAGGATTATATACCACTCGAATGATTGCAGCAGAGCAGCTATGGAAATTTACCCGGATGCACGATTATGTTGCCGGGGATTTTATGTGGACCGGTATCGATTACATAGGCGAAACCAGATGGCCCCATAAGAATGCAAGCTTCGGTGTGATGGATACCTGCGGGTTTCCCAAAGACGGGTATTACTTCTATCAAAGCCAGTGGACCACCAAACCCATGGCGTATTTGTTTCCGCACTGGAATTGGCAGGGGAATGAAGGGAGGATCATTCCTGTTCTTTGCTATACCAACTGTGCCAAGGCGGAGCTGTTCGTAAACGGCGTGTCCTTTGGTGTCAAGGCCTATGAATTTCCACGACAGGGAATGTCGAAGGAATGGGCCCACTTCGAAATGACCCCTGTATTGGTGACCACATCGGATCTTCATTTATCGTGGGATGTCCCTTATGAGCAAGGAGAGCTGAGACTGGTCGGGTACTCCAGAGATGGGGAGGTCATAGCAGAGGCATGTGTGGAGACAACAGGTATGCCGGCTGCAATCAGCGTGATTCCGGACCGCGAGGTGATTCAGGCTGATGGCCGGGATGTCACCCATCTTGTCGTCCATGTAGTGGATGCTCAAGGAAGACTTGTCCCGAATTCTGACACAGCATTGACGTTCCATGTGGAAGGGGAAGGTACCCTGATCGGTGTGGATAACGGAAAGCCTGACAGCCATGAGAGCTATAAATCGAACACACGGAATGCATTTAACGGCATGGCGCTGGCCATTGTGCAATCCACACTCCAACCGGGACATATCCGGGTGAGGATTGAAGCGGAGGGGGTTGCTCCGGTTACCATATCGGTTAAGGTGGAAGCAGTGTGAATCATTGTGAATCATTGAAAAGATATAGGATATTGTTGGAAAAACAACTAGTTTAATGGGCTAATGGTATTTTATACTTTTCTTAAAAGCGGGAAAGGAGGAATAGATCCATTCTGTCGTAGTAAGCATTAAAGCTGAAAAACTTATGGAGGGATCGCTCATGAAAACAAGGAAGTGGACCAAACGTTTTGCAATATTCCTGGCTTTTCTTGTTGCAGTTGTTGGGATTGCTTTGGAGGGAACACGTCCTTCCCCTGTACACGCGGCAGTTCCCCTGATTAACGGCGCCGACGTCGGATGGCTGAGCCAATTGGAGAATCAGGGCTTTGTCTGGCAGGACACAAACGGCACGCAGAAGGATGTGCTCCAAATCCTCAAAGATAACGGGGCAACGGCTATTCGGCTGCGCGTTTTTGTGAATCCACCCAGTGATTATTTATTTCAGGGCGGGATGTTGGGGTACGGGGATAAAAAAGGCGTCATTGCCATGTCACAACGGGCGAAGGCGCTGGGACTTGATGTGATGATCGATTTTCACTACAGTGACCACTGGGCAGATGGGCTCAAGCAGGATAAGCCCGCTGCATGGGCAGGATATTCCTTCAGCCAATTGAAGACAGCTGTATATAATCATACACTGGATGTTATGCAAGGGTTGGCGGGTGTGGGGGTTTATCCCAAATGGGTGCAGGTGGGCAACGAGATACGAAAGGGAATGATATGGCCGGAGGGGGCAACCCCGAATTACAGCAACATCGCCCAGTTTATTAATGAAGGATATGCAGCAGTAAAAGCGGTGAGTCCTACTTCCAAGGTGATTGTCCACATTGATAAAGGTGCGGATAACGGGCGTTCGCGGGAATTCTTCGATAACTTGAAGAATTATAGTCCCAAGTATGATATAATCGGTCTCTCATATTATCCTTATTGGGATGGGGTGAATTATACCCAGAACATCAATGCCCTGGGCAATAACCTGAATGATATGGCTTCCCGTTATGGTAAGGATGTTATGGTCACCGAAGTAGGCGGAGAAGCGTCCAAGCCCACGGAAACCTACAATATGCTGGTGGCGGTTCAGGATAAATTGAAGGCGGTTCCTAACGGCCGGGGTCTCGGGATATTCTACTGGGAGCCGGAATCAAACAGCACCACAAACGGTTACTCATTAGGCGCAACCACTGCTGTTTCCTCCAAAATCATGAAGTTCACCTCCGCCATTACTGCCTTTGCTTCCGGAGGCGGCAATACCGGAAACGCTGTGAAAGTCCAGAACCGCGGCACCGGTTTGTATCTGGATGGAATGGGCCGAACCACTAATGGAGACAATGTCAGCCAAGGGAGCGGCACCTCCAGTTTGAATCAACAATGGATAATCGAGAGTGCCGGCAGCTATGTCAAAATTAAGAACCGTGCCTCCGGGTTGTATCTGGACGGCATGGGCCGTACGAGCAACGGTTCGATTGCCGGGTTATGGAGCAGTGGCACCAGCAATAATCAGCAATGGTCACAAGAAACGTCAGGTGCTTACGTCAAGTTCAAGAACCGGGCTACCGGGTTATACCTTGACGGCTTGGGTTATACTGCCGACGGCTCCGATGCAGGCCAATGGAGCGGAAGCAGCAGCAACAATCAACAATGGCAGTTGATTACCCCGTAGCTTTCATCTCCAATTTGTGAATTATCCAAGGGGACTGTCCAAAAAGCTTGCCTGCTACCTTTTTTACATGTAACAAAACGGGGCGTCCAGCAGTCAGTTATTACTGACTTTCTGGAAAGCCCCTTTTTACCTTCAGGATAAAGATTTGCCCCAAAGGGAAAATAAATGTAGCTTCAGGTCGCCAAAACAACAATGGAAGGTCGTCATAACGGTAGCGGCTGGGGGTTGGCTTTGTTATGGTATAGTTGTCTTGTGGAATAAGGATACCTAGGCATGATTAAAAAATAAGGACTGTCGAGCCATCATCTCGGCGGTCATTTTTCATTTTGATTCGAGGAGGAGAATGATGAAGCTTGGGATCCCCAGATTCTCCTGGAATTCCATCCGGTTTAAGGTGGTGGCGGGACAGCTGTTGGTTACGGTTCCTCTTCTGGCCTTATTGCTTTATAGCAATTTCTACAGCATCCGTGTAGTTCACAATCAGGTGGCACTCTCCAACAAAAATCTGATTTCCCTCTACATGGGTCAAATCGACGACCGGCTCACGGATGCAGACCGGAACCTGATGAGCCTGCTGACTTCAAACTCCGACTTGCGCTCCATGGATACGCCGAATTCGGACAATGAATATCAGCTGGCAAAGCATAGCCTGTCTTTAAGGCTCTCCAACGATATTCTGCTCACCCAATCTACAGACGGGCTGTTTGTGTACTCTGTATCGCGCCGTGATTTATTGGATGTGTCCCGGGATGCGATCGGATATCAGGAGAGGTATACGGTGGAGCAATACCTTCAACGTTATTTGGAGAATGAGCCCCGGTTTGGTGATGTGCGCGGATATAAATGGACGGTGCTTTCCATCGGGCAAGATCATTATGCGCTCAGACTCCTGCGGGCCGGGGATATCTACATTGGAGCCTGGGTGAATGTGAAAACCCTGCTGGTTCCCCTTCATCTGATTGACTTAGGGGAGGAGGGAAGCGCCCTTTTTATTTCGGGAACGGGACAGCCCATTGCCAGCACCAAACCTCTGCCGGACGATACCATCGACTTTACCTTGGGCTTCGAGCGCTATTATATGTCAGGCAGCCGGGAAAATCTGCTTATCGTAGGGGAGCCCTCTCTGGAGGGGGACTTCAGCCTGGCGGCGGTTATTCCGGACCGGCAGGTGCTGCAGAAGCTGCCTGCCATCACCCGGATCATCGAGATGGTATCCTTTGTGTCCATCGGCCTGCTGCCGATCAGCTTGTACTTTCTCCGCCGGATTCTGCTGGTGCCGTTAAAGCGTTTGATCAAAGTAATGAAGCGTATTTATGACGGCAACGTCAATGTGCGCATCGAGGATGCATCTGCTTCCGATGAGATCCGGATGGTGAACCAGACCTTCAATAGAATGATGTCGCAGATTGAAGAGCTCAGGATACATGTGTACGAGGAGCAATTAAGCAAACAAAAGGCGGAGCTTCAGCATCTTCAGCTTCAGATTAATCCCCATTTTTTTATGAATTCGCTGAACATCCTGTACAACCTGGCGCAAGTCCGGAATTATGGTTTGATTCAAGAGATGACCTTATGTTTGGTCCGGTATTTCCGGTTTATGTTTCAGAGCAATCTGTCCTTTGTGTCCTTGCAGGAGGAGCTGCAGCATGTCCGCAATTATATCCGCATCCAGGAGCTGAGGTTTCCCGACAGTCTGGCTTGCAGGATTGATTCGCCGGACTTCCTGGGGAAGGTGCCGGTTCCACCGCTTGTAATCCAGTCCTTCCTGGAAAACTCCATCAAACACAGCGTGTCTTTGGAGGAGCTTGTCCGGTTATCCGTCACTGTCGATTTGGTGGAGTCGGGTTTGGAGCCTGTGGTGGAGATCATCATCCGGGATACCGGACCGGGCTTTTCCCAGCAGGTTTTGGAGAAAATCCGTTCCGGAAACCGCATCGTGGATGAAGAAGGGGAGCATATTGGCATCTGGAACGTGCAGAGAAGACTGCAATTGCTCTATGAGGACCGGGCCTCAATCCGGTGTTATAACGGGTTCCCGCACGGGGCAGTTGTTGAATTACGGCTTCCTTATGAACCGGATTACAGAGATACAGGGGGGTAAGAGATGCTTCAGCTCTTAATTGTGGATGACGAACAACATGCCGTGGAAGGAATCCGTTCGGGAGTGAATTGGGAGACCCTGGGGATTACCGGGGTGTTCACGGCCATGACCGTCAGACAAGCCAAGGAAGTATTCGAACAGGAGCGCATCGACATCATGCTGTGCGATATTGAGATGCCCCAGGCTACCGGCCTTGAGCTGGCTGAGTGGGTACGCGGGAAGTACCCCCGGACCGCAACTATTTTCCTCACCTGCCATGCCGATTTTCGGTACGCCAAACAAGCCCTGCAGTTGGGCAGCTTCGATTATATGCTGAAGCCCGTTCCTTTTGCAGAGCTGGAGGCTGTGATCCGGAATGCGGCGGAGAAAATCCGCAAGGATACGAAAGCAGAGGAGTTTACCCAATACGGCCAATATTGGTTTCAGCATCAGCCTTTATTGATTGAGCGGTTTTGGCTGGATATTCTGAACCAGAATGTGCCGGCCACCTTGGAGGCTGTCCAGCGGGCCGCCACGGAACGAAACATCCCGTATAATGCGGAGATGACCTTCATACCGGTGCTGATCAACATCCAGAGATGGCATAAGCCGCTTAGCCTCCGGGATGAAAAAATCATGGAATATGCACTGAAGAAATCCGCGGCAGAAATGCTGCTTGAATCCGGAGGTACGGGCCAGGTGCTGTCCATGGAGGGCGGCCGTATCCTGGCAATCATCTCCACAGACGGAACCCCGGATATGATCAAGGCGCTGCAAAACGGGTGCGAAAGGTTTATTGAAGCGTGCCGGGGGTACTTTTACTGCGATTTGTCCTGTTATTTGGGGGAGACGGTTCACGGTCATGAGATGTTTGCCATGGTGAACCGGCTGAAGGAGAATGACAGCAATAATGTGGCCTATTCGAACCGGGTGTTCCTTTTGTCCGGTGTGCCGGGGAAGGCCATTTCCAGCAGCTTGCCTGACATGGGGGTATGGGCGGCCATGCTGCAGGAGGGGAAATACACGGAGGTTATGGCCGAGGCAGACGGCTTCCTGGACAAGCTGATGAAGCAGGACCTTCTGGATGCGTCATTCCTGCGCCAATTCTACCAGGACTTCCAGCAAACTCTCTATTACGCCCTTCAAAATAAAGGCATTCAAGCCCATAGTCTGTTCAGCGATCCGGCTTCGATGCAAGTTGCCGCGGGAGCCTCCCGTTCCATTACAGGCTTCCGGGAGTGGATGCGGCATGCAGTGGGGAAAGCCAGGGATTACGCCCAATCCATCGTCCAATCCCGCAGCGTCATCGAGCGGGTAATGGATTTCATTAAGCTGCATATCGCAGAGGACCTGTCCAGAGAGGATATCGCCAATCATGTTTATCTGAATCCGGATTACCTGACCCGCATCTTCAAGAAGGAAACGGGTATGGCCGTCTCCGACTATCTCCTGCATGAGCGGCTTAAGCTGGCACAGGAGCTTCTGGCCAAAACGGACATGCCTATCAGCTCAGTAGCCTCCCATATCGGCTATTCAAATTTCTCCCACTTTTCCCGGATGTTCAAGAAGCATACCACCCTGAATCCCAACGAGTACCGGCAGCTGCAGCAGCAGGGCCAGGCGGGCAATTAGGGGGGGCATCATTTCAGTTTGACTTTCTGGACAGCCCAACCTGGTCGGCAAATGCACAATTCCAGGTCGTTGGCGGAGCAGAGGGGGAGGAAGCCGGAAGGTACAATAAAGATAATTCGAAGGTTATCCGGTTTCGCTGCCGGATCAGCCGGCGGATGAATAAAGGCAAATGGGGGATAACATGAAAAAAGGTATATCGTCCGCAAGTGCACTTATCCTTGGATCCATGCTGGTATTGTCAGCCTGCGGCAGCAATAGCGGAAGCAGTGCACAGCCTAGTGGCGGAAGCTCAGCCAAACCTGCTGAAAAGGCCGTGGAGCTGAATGTGGCCTATCCGATCCTCGGTGCCATTCCGAAGGAACTGAATGTGGTTCAGGATGCCATCAACAAGATTTCCCTGCAGAAGATCAATGCAACGGTAAAATTAACACCGATCAGCTTCGGCAACTGGGAGCAGCAGGTGAACCTGATGCTGAGCAGCAACGAGAAACTGGACCTGATGGTCATAACAAGCAATCTGTACAGCAACTTCGTAGCCAAAGGACAGGTTGTCCCCCTGGATCAGATGCTGGAGAAGCAGGGTCAAGGAATTAAGAAGTCGATGGATGCGGCGTACCTGAATGCAGCCAAAATCTCCGGAAAAATCTACGCCGTTCCCACCATCCGGGATTTTGCCGCCAATAACGGGTTGACCATGCGCAAGGATCTGGTAGAGAAGTATCAGATAGATGTCACCAAGATCAAAACCTTGGATGATGTGGAAGCTACCCTGAAGCTGATTAAATCCAAGGAGCCTAACCTGAACCCGCTGATTCCCGGCAATATCGGACGCACCATGCTGGATTCGTACCGGACCTTTGATATGCTGGGTGATTCTCTCGGTGTGCTTCCCCAATTCGATAATAACCTGAAGGTGGTTAATCTCTACGAAACTCAGGATTATGCCCAATTCGTCAAAAAGATGAGAAGCTGGTATACGTCAGGGCTCATCATGAAGGATGCGGCAACCAACAAAACCTCGCAATTCGACCTGTTAAAGTCTGATCGCGGCTTTGCTTATTTCTCCAATATGAAGCCCGGTTTTGAGCAGCAGGAATCAAAAAGCAGCGGGGTGCCCGTTGTAGTGGCAAATCTTCTGCAGCCTGTTTCCACCACAACCAATGTGACCAATATTATGTGGGGGATTCCGGTGAACTCCAAAACGCCGGAGAAGGCCATGGAATTCCTGAATCTAATGTACACGGATAAGGACATTATCAACCTGTTCGATTGGGGTGTGGAAGGAAAGCACTATGTGGTCAAGGAGGGTAACATCATCGACTATCCGCAAGGTGTGGATGCCAAAACCTCCGGCTACAGCTTGAATATGGGCTATTTGTTCGGCAACCAATTCTTGTCCTATGTCTTCAACGGGGATGACCCGAAGATTTGGGAGAGAATGGATGAATTCAATAAATCGGCTCTGAAATCCAAAGCCTTAGGCTTTACCTTCGACGCCAGCGGTGTCAAAGCGGAATATGCAGCTGTGACCAACGTGGTTACCCAATATAAGCTCCCCCTGGAAACCGGCAGTGTGGACCCAGAAACCATTCTTCCGGAGTTCATCTCCAAGCTGAAGGCGGCAGGTATCGAAAAGATTATCGCGGAAAAGCAGAAGCAGCTTGACGAGTGGGCCAAAACGAATAAATAACAGCATGCTGGTCCTGTTCCAGTGCCCCTGTCAACCGGATGTTGACGGGGGTTCTTCCTATCACATGACTAAAGGAGATGGTTACAATGACAGAAGAGCAGCTTTGGAATGAACAATGGATATTCACGCGGAATCATGTTTCCGCTTACACAAGAGACCCGATCCAAACCGGGGAAACGGTATCGCTGCCCCATTGCTGGAACGATAAGGACGGTCAAGGATCTGACACGCCTTATTACAGGGGAGTGTGCTGGTACCAGAAAATCTTGATTCTCACCCCTGATATGGCCGGGAAGCATCTTTACCTGGAGATTGGGGCGGCAGGGAATGTCGGGCAGGTGTATGTAAACGGCTTGTTGGCGGGAGAAAGCTGCTGCGGATATGCCATGTTCCGGGTTCCCCTCAGTCCATATCTGCAGGAGGGGGCAAATCTCATCTCTATCAGTGTGGACAACAGCAATCACAATGAGATTTATCCGCTGCTTGCGGACTTTACCTTCTATGGAGGTTTGTACCGCTATGTAAAGCTGGTGGCTGTAGACGATATCCATTTTGATCTGATGGATGGAAGCCGGGATGGGGTCTATGTTGCGGCGGTTACCCAAACCGGAGGCTCCTATGAGCTCACTGTACATGGACAGCTGATCAATGAATCGGCGCCGGTTGAGGGAAGAATTCAGGTGCAGCTTAAGGACCACGGGGGCAAGGTTGTATTGGAGTTGGGAACGGAGCTGCGGCTGGAGAAGGAAACGCCCTTCCGTTTATCGGGTGTGGTGGAAGCTCCTGTCCTGTGGGACGGGGTGGACCACCCGTATCTGTACCAAGCGGACATCGCCTTCATCCATCAAGGTGAGGCAAAGGATATGCGCAGGGTAGCGGTGGGCTTCCGGACGGTGAAGGTAACGGCAGACCGGGGGTTGTTATTGAACGGTAAACCGATGAAATTGAACGGCGTATGCCGGCATCAGGATTTCGGCGGAGTTGGCAATGCGGTTACGCGGGAGCAAATGGATACGGACATGGCCTTCATCCGGGAGATCGGCGCCAACAGCATCCGTTTGGCCCACTACCAGCATGATGAATATTTCTACAGCCTGTGTGACCGGTACGGTCTGTTGGTATGGGCGGAAATTCCGTTTATCAGCGTACCCTCCACCAAGGACCCGGAGAGCCGCAATGCCTTCGAGCAGCTGGAGAAGCTCATTAAACAAGCTTGCAACCATACCTCCATTTATTGCTGGGGCATCCAAAACGAGATTACCATCGCGGTGGAAACGGAGAACACCCGGCAAACCATTCAGAAGCTGGTGAAGGCCGCGAAGGCCTTGGATCCCTTCCGCTATACGGCGCAGGCCAATATCAACGGGGTGGAAAATAGCAGTATTATCAATTCCTACACGGAGGTGCTGGGATATAACCTCTATTACGGCTGGTATTATGGCGAAATCCGGGACCTGGGTGTGCGGCTGGATGAATTCCACCGGGACAGACCGGATACACCGGTATTGGTCTCGGAATATGGGGTGGATACAAACCCCCGCTTCCATAGTTATACACCCGAGGTGAAGGATTACACAGAGGAGTATCAGCTGCTGTTCCACCGCAATGCACTGGAGACCTTCGAAATACGTCCCTTCGTGCTGGGCGGTTATGTGTGGAACATGTTCGATTTCGGAAGTGCCAGCCGCAAGGAAGGCGGAGAAACCGGCAAAAATCTGAAGGGGCTGGTCACCATTGACCGTACCCTCCGGAAGGACACCTTTTATTTATATAAGGCTTATTGGTCCAAGGAGCCCTTCGTTCATATCGCCGGACGCCGCTTCGTGAACCGGCACCGGGAGAGCAATGATATTACCGTATTATCGAACATGGGCCTGATCCGTCTTTATCTGAACGGCCAATTCCTGCACGAGCTGAATGGGGCTGAACCAGTGCGGACCATCCGGGATGTGCTTCTGACCGAAGGGGAAAACCGTCTCCGGGCCGAAGGGGTGGACGCGGAGGGACGGCTTCACACGGATGAAATTCTTTTGCTCCGCGTATCGGAGCCTGACCCGGCTTATGTTCATGTGAAGGAAGAGCAAACCGCCCACGTGGTCAACTGGTTTGAGCGTTTTGATCTGTCCGGCGGGGAAGAGATTACGTTGAAGGATGGGCATTACTCCACCTTCGATACCATTGAGGACCTGTACAGCAATGACGCGGCCAAGGCTATTTTCCAGAAATATTTCGGGCATGTGACCAATCATCCGTTTTTCGAGGTGACCATGGGAGTGATGTCCATCGAGAAGATGGCCCAGCTGGAATTTTATCATATCCCCCCGGAATTATTGCCTGTGATCAATAAGGAATTGAATGTCATCCGCAAATAACAGAGGACGTCGGCAAAGTGCAAATGGGAAGTCGGTGGAAGGGTAGTGGGGGAGGGCGGATTTTTATAGGATAAAGGTACAACAAGAACTTGCCCTCACTTAGGGGAAGAAAGGGGAACGAGCCGTATGACGAAATCCGTGACAGGCAAAAGCATAAAGAGAATCTGGAAATACAGTCCGCTTTATCTCATGATGCTTCCTGGAGTAGTATATCTGCTGATTAACAGCTATCTGCCGATGTTTGGCTTGGTGATTGCGTTTAAGGACATCAATTTTACGAAGGGGATCTGGAAAAGCGATTGGGTGGGGCTGCAGAACTTCAAGTTCCTGTTCCAGACCTCGGATGCGTTTATCATTACCCGAAATACGCTTCTGTACAACATTGCATTTATTCTTATTGGGCTGGTGGTTGCCGTAGGTTTCGCCATCCTTCTGAATGAAGTAAAGAGTAAAATTGCCTCCCGCCTTTATCAAAGCATTATTATCCTTCCTTTCCTGATTTCGATGGTTCTGGTTAGCTACCTGGTGTTTTCCATGCTGAGCATCGAAAGCGGCTTTATGAACAAAACCGTTCTGCCGGCGCTGGGAATCGATCCCATCTCATGGTATAACGAGCCGAAATATTGGCCCTTCATTCTCACCATGGTGCAGGTTTGGAAAGGGGCGGGTTATGCCTGTATCATCTACCTGGCCGCCATCATCGGCATTGATCCGGAGTATTACGAAGCGGCCACACTGGACGGCGCGTCCAAATGGCAGCAAATCCGCAAGATTACGCTTCCTCTGATCTCTCCTGTCATTACCATGCTGACCCTGCTGCAGATCGGGCGGATTTTTTACTCCGACTTCGGATTGTTCTACCAGGTCCCTATGAATGCAGGGGCGCTCTTCAGCACCACGAACGTAATCGACACCTACGTGTTCCGCGGGCTGCTCCAGCTGGGCAACATCGGGATGTCCTCCGCTGCAGGCTTCTATCAATCCCTGGTGGGTTTTATGCTGGTGATGATTTCGAACTTCGTAGTGCGCAAAATCAATAAAGAAAATGCATTGTTCTAAGGGGGATGACCATGAATCGAGAAAATAAAACCTGGCAATGGGCGGCGCATATCATCATGTCCTTGTTCTCCTTAAGCTGTCTGCTTCCCTTTCTGCTCCTCATTATGTCATCCGTAACGGAGGAGAAGTCGATTCTGCGCAACGGGTATTCCTTCTTCCCCAAGGATTTCAGCCTGTTGGCTTACCGGTACCTGTGGGAGCAATCCTCCCTGATTTTTAATGCATACGGGATCACCGTATTCATTACCGTAGTCGGCACTACCGCAAGCCTGCTCCTCACCTCCTTGCTGGCGTATCCGTTGTCCCGGAGAGATCTGCCGGGCGGCACCTTCTTTGCCTTTCTGCTGTTCTTCACCCTGCTGTTCAACGGCGGTTTGGTTCCCACGTATCTGGTGTATACGCAGATCTTCCACATCAAAAATACCATATGGGCGCTGATCATCCCGGGTCTATTGATGAATGGCTTTAACGCCATGCTTATGAGAACATTCTTCCGGACCACCATTCCCGTTCCGGTGCTGGAGTCGGCCAGTATGGACGGGGCGGGCGAGTTCAAAATGTATTATAAAATCGTATTGCCCTTGTCTCTGCCCATCCTGGCCACCGTTGGTCTGTTCCAGGGCCTGGCGTATTGGAATGATTGGAACAACGGTCTGATCTATGTAACCAATCCGAAGCTGTTCAGCCTGCAAAACGTACTGAACCGGATTATGAGCGATATTCAATTCCTTGCCAGCAACGGCGACTTAAGCGCAAGTGCCGGCGCGAAGGTAGCAGAGCTGCCAAGCGAAACCTTCCGGATGGCCATCGCGGTGATCGCGGTGATTCCCATTCTTGTGGCGTATCCCTTCTTCCAGAAGTATTTTGTCAAGGGGATGACCATCGGGGCGGTTAAGGGGTAAGTCATTGGCCAAGTCAGCATTCTACCATTTGGAGGGACAACCTAATGAAAACGGATATTCAAGGCCTGATTGCACAGATGACGCTGGAGGAAAAAGCGGGTTTATGCTCTGGCCTGGATTTTTGGCACCTGAAGGGCGTGGAGCGGCTGGGCATACCGCGCATCATGGTCACAGACGGCCCCCACGGGCTGCGCAAGCAGTCCAGCTCCGCTGACCATCTGGGGCTGCATAACAGCGTTCCCGCCACCTGCTTTCCTTCCGCTGCGGGAATGGCCGCCTCCTGGAACCGGGAGCTGATCCGGCAGGTGGGAGAGGCGTTGGGCAGGGAGTGCCAGGCGGAGCAGGTAGCCGTCCTGTTGGGACCCGGGACCAATATCAAACGTTCGCCGCTCTGCGGCCGAAACTTCGAGTATTTCTCGGAGGATCCGTATCTGTCGTCGGAAATGGCAGCTCATCATATTGCCGGAGTCCAAAGCCAGGGTGTCGGCACCTCGCTGAAGCATTTTGCCGCCAACAACCAGGAGCACCGCCGGATGTCGGTGGATGCTGTTGTGGACGAAAGAACGCTGCGGGAGATTTACCTGGCCGCCTTCGAGGGGGCGGTGAAGCAGTCGCAGCCTTGGACGGTGATGTGCTCATACAACAAAGTGAATGGAGAGTATGCCTCGGAGAATGAGAGGCTTCTCACCAGAATCCTCCGGGAAGAATGGGGCTTTGAGGGTTTTGTGGTATCGGACTGGGGAGCGGTGAATGAGCGGGTGAAGGGACTTGCTGCGGGGCTGGAGCTGGAGATGCCGGCCAGTGGCGGCTTTAATGATGCGAAGCTTGTGGAGGCCGTCCGGAGCGGCAGCCTGTCCGAGCAGGTGCTGAACCGGGCGGTGGAGCGGATACTCCGTGTGATCTTCATGGCCGTGGAGCAGCATAAGGAAGGGGCCGTATTCGATCCGGCGGCCCACCATGCTTTGGCCCGGACCGCTGCCCAAGAAAGCATGGTGCTGCTGAAGAACCAGGATAATCTGCTTCCGCTGCCCAAAGTTGGCACCATTGCCGTCATCGGCGAGTTTGCGGAGAAACCCCGGTACCAAGGGGGCGGCAGCTCCCATGTGAACCCGACCAGGCTGGACGCAGCGCTTCCCGAAATCCGGGCCGTGGCCGGAAACGCGGAGATTCTTTATGCAGCAGGCTTCCGCATCGACAGCGACGTCATCGATGAAGGGCTGATCCAGGAGGCCCGTGCCAACGCTGCCCAGTCGGACGCCGTCGTTCTGTTCCTGGGTCTGCCGGATCGCTACGAGTCGGAGGGATATGACCGCACCCACATGTCGCTTCCCTCCAACCAGCTTGCTCTGTTGGAGGCAGTGGCGGAGGTTCAATCAAATCTCATTGTTGTGTTAAGCAACGGTTCACCGGTGGAGATGCCGTGGATCGGCAGGGTGAAGGCCGTATTGGAGGGGTATCTGGGCGGCCAGGCGGGAGGCGGTGCAGCCGCAGATCTTCTGTTCGGGGATGCGAACCCCAGCGGGAAGCTGGCGGAGACCTTCCCGGTAAGGCTGCAGGATAACCCGTCGTATCTGTTCTTCCCGGGTGAGGGGGATGTGGCGGAATACCGCGAGGGGATTTTTGTAGGGTACCGCTATTATGATGCCAAGGAGATTGAGCCGCTGTTTCCCTTTGGCCATGGACTCAGCTATACGTCCTTTGCCTACAGCAATTTGCGCACCGACAAAGCACGGATCACGGATAACGAAACGGTGCTGGTTTCGGTAGAGGTGACGAATACCGGGAGCAGGAAGGGCAAAGAAACCGTCCAGCTGTATGTCAGCGATAAGGAGAGCTCGGTGATCCGGCCCCGCAAGGAGCTGAAGGCGTTCCGGAAGGTGGAGCTTGAGCCGGGAGAAACCCAAACCGTCATCTTCGAGCTGAATAAACGGGCCTTCGCATTTTTTCATACGGAACTAGGCGACTGGGTAGCGGAAACAGGGGAGTACGAGCTGTTGGTTGGCAGATCCTCCCGGGATATTGTGCTGCAGACGGA
>JAEWMH010000016.1 GCA_023393235.1 Bacillota bacterium | reverse complement strand
TCCATATTCTCAAGCTTCCGGCCACCGTTAGCCCAACGCCACGTCCAAAATCATCATCACCAGAAAGCCGCCCATCACACCGAACGTCCCGATGTTGGAGTGTTCTCCCAAGTGGGCCTCCGGGATCAGCTCCTCCACCACCACATACATCATCGCGCCTGCGGCAAAAGCCAGCAGCCACGGCATATACGGCATAATAAAAGCCGCCACGAGCACGGCCAAAATACCGAAGATCGGCTCCACAATACCGGACATGCTTCCCATGGCAAAAGCCCGCCGGGTGCTCATCCCCTCCTGGCGCAGCGGCAGCGATATAGCCGCCCCCTCCGGGAAGTTCTGGATGCCGATGCCGATAGCCAGCGCCAACGCGGAGGCATAGGAGGCTGTGTCCCCCTGCTGCGCAGCCAAAGCGAAGGATAGCCCCACCGCCATCCCCTCAGGTATATTATGCAAGGTCACCGCCAGCACCAATAAGGAGGTGCGCTTCATGGAGGTAGACATTCCCTCCGGTGTGTTGCCTGCGGGATGCAGATGGGGAATGAGCCGGTCAAGCCCGTACAAGAAGAAAATCCCCAGTATAAAACCTCCGGCGGCGGGAATCCAGCCCATTTGCCCGTTGGCCTCCGCTTCTTCAATGGCAGGGATGAGAAGACTCCATACCGATGCCGCAATCATAACCCCCGCTGCAAAGCCGAGGAATATCTTCTGCACTTTCCCGCTCATGGTTTTGTGGAAGAGGAAGACCATCGCCGCTCCTAAAGTTGTCATCAGAAAGGTGAAACCTGTTCCGCTTGCTGCCCAAATCAACGATTCCGCCATATTCTCACCCTATCCGTACAAGGTTGTAACACCAGCATTATAGCACACTTGCCGTATATACGAAGCTTATTCGGCCATGCAGCCGGACATGCCAACCAACTGCGTCAACCCTGCACGGCCCCTGTATAAAAGAGAAAGGCATCCACTCCGGATGCCTTGTCTTGTTATAAGATATCTTCTTATTCGCCCGCCCTACTCCATATACACCCAAAGCCCGCCTACCCAGGTATTTATCTTGGCCCAGCTTCCTTTTTGGGCAGTGGCGCCTACCGTCTGGGGCGAAAGCGCATAGCGGGTGCGAACCATTTTGCCATCGGAATAGGAATACAGCTGGGTATGGCCAGTCAAGTCCAGAGTAAACTCTCCCGGTACCTCCACATCATCCGTTGGAACGGCAAGGGATATATTAATCCCTTCGGCCATTCCTTCCGCCAACCGGTCCAGATAATCCGGATCAGACAGCCTCCGGTCCTCCTCCGGATTGGTCATAAAGCCCATCTCCACCAGAACGGAGGGCACTGTGGACCAATTGAAGCCTGTAAGATCCGAACGGGGCACGGTTCCTCTGGAAACAGCTCCTGTGGCATCCACCGCCTGGCGGAGTATGATTCCGGCTGCCTCCTTGCTCCGGTTAAACACCTCGCCGCTTTCCTCCGTCCACGCCGGATACAAAAGTGAAATCCCTTGGACCTTCGAAGAATCGGCCCCGTCGGCATGGATGCGCACGGCCAGATCCGCTTCGGCCACGTTGCACATTTGAGCCCGCTCCACATTGGAGATGTCCACATCATGGGATTCCCGGGTCATCACCACCTGGTAGCCGAAGGCCTCCAGCTTCTCCTTCAGCAGCACAGAAGCCTCCAGAGTTAGCACGTATTCCGGCTTCTTCGTCTTCACGCCACGGGTGCCGGAGCTGACCTTGGCCTTCATCTCCTTGGAATCCGGGGACACCGGCTCCAAGGCGTTATTGCCATACTGCTGGTGGCCGGGGTCCACACACACGGTCTGCTGATTCCCGGGTTTGGCATCAACCGCTGCGGGAAACATGGCGGCAACCAACAATGCCGCAAGGATCAAATGAACATATTTCGAAAACCGGCCAATGGATATCATGGTATGTTCCCCTTTTTTACGTGTACGTGGTACGATCTACTTCTTCTCTTCAATCCAGCTGGTTCCAAACCAGGTTTCGATCAAAATCCAGTTGTTCCAGCGCTTCAGCGCCGTTACCTCCTGGGGATTCACCTGTCCCAGCAGCAGGTTGGTTTCGACTTTGGGGTAGCTGTAGAGGTTGGTTTGCTCCTTCAGGCTGATTTTCCCGTTGGCCTCCTCTGCATGTCCCGGAAGATAATCCGTTTGCTTCAAGCAAACCCACTTTGGCCCCATCCATGTGGGAATCCGCACCCAATCTCCCATTCGGGCGTCGGCGGTAACCTGCGCACTTCCCAGCTCCGCACCGGTGGGAAAGGACTCGCTGGGACGGTTGTACAGCTGCACCGGCTTCAGCAACTGGAGCTGTTCTTGCACCTGCTGGACGGGATAACGCCCATTCCAGAGCTTATACCCCTCCGAAGCCAGATACAGCCCCATCGTCTGGTTTTCCCCCCAGATTTCGTCGAACGCCCAAAGAGGCACCTCCGTCTCCTCCTGGTAATGTCCCAGCTCCGCCGTAAAGCCCGGACGTCCGAATTGGGCAATAAACCAATCCGTGTAGCCTCCCCCAGAGGGGTCTGCCGCCGGCTGGACTTGGCCGTAGCCGGTCATCCGGGTGATGGTATTGGCTATGCCCTTATCCCGGACCAGGTTCTCCGGAGCATTGTGGAAATACCAATACAGAACCTCACCTGAGGTGTGATAGGACAGGGTGATTTCCGGATCCGCGTTATACGTGAAATGGATCATGCTCTGCGCTTCGGCTGTATCCGCCGGCTCGGCGCCTTTATAGTTCTTGTACATGGGATAAGCAGGTGAATTCCGGATGCCTGTCCACATGGCGGGATATTGGCGGTTGAGGTCGATACCCTCCGCATTGGCTTTCCACCGCTTAAAATTATTGCTGCCACCGTTCATGCCAAGCAGGTAGGAACGGTAATATTCCGGGAAGGCGCTGACTCCCTCCTGCTGGAGTGTCACCCCGTCCGGATTGACCATGGGCACAAACCAAATGGAGCAATGATCCAACAGCTCCCGGACAACATACTCATCATACTTCATGTTATGCTCGTAGGCATAGGCATACCGGTCAATCATATACAAAATCAGATTAGTGCTGATCCATTCCCGGGCATGCTGGGAGCCGTCAATAAGAATGGAGGCTTCGCCGCGCCCCAGCTTCAGTGCTTTTATGTCACGGCCGAAAACGGTGGTTCCGATGGTCTTCAGCTGAATTAAATCCGGATACGCCGCCGCCAGCCGGTTCATATCTTCCAGCATTAAGGTATAGGAATAAACCTGATACGGGTCCACAATATCCTTGCCCGTTCCCTCCGCTTGGATATAGCCTGTACCTGCAGGCCCTGTCCAAATAACTGCTCCCAGTACCATAGCCGTCAGCATCCGCCGCAGCTTTCTCTTTGGTTTCTCTGCTCCCATGATCGCTCTCCGATTCCGCCAAGTTGACCTTGCTTTTCCGTATAGTTCCAACACTTCTTGTACATAGTAATAGATTTTCGTCAGAATTTCTATATTTTGGACAAAATTCACGCAAGAATTTTTCAAAGAATGTTGCAGTTTGTTGTAAAATGCAGAAGGATCGCCTCAGTAAGGGCATTTTGTTGTGCGGTGAGACGGCGGGATGGTGCGTGAGCAGGAGGCGGATGGGGGAGAACCGGGGAGTGGAGAACACAAGGGTGGGCAATGCCGAGTTAGACCCGTTGGCGTACTTTGTGAAGCTCCTGCGGGCTAACAGTGTTCGCTTACGGAACTGAGCGACTCTTAGCCGCATAAAAAACCGGGTTTGGAAAATCTAACGGAACTCAGCGTACCTTAGCACAGTAAATGAGTTGAAAAAGGGTCTCCAGCAGCGGCTAAGGGTCTTCTAGTTCCGTTACGGCAAGAAAACAGCCGAATAGGAAGTTTAAGAGTCTCCCAGTTCCGTTAGAGCGGAGAGCACTCGTTTCCTGATTCAAATATAATCTTGCAGGAAACCGCCGAGGAGATGGTGAATATACGCATAACACAACGATGAACCGGCGAGGAGAACACTATGGATCGAAGAATCATTATTGCAGGCACAGGCAGCAGCTCGGGAAAATCGACGGTTTCGCTTGGGCTTATGGGAGCTTTCCGCAAGCGGGGACTTACGGTGCAGGGGTTCAAATGCGGACCGGATTACATCGATCCCAGCTACCATACAGCCATTACCGGCCGCCACTCCCGCAATCTGGACAGCTGGATGCTGACCCCGGATATCCTGCGGGAGATTTATACCAGAGGCAGCCGCGGGGCGGATATTTCCATTATCGAGGGTGTGATGGGAATGTTCGATGGCAAAAACGCCGAGTCCGATGAAGGCTCTACGGCGGAGGTCAGCGCACTGCTGGGGGCGCCGGTGCTGCTGGTGGTGGATGTTAGCGGTATGGGACGCAGCGCTGCTGCGGTGGTCAAGGGGTTTCAGGCCATGGCCGGCGAGGGCGTACACATTGCGGGGGTGATTGCCAACCGGACGGGAAGCCCTGGACATGGGGTACTGATCAAGCAGGCGGTGGAGCAGGAATGCGGCATTCCCGTAGTGGGCTGCCTGCTGCGGGATCATGGACTGTCCATACCCGAACGGCATTTGGGTCTGATCCCGTCCTTGGAGCGGGGGGACCTGACTCCCCTGTTCCAGGCTTTGGCCAATCACGTGGAAGCCGGTGTGGACCTGGAGGCTGTGTGGAAGCTGGCAGCGTCACCTGAGGTGGAAGCGGAGAGCCGCTTGTTTGCTGAACCAGCCTGTGCCTCCGGCCCAAAAACGGACAGGCTGCGGATCGCTGTAGCCCGTGATTCGGCCTTCCATTTTTATTATCCGGAAAATCTGGAGCTGTTGGAGCATTACGGCGCGGAGCTGGTGTTTTTCTCGCCGTTGGTCGGGGAGCTGCTGCCCGAGGCAGTGGACGGGCTGTATTTGGGCGGGGGATTTCCGGAGGAATACGCCGGGACCCTGGCACAAAACCGGGCCACGGCTCAGTCGATCCGCTCCGCCGTCGAGGACGGGCTGCCGGTGATTGCGGAGTGCGGCGGCTTTATGTACCTGTGCCGCTCTCTGGTGCAAACGGACGGCAGCGTTCATGGGATGGCGGGAGTATTTCCCGGGAAAACCGTCATGCAGACCAAGTTGGCTGCTATGGGCTACCGGGAGGCGATGGGAGCGGCGGGCAACCCGCTTCTGTCTGAGGGCGAAACCGCCCGCGGGCATGAGTTTCATTATTCCGTCTATGTGCCGGGAGAGGACGGCGGAGATTCCTATCCTTCCGCATACACCGTATCAGGCAGAAAAGGGACCGCACCTGAGGGCTTTTTGTATAAAAACACCGCAGCCGGTTATACGCATCTCCACTTTGCATCCAATCCCGGGATGGTGGAGCATTGGCTGGCGTTCTGCCGGAAGTGGCGTGACAGATAAAGCCGGTTCCTCGTCAGAAGGACGTCTCTAAAGAGGCGTTCTTTTTGACGTCCGGCAGCTGCATCCAAACATACGCATGAATGGAGTATGGTAAAAGCTCCTCCCGGCTGATTATTGCCGTTCTCTCTCTGTAGTCCGTCCAATCGCTAACCCGTCTTCTTTATTGCACTTTCTTTCAAATAGCAAACGCCGTCTGCCCGTTCACGACGGTTCTGCGAACCTGCAAACCAAGCCACTCCTCCGGGTTGTCCGCGAAGGGTCTGTCCACCACCGTGAAGTCGGCTCCGTACCCGGGTGCCAGCAGCCCCCGCTCCCGCTCCTCCCCTGCGGTCTGGGCGCTGCCGTAGGTGTACAGGCGGATGGCCTCCGCCAGGCTCAGCTTCTCCCCGGGCTCGTAGCCGGGGTGGGTCTCGCCGGGCTTGCGGCGGGCCACGGCAGTGTAGAGCCCGTGGAGCGGAGACAACGGCTCGATTGGCGCATCACTGCTGCCGCCGCAGGGGATGCCGGCGGAGAGCAGCGTCCGCCATGCATAACGGTGGACGGCCCGCTGCCCCAGCCGCTCCAGCACCCACGGGTAGTCGCCGGTAACGAACGGCGGCTGGATATCGGCGGCAAGCCGCAGCCGGCCCATCCGGGCCAGCTGGTCACCGCGCAGCACCGGCACATGGATGAGCCGGTCAGGCAGCCCGGCCGCCTCCGGAAGCGGCTGGCGCTCCAGCTCCGCCAGCACCAAATCCACGGCAGCATCGCCGATCGCATGAACCGCCACCGGGAACCCGGCCCCCCTCGCCTCCCGGACAATGGCGGCGAAGGCCTCCGGCGTATGGATCGGATAGCCGGATTGCCCCGGCGCATCGGCATAAGGCTCACTCAGCCAAGCCGTCCGCCCGCCCAACACGCCGTCTGCGAACACCTTCACCGCCCCGATCCGCAGCCACTCGCTGCCGCTGCCTGCCCCCAGGCCCAGAGCCCTGGCCTCTGCCAGATGCGAAAAATTCACCAACTGGTGGGTGCGCAGGAGAACCCCCTCCTCCCGGAGCTCCTGGTGGATCCGCAGCAGGGTGTCTACCTGCCCCAAATAACGCAGATCATCCGTATGAACCGCCGTAAGCCCCAACGACAGCGCATATTGCGCCGCCCGTCGGATATTGGCTTTTTTCTCCGCATAATCTGGCTCCGGCACTGCAGCCTGAAATACCGCTCCCGCATCCTCATAGATGCGGCCGTTCAGCACACCCGCCTCATCCCGCCCGAAGGAACCGGATGCCGGATCCGCCGTATCCTCCCTTACACCTGCGCGCCGGAAGGCCTCGGTATTGGCCAGCATGGAATGATAGCAGACACGGGTAAGCAGCACCGGATGCCGGGTGGTTACAGCGTCCAGCTCATCCCGGGTCGGCGCCACCGCCGGCTGGAAGGCATTCTCGTTCCAATTGAGGCCAAGAATCCACTCTCCCGGCGGTGTTCGGTCCGCCCGCTGCTTCAGAAGGCCCAGCATCTCCTCCTTGGAGGCAGCTCCGCTGAAATCCAGCGCCGCCAGCTTCATGCCCTGCATGGACAGGTGCATATGGCAATCGGTCAAGCCGGGCAGCACATAACCCCCGTCCAGATTGACACGCTCCGTATTCCTCCCGGCCACTAAGAGCTCAAGCTCCCGGTCCGTGCCTACTGCCCGGATTCTGCCTTCCTCACAATAGACGGATACCGGTTGATCCCCTTGTCCGGGATAAGGACTGCGTCCGCCATAAAACCAGGTTCCTGCCATTTTCCATCCTCCTCATAAGCAACACATCCACTACGGCTTGCCAGCAAACCCGCCTCAGCACAAACTGGTTCATGCATACATATTTCATTTCATTTTCCACAAAATAGGTATTAAGCAACGCTTGTCTATGGGAGGGATTCATCTGTTTTCAGAAAGCACAGAAAAGAAGCTTCTATCGGCCGCCGAAATATCTGCACTGTGGCATCAGCATACCGGGGACACCATGGCCATCTGCATCTATAAATATTTTCTTACTATTGTAGAGGACAAAAAAATTAAGCCGGTCCTGCAATTCGCCCTGGAATCGTCGGAACGCCATGTGTCCCAAATATCCGGATTCCTGGATGACGCGCACTTTCAGCTCCCCCTGGGCTTTACCGGAAGTGATGTCAATCTTCAGGCTCCCCGCCTTTTTTCAGATCCGTTTTTGCTGTTCTACACCTACGTCATGACGATACACGGGCTGACCGCATACAGCCTGGCCCTTTCATGCTGTGAACGGGAGGACCTTCAGGACCACTTCCTAGAATGCATCGTTACCGCCAAAAAATTATTCCAGAAAATCACGGTCCTGGCCCGGACGCAGCCCAAATTCTCCAGTCTGCCCTCCATTCCCTCTCCCCAGGGAGTGGAATTCATCCAGACCACAGGGATCCTGTCCAATCTCCTCGGAGAGAAACGGCCGCTGGATTCCTCGGAAATCAGTCATCTGATTTTTAACTCCAAAAAAACAGGCCTTGTCCGCACCCTCAGTCTGGCCTTCAGCCAGGTGGCATCCAATGAGGATGTGCGTGACTTTCTGCTGAAGAATGTGAAGCTGGCCGGACAGGATGCCGACAGCTTCGACCAGCTGCTCCGGCAGGATGATCTGGTAGCTCCGCAGCGGTGGGATGATGAAATTACGGATTCCCGGGTCAGCCCGTTTTCGGACAAGCTGATGATGTTCCACGCTGCTTTTTTGGTCAATACGGCCCTTTCTTATTATGGCGCTGCCGTCGGGGCCAGCCTCCGGTCCGACATCGTCCTCAATTACAAGCATGTAGCCAACCATGCCTTGCAGGCAGGCGCAATCTGCTATAACATCATGGTGAAATACGGCTGGCTGGAGCAGCAGCCCCAGGCCATTGACCGGAAGTCGTTGGCGATGAACCCGAGCACCTGACATCCCCCTCCCATGATTTCCTTTATATTCTCCAGATAACCCCTAAACGTAATTTTTGTCAAATTCATGCGGTTCATGACACAAAAAAGCCATCCTCCACAGGATGGCTTAACTGTCTATCTACGGTGCCGGAAAGTGCGGCGCAGATCCTCCACCCACTTCTCCGGGACCTCCCAGGGGATGAAATGCCCGCCCTCCTCATGCGCGGCAATGTTCACATGGTTATACCAGGCGGCGCGGTCACTATCCAGAAAATGCTGCACCCGTTGCTCCGTAGAAATGCCTGGCGGATTTTCGTAGCCAACAAAGGTGATCCCTGTAGGGGCCTCAATAACCGGCCAGCGGTCATGGGAGGGTGTCCACGGGTAGCGGTTGTTGTTGGCGTAGACCCGCATGGAGGTTTCAATGGCGTTGTTGGCCCAAAAGATGGTGGCATGGGTCAGCAGATCGTCCTTAGTAAAGATGGATTCTATATCTCCTTTATTGTGGCTCCATTTCATCCACCGCTTCAGAATCCACGCCAGCATCCCTACCGGAGAATCGCCGAGCCCGTAAGCCAGAGTTCCGGAGTCCAGCACATGCACGGCCAGATGGGAAGCAAACCGGTGGTCCAGCTCCAGAATCTGTGCCCTTATCTGCTCCGGAATCCCGTCGGGAATCGGCCGCCCTCCGGCAAAATCCCAGGCGCGCTCTCCGTTGAAAAAATCCAGCTTTTGCGCAGACCCGATATGGATCGCGTACAGCTCCTCTGCATATTTATGCCCCAGCTGTCCGGTCACCAGTGCCCCCACATCGCAGCCCGCCGCCGCGTATTTGGGATAACCCAGTGTATCTGTCATTAGCATGTGCCACAGCTCGGCGATTTTCCAAAAGTTCATATCCGGGTTGTGGGGCAGCGGCACCGAAAATCCGAACCCGGGCAAAGACGGCACGATAACGTCAAAGGCCTCCGCCGGATCACCTCCGAATGCTCCGGGATCAGCCAGCGGGTCAATCACCTTGGACCAGTGCCAGAACGTCCACGGCCAGCCATGGGACAGAATCAGCGGTACCGGATGCGGCCCCACTCCAGGCTTCCGCATAAAATGTACCGGCACCCCATCCACATGGACCTGATAGTGCTCATAACGGTTGATGGTTTGCTCCGCCTTGCGCCAATCGAACTCCTCTATCCAGTACCGGACAAGTTCCTCCAGATAATGGCGGGTTACCCCGTAGAATCCGTCCTCATTGCCGGCATCCATCGGCCACCGGGTAGATCGCAGGCGATGCTGCAGATCCGCAAGCACATCATCCGGGATATGGACCGGGGTGGACTGCAATCCGCAAAAAGCAGCAGTCATAGTAAGTTCCTCCTTTTCGCCAGTTACGTCCTCGTCCTGTTGCCCAGCTCCCCCAGCTTTCTTAAAGCGGGAAGGGCAGCGGCCACCGTCTCCTTCTCCTCCCGGGTAAGTCCCTCCATAAAGGTTGAAAGCTGCGCAATCCGGTCCAGCCGGCGGGAATCAATAACGTCCGCACCCTTCGCCGTAATATGCACCAGCACCACCCGGCCGTCCGTGGGATCGGGCTTGCGCTCCACCAGTCCGTCCCGCTCCAGCCGGGTGACCAATTGGGTAATGCCGGACTGCGTCACCTGTTCATTGGCGGTCAGCTCCGTTAGCCGCATGGGGCTCTTCCGGGACAAGGTATGCAGAACGGATAACGTGGTAAAGCTCAGCTTCTCAACCGAAGGCAGCCGGATAATGATCCGGGTCAATTCCTCAAAAACCAAAGCAAACTCAGTGACATCCAGCTCATTGGGGGTTGTGTTGGGTTCCATGCCAGGATTATATCACAAACTTATATAAGTTACTAATATAAAAAAGCTGCTGCTGCTTTAATCCGAAGTGGCTGTGTTCCTAACGGCAGTGAGAGACGCTATTTACCCCAAAATAGAGGTTTGCCAAATCTAACGGAAGCAGGAGACGTTATTTGCCTAGAATAGGGCTTGCCGCAGGGCAATTTTCCCAAATAGCGGCTGTGACCGCCGTTAGATTTTTTAAGAGGCGTTTTCGCTGAAATAAGGACTCCCACCGCCGTTAGAGTCCCTCGTAACCTGACACCATCGCCTGTGGTGATAACGGGGAAAAGAGGTGTAAAACGCATATTTATACTATTGACATACAGGGCAATAGAACTTATATTTGATATCGAGAATCATTATCAATTAGTTGAATTTTTTAACAAATACAGTACGCAATAAGGAAGGATATGAGAATGAATACGAAGCAGCACATTCCCCCCGTTAAGGTACTTTTCATCGCAACGATGGTCATGATCCTGCTGGCAGGCTGCGCTTCGCAGCAATCCGGCTCCTCCCCTGCTCCGTCCCAGGCCGCAAGCAGCAGCCCGGCGCCTGCAGCCAGCCAAGCTCCCAAGGATACCACCCACTATCCCATTGTGATCAAACATGCCTTCGGCGAAACCACCATCCCCAAAAAGCCTGAGCGGGTGGCCACCATTCAGTGGGCGAACCATGATGTTGTCCTTGCCCTTGGTGTCGTGCCTGTCGGTTTCTCGGCCGCCAACTTCGGTGTACAGGATAACAGCGGACTGCTGCCCTGGACTGCCAAGAAGCTCAAGGAGCTTAATGTGGACAAGCCGAATATTTTCCAGGATACGGACGGTCTGGATTTCGAGGCGATTTCCGACTCTAATCCGGATGTTATTCTGGCCGCTTATTCCGGCATTACCAAGGAAGATTACGAGATTCTCAGCAAAATCGCTCCCGTTGTACCCTACCAAACCACAGCATGGTCCACCACCTGGCGGGATCAGGTACTGTATAACGCCACCGGCATGGGCATGAAGGCGGAAGGCGAGAAGCTGATTAAGGACACCGAAGCCTTGATCCAGGAAAAAGCCGCCAAGTACCCCCAAATGAAGGGCAAGAAGGTAGCCTGGGTGAACTTCTCCGCCAAGGACATGTCCAAGCTGCATGTGTACACGCCTGTTGACCCGCGTGGGGCATTCCTGATCGAGCTGGGTATGGTCTATCCGGAAAAAGTGACCCAGAAGATTACCAATCCTACAGCGTATTCCCTCAATTTGAGCGCGGAAAATGCGGATGTGCTGTACGATGCGGACATTATCATCGGCTATGGCGGAGATGACCTGTATCAAGCGGTTAAGGCAGATTCCCTCTTGAGCAAAATCCCAGCCATCCAAAGAGGCTCCGTGGTATTTATCGGCAACGGCACCGCCCTGGCCGCCTCCGGCAATCCCAACCCGCTGTCCATTGCCTATACCATCGATGATTACCTGGCCTTGATTGACGGAGCCATCAAGAAGCTCCCATGAGCAGCCCGTCCGCTTCCAAAACCAAATGGGCAAGCCCGCATATCCCCAAGAATTTCCCGCTGGTCCTCGTGGCCAGCCTGATCTTGGTGGGGGTATGCGTGCTTGCCTCCCTGGTCCTGGGCTCCCGGCTGCTGGGCTGGAAAGAGCTGATGGACGGATTGTTCCATCCCGATGTGGATTCCTACGGGGCCAATATTGTCCGCAAGCGGATTTCCCGGACGGTATTCAGTCTGTTAAGCGGTGCGGCTCTAGGCGTGTCCGGCGCCCTTATGCAGTCCGTCACCCGCAACCCCATTGCCGACCCGAGCATTCTTGGCGTGAATACCGGCGCCTCCTTGTTCGTGGTCTGCGGCATTGCCTTCTTGAATATCAGCACCGCCAACGAATACATCTGGCTGGCTTTGGCCGGCGCGGCCATTACCGCCGTTTTTGTCTTCGGAATCGGGTCCATGGGGAGTGGCGGAGCCACCCCCATTAAGCTGGTTTTGGCGGGAGCCGCCACCAGTGCCGCTCTGGCCTCTCTGGTCAGCGCCATTATGATTCCCCGCTCGTATGTGATGGACCAGTTCCGGTTTTGGCAGGTGGGGAGCGTCGGTTCGGCATCCTGGAGCGGGATCGCCACCTTCGCTCCGTTTCTGGCTTTTGGCATCCTGGCTGCCATCATAACCGCCCCTGCCCTGAATGCATTGGCCCTGGGGGATGATGTCGCCACCGGACTGGGTGTCCGTACAGGCATCCTGCGGATGGTTGCCGCGCTTGCAGGGGTTCTCCTGTGCGGAGCCACCACGGCTCTGGCAGGCCCCATCGGCTTTGTAGGCCTGATCGCCACCCATGTCACCCGTCTTATGCTGGGCTCCGATTTGCGTTTTGTGATTCCCATGTCGGCCATTTCAGGTGCCATTATCCTGACCATATCCGATATAATCGGACGGCTTCTAGGCAGCCCCGGGGAGCTGGAGGTCGGGGTGGTGACGGCATTCGTCGGGGCTCCGTTACTTATCCTATTAGCCATGCGTTCGAAAGTGCGGTCATTATGAATAATCAAACAGTTGCTTTTATTATGGCGGGCAGACGCCAAAGACGCCGGCGGTGGGTCCTGGTTACCGTTGTGCTGGCCGTACTGTCTTGTGCCCTGTGTATGGCCATGCTGCTGTTGGGCAGCACCATCTATCCGGTGAAGGATGTAATCCGGACCCTGATGGGCGAGCAGATCAAAGGGGTCTCCTTTGCCGTGAATACCATCCGGCTACCCCGTATGCTGGCCGGGCTGTTCGCCGGCTTTGCCTTCGGCGTCGCCGGAAGCACCTTCCAGACTATGCTGCGCAACCCCCTTGCCAATCCCAACGTCATCGGCATTACCTCCGGCTCCAGTGCGGCTGCGGTTTTTTGCATTACCGTGCTGCATACCAGCGGGGCGGTTGTTTCCGTGGCATCGGTTATTGCCGGACTGGCTACGGTGCTGGTGATTTATGTATGCTCCAGAGGCGCCTCCTTTGCCGTCGGCCGCTTAATCCTGGTGGGCATCGGCGTTCAGGCGATGCTGGATGCCATCATCTCATACCTGCTTCTGGTGGGTGCCCAGCAGGATATCCCGGCCGCCCTCAGATGGCTCAGCGGCAGTCTCAACGGCTCCCAGATGCATGAGCTTCCGCCCTTGGTCATTACCGTACTGATCTGTGCTCCGATCATCATCCTGTTGGGCAAACATCTTACGGTGCTCGAGCTGGGGGAGCAATCCGCCACTTCGCTTGGTGTAAATACAGACAAAACCCGGATCATGCTGATCGTCAGCTCCGTCTGCATGATTGCGCTGGCTACCGCAACAACAGGTCCCATCGCCTTTGTGGCCTTCCTTTCGGGACCCATAGCCAAAAGACTGGTTGGCGTCGGCTTCTCCTTCTCCAATGTGGTTCCGTCCGGTTTGGTCGGGGTGATATTGGTGTTGGCCGGTGATCTCATCGGGCAGTTTGCCTTTGCCGTCAGATACCCCGTCGGCATCATGACCGGCATTCTGGGCGCGCCATACCTGATCTTCTTGCTTATCCGGATGAATCGAAAGGGAGATTTCTAACATGAAACCGACGCATGTTTTTCAAGCGGAGCAGATTGTAGCCGGCTATGATCATAAAACCATTCTCCACGGCATCAGCCTGGTCATTCCCAGCAATAAAATCAGCGTTATGATCGGGGCCAACGCCTGCGGCAAATCCACCCTGCTGAAGACGCTGGCCCGGCTGATCAAGCCTACCTCCGGCACCGTCACCCTGGACGGCAAGCCGATCAGCAAGATCCCGCCGAAGCAGCTGGCCCGGGTGGTGGGGCTGCTGCCCCAATCCCCGATTGTGCCCGAGGGGATATCGGTGGCGGATCTGGTGGGCCGGGGCCGGTTTCCGCATCAGTCCCTGTTCAGCGGCTGGACCAAAAAGGATGTGGAGGCCGTTGCCGAGGCCATGGAGATCATGAATATTACGGAGCTGGCCAACCGGAATATTGACGAGCTCTCCGGCGGTCAGCGGCAGCGTGTCTGGATCGCCATGGCCTTGGCCCAGCAGACAGATATTCTATTCCTCGATGAGCCGACCACCTTCCTCGACATCACGTATCAAGTGGAAATCCTGGACCTTCTGACTGATCTGAACCGGAAGAAGGGCACGACGATCGTGATGGTGCTGCATGACATCAACCTGTCCGCGCGGTACGCCGACTACATCTTTGCCCTGTCCCAGGGGAAGCTTCTGGCGGAGGGAAAACCCGCCGAGGTAATTACCAGCACGCTGGTGAAGGATATCTTCGGACTGGATTGCACCGTCATTCCGGACCCGGTATCGGGTTCACCGATGGTGATCCCCAAGGGCCGCTATTATGTTCAAGAAGCGTGATGATCCATGCTTATACGAAAAGACGGATAAGAGCCTCCGGCGGGAGAGTCTTCTCCGTCTATTTTTCTACGTTAATCCAGGAGCCCCAGAATCCCTTCAGGCAGCCACAGCTTTTTAACAATCAGGACGGCAACCAGCAGAGCTGCTCCCAAAAGAATGTTCTTCATGGCCTTGTTCACTCCCATTCCTCCCCGTTTCACTTGTCGTACCGTTTCATGCCGTACACCAGGAAGCATAACGCCCCCGATACAAGCACCCAAACGATGAGGTTCAGCAGACTGCCAGCAATCTTCCCTAACTCTCCGCCTTGAAGAAGCTCCCCTACAGCCACCATAAACTGATACGACGGCAGCACATGGATAACCCGCATCAGAGCCGGCAAATCCATATCGGGCACAAAAAGAGGGCCGAAGATAAACAACAGCAGAACCGGCAAACCGGCAATGGAGGACTCCGAGGCAGTTCTGGCGATGAGGCCGATGACCGTCCCCAGAAACATGAAGATCAGCAGAAGCAGCAGAGACAACAGGATTAAAACAGCAGGATTCACATCCGGTATACCGGACATAAGAAGAACACATGCCGCCATCACCATACAGGCAAACAGAGCGGTAACGGCGCTTTTGCCCGCCAGCACCTCCAACTTGGTAGCGGGAGACAGCATAAGCGCCCGCAGCGTATTCTTCTCCTTCTCTTCGGCGATCATCGCCGCCTGTACAAAAGCGCCTGTGATGGAGATGGCCACCAGAATGGGAATAGCCAAAACCGTCAGATCTCCTGCTGCCTCTTCCTTCTGATTAAACAGCAGGGCGATCAGGATCGGCATCCCGCCGTTCAATAAAATCTGCGGATTGCGGATCGCGTCTTTCCACTCCTTGGCCACCATGGCCTTAAACCGCTTTATGGAAAAGGTCACTCCAATCCCCTCCCCGTCAGCTTCACAAAAATATCCCCCAGCGTAGGCTCATTGGAATGAATGGCCAGCAGCTCCCCTCTGCTCATGAGCTCCCGTATATAATCCGCTCCTGCCCCGTTGTGTTCGATGACCGTCTTCCCCTCCCGCGTCGTAACCGTAATGGAACGGCCACCATGCTGCAGACGCAGGGCCTGGGGCGTATCCAAGGCGGATATTTCTCCGTTATGGAGAAACGCCACCCGGTGGCAAAGCTCCTCCGCTTCCTCCATGTTATGGGTAGTCAAAAAAATCGTCGTCCCCCTCTGGTTCATCTCACGCAGGGTCTCCCGGATGCGGCCGCTGTTCACCGGGTCCAGGGCAGAGGTGGGTTCATCGAGGAATAGAATATCCGGTTCATGGAGTATGGCTCTGGCCAGTGTAACCCGCTGCTTCATTCCCTTGGACAGCTTCCCTACTGCAGTCTCCTTCTCACCCGCCAGATCCACCGCCTCAAGCACGGTGTGAATACGCGGCTCAGGCACGCCATACAGCCGGCAAAAAAGCAGGAGATTATCATACACGCTTAACCGTTCATACAACCCGCTGTTATCCGTAAGCACGCCGATTCTGCTTAAGAATTCCGGTCCGCTGCGCCCGGGCTCCGTACCGAATACGCTTACCCGTCCGGAGGTATGGCGCAGCTGGGACGTGAGAATTTTGACGGTTGTGGTTTTTCCTGATCCGCTGGGACCGAGAAAGCCGAAGATTTCTCCCTGCCGGACCTGGAAGCTGACCTTCCGTAAGGCTTGTTTCCTTCTGTACTGCTTTTCAAGCTGCTCAACCTCAATAATGGATTGCAAAATGCCTTCCCCTTCCCGTATCTGGAGTAGCTGTCAGCCCACCTCCAGATTAGCCTGCTTTCACGTCGGTATCCGCATATTTGCCGTGAAAGGAGTTTTTTTCGGGCCCAATGCAGCCGTCAGACGCCCCAATGGAGCGTAATTAAAGCTCAATGAGGGTCTTCAGCTCCTCAAACTTCCCTTTGGACAACGGGATTTTGGACTCTTTTCCGTCGGATAACACCAGGCTGTAGCTGTTGCGGCTCCATACGATCAGCTCGGCGATATGATCCAGATTCACGATATACGAACGGTGGCATCGGAAGAACCGGTGCAGCTGCAGCTTTTTCTCCAATTCGGAGAGTGTCCATGTACAGGAGAAGCTCCCTTCCTGGGCATATAAGTGGGTGACTCCATCCAGGCTTTCGGCAAAATAAATATGCGGGGGCTGGAGAAACACATATTTGTCTTCTGTTTTCACCATCAGTCTAGAGAGTCTCAAGGATTGCTCCGGCAAAACCGTGCCGCCTGCTTGAGAGGGCTCTTCTTCATCCGGTTCGTTGGATTCCGCAGCCTCCTGGACGGGAATTGAGGCCAGCGAGCTTGCTGTCAGGTGAAAAATGCGACTGGATATGGATAGCGCCTGCTCCAAAGTTGAGCATGTGACCATAACGGCTTTGTTTTGTTGGATGAGGGATGCGATGATCCTCCTTACGGTCATACAGCCGGCCAGATCCAAATTCTGCTCCGGGTCCTCCCACACAATGAGCCCGGGATCATGCAGAATGCTCCTGGCAAAACGAAGCAGCCGCTTCTCGGAAAAGCTGAGCCGCGAAATCCGTACACCCGCTTTCCCCTCCAACCCCGCCAGGCCAAGGAGCTCTTCCAAGGGGCAAGGCACCTCGTAAAGGCCGGCCCAGAAGAGCAAATAGTCCTTCACCTTCAGGCGCTCATACAAACCCTCATCCAACGTGCAGAGCCCGGTCCTCCTCGCCATCTCCCGGTGTGCCAGGAGCAGCGGCTTCCCCTGGTAGGTAACCGTGCAGTTGCTTGCTTTCTCCTCCCCCGTCAGGGAGCGGATGAAGGAGCGCCCGATATCATGGTTGCACTGTACAACGGTGCATTGACCGGGAATAAGCTCGATCTGCTCAATGCTCCCATCGCCATATACACCGCTGCCCCCTGTTTTCAACATCTCCATGGTTGACGCCTCCCGGGTTGGATTGAATGTTTCAGTTGCTTCCATTATCCAGAAAATCAGGGTCCGCAACAAGCGCCGGCAGTGGAGGGGCATGAAAAAACCAGAAGAACCCTCCTCTCCTGGCAAGGAAGGCTCTTCTGGTTTTTATGACTGCCCGGGTTGGGCTTATTTTTCCTCAACCGGCACCCAAATCTCCACTTCCGCATCCATAGGGTTGCCGTTCAGCAATACCTCTGCAACCGGCCCACCGGTATACCGGTAGTGTGCATCCCCGGTAAGAATTTCGTAGAAGGCTTGGTCCTCCAGCTTGTCGAAGGCCAGGCGGGAAAGTCCGCCTTTTCCGCTCAGGACCAGATAGAGTCCTTTCGGAAACAGCACCTCCTCCGTTCCCTCCGCCGTCGGCTTGGAAGAAACAACACCGGCATAATAGAATGCCCCTGCCTGGTCCGCCGCTACAACCGCATAACCATACGGGCTTTCCGATATAGGCTTAAGGGCAGCCATTTTGCCGCTTTGCAAAGCACTCTTAAAAAACTCCGTTTTGGCGGGGGAATACCCTTCGGCATGAATCTGGGCGGACGGGCCCAGTTGAACCTTGTAGCCTACAAAACGGAAGGCTTCCTTTTCTTCCACTACGAAATTTGCCATTCATACTTCCTCCTCCGTGTTTGGATTACATGTCCGGCAAAGCCAAGTCCAACCCACTGATGCGGACAGGGTCGGAAATCAGCTCCACCTCCGCAATTCTTCCCTCGCGGATGGTGTACTGCAGCACATACTGAAGCCTTCCTTGGGGAGCCACCACCACACCCACTGCCCCGTTCACCAGGACAATGTGGGAGGCTTGAATCCGGCCTGCCACCTGCTTCGCCAGCTGCTCCGCCCCGCGGATCGTCGCTTCCGCACCATCACGCCGGTCATCCCGGAGGACCACATCCGGGGCCAGCACCGCTAACAGCCGGTCAAAGTCTGCCTCCCGGGCGGCAGCGAGAAAAGCCTCCACCAGCTCCCGCTGCCGAAACATGGCAGGCTCGTCAGCTATAGGTCCGCCCCTGATGCGCCGCCGTGCCCGGCTGGCAATTTGCCGGACGGCCTCCTCCGATTTGCCCAGCGCCTCCGCAATATCGGTGAAGGGCAGGGCAAAAATATCATGCAGCACAAAGGCCACCCGCTCCGGCGGGCCAAGCTTGCCCAGCACAATCTGCAGCGCGGCGCCCACGGAATCCGCCAATAGCGCTTCCTGCTCGGGATCACCCGCATTGTGCCCGTCCTGAACAAACGGCAGATGCTCCCCCATAGACTCCTCCTGCCTGGACCGGCGGGTCCTCAGCATGTCCAGACAAACTCTGGACACGACCGTGGTCAGCCATCCCTCCGGATTTTGGATCGTATGCCCGTCAACCCGGCTGTACCGGAGCCATGTTTCCTGTACGGCATCCTCCGCCTCGTTTGGGGACCCAAGCATCCGGTATGCCACCGCCAATAGGCGCTTCCGCGATGCCTCAAACTGCTCCGCCATCCGCTCCTGTTCTTCCATCGTGGACTCTTCCTTCTTTATGAAAGATTTTGTGTACATAACTATGACGTAAGAGCGGCCGGTAATGTGACAGCAGCTTATACGTGCCCTACAATATTGTATTAAATTCTTGCGGAATTTTGTGTTCATAGCAATGATTCGGAATACTATATTCCAGCCACTTTTACATGGGTGTGTCTGAAAACTCCGAGGGGAGCAGATTACCCAGAATGTTCGTTCCAGGCAAGGCACTTTTGTGAAGGTGTACGTCAAGCAAAGGTAACGCAGCATGGGGCGAAAAGGCGGGTAAGATGCCCTCAAGCGGGTTTTTAGACACGCCCTAGGGGCCTTTTTTCGAAAAAAATTTTGAGAAGCGGGGTGGGAGTTATGGCTATTCAGCTTGGAAACCGGATTATCAATGGCAGCTTTGAAGCAGGACTTGCCTCCTGGGTGGGTGTGAATACCGGATTAAGCTCTGTATCCAAGGAAGGCTTTCAGAGTGCGGTGCTGTTGGGAGGAACACCTGCCACATCTCTCCAGCAAAGCGTACCTATAGAACCGGGAGAAGGCTTGTTCTTGTCGGTGTCCTTTGCCCGAAGCACCCCGGGGCAAAGTGCGGCCATTGTTATAACCGTGAATTTTCTCAATGCTGCCAACCAATATATCAGCAACGGTCTTACCTTGATTGTTCCACAAGGCTTCTTTACGGATTCAAACTGGCAGGTATTTGAGGGAGTTACCGTTCCCGCTCCTTTGACGGCTACGCAAGCCCAGTTATCCTTTAGCACCGCTCCCGCTCCGGCCAACGGCCAGATTCTGGTGGATGAGGTTATTTTGATGGACGCTCTTGATACCACGGGCTCCACAGGAATAACAGGAGCCACCGGGGCTACAGGAGCTACGGGAGCCACCGGTCTGCCTGGGACGACTGGTCCCACTGGAGCCGGAACGACTGGGGCAACTGGTTCTACCGGACTTATAGGCCCCACCGGTGCCACTGGACTTGCTGGGGTGACTGGGGCAACTGGTTCCGGAACAACGGGAGCTCCCGGGGTAACAGGCGGTACCGGGCCCACCGGAGCGACTGGAGCTACGGGTTCTACAGGTGCAACCGGTGCTACTGGATCAGGCGCCATCATTCCTTTCGCTTCCGGAACCCCCGCAGTATTAACAACCGTGTTGGGCGGACTGTTGAATACCTCCAGCCTCATAGGCTTCGGAACCAATGCGGCAGGTGTTACCATCGCAGGGGGTACCATTGACTTGAGCGGAGGCCCCGGCGTGCTGGTGAATGAAGCTTTCTCCTCCCCTCGCGCAGGCGTAATCACCTCCATTACCGCATACTTCAGCACAACGGCCGCATTGGCCTTAGTCGGCTCTACGGTTACAATTACCGCCCAGCTGTTCAGCGCTCCCACTCCAAACAATACCTTTACCGCAATCCCCGGCGCCCTGGTAACATTAGCCCCCGCATTAACCGGCGTTTTGGCGCTGGGTACAATAAGCAACGGCATCACAACAGGGCTCAGCATACCGGTAACGGCGCAAACCCGTTTATTGATGGTATTCTCCGCAACGGTCACAGCTGGTCTGGATGTGGCTTCCACCGTCGCCGGGTATGCAAGCGCCGGTTTGAACATTGTGTAATGTGAGCCTAAAAATAACCATCGATGCAAAAAGCCGGCCACAAGGGGCCGGCTTTTTTACCGAATTGATCATATGAGGAGAACCGGATGAAATCCGGACAGTAGATCCGCTATTTTTCTCATTTATGCTGTTTTGAAATTTTAACGGACAGGAGATACCTTATTGTACCGGAAAGTCAGCGGAAACCGCTCATCTCTTCCAAATAACGTCTCCTCAGTCCGCGACATCGGAAAATGTTCCGATTTTCGCTGGTTAACGGCTCCTGTGTCCGCCTAACTCTAACTTCTCTACTTAACCGCCTTCACCGGCTCCATCAAGACCAGGTGGAACGGGTTCCCGCTGCCCTCCGGCCTTTCGTTGCGGATATGCTCCTCCAAACACAGCCGGGACCGGTCTGATTTGTAAACCCCATCCTCCTTCAACGCCTTCATCAGCACGCTCCACGATCCGGGAATATCATCGCTGCTCTCCAGCACCGCATAGAGTCCCCCGGGCAGAACCATTTCCTTCAGGTGCCCGGGAACCGCAATCCCATCGGGAATACTCACACACATCCCGTAGCCGTAAGGGCTACCGGCCGCAGTGGGGAACGGCTTCATGTTGCCTCCGAAAAAACGGGCTGTCCCCAACAAATTCGCTTCCTTCGTCCATTCCAGCACCGGTGCCATGGCTTCCTCTTCCGGGGAGCTGCTTACCGCAATATGATAGGCCATCCGCATAGCCGGCAGATTAACAATTTTCAACGTACTGGTTCCGTTTGTAGGATGCATAAAGATATCCTCCGTATCATTTAATAGTTGATCCATTCTGACCATACTGTCTTCTTCCTGGGTCTGAAGGTAATGAAGCACCTGCTCCAGCTGTTCCTGAAAACGGGTGATCTCTGCCCTTTTCAGCTGCAAACCGGAAATCTTCTTCTTTACTACCCTACTAAGGTGGGATAAGGATTGGTTGGCAAGCACCGTCTGGATATCCTTCAGGGGAATATCCAGACGCCTCAGGATAGAGGTGATACGGATGCGCATAAGGGCGTTTTCATCGTACACTCTCCATCCGGAGGAGGCATCCCGTTTGCTTGTGAACAATCCCTCCGATTCCCAATGCCGTAAGGTGCGGCTCGTCAGCCCCATCTCCTCCGACAGCTTATTGATAGCTACAGATTTGTTCATGCAAGAATCTCCTTCCTGAGCTCTGAATTTAGTCTAGCACTTGACGCCGCGGCAACTGCAAGGGGTTCCTATTATGAAAAATAGCCACCCAACCGGGCAGCTATTTGGCTTATACGTGGATATTCCAGAAAACTCCAAACCGGACCACCACATTGGCGCAGCAGGCGCTCCAAGGCAGGGGACCCAAGGGAAACAGAATATTCCCGCCTTCAATCAAAACCTCGCATGTGCGCTTCACCTCTTCAGAGGTATCCATACACCTGCAACCCTATTTTCATCCTTGCGCCTCCATTGCCCTAAACGGGCTTCTTCAGAAAATCAAGCGTGAGCCGGTTTATAATATCCGCGTGCTCCATGGTCAAGGAATGGCTGGCTCCGGGAATGAGTCGGGCTTCAATGCCAGGAATCAGGCTCCGTGCGTTCTCCACTGCCTTCCCGGCGGGATAGATAACCTCCTTGTCCCCAACAAGCAGCAGAGTCGCAACCTGGAAGTCCTTGAATTCCTCCTTGGGGAATACGGAGGGCATCACCTGCAAGAGCGGCTTGGCATAGCGGTAACCGGCCAGGACCTGGTCGCGGAATACCGGTTGCAGAGGCTCGCCTTTGCCCGAGAACCATGCAAACGCGCGGTCAATCCATTTTTCCGTATGAAATAATAATGCAGGATAAATCTTCGCAAAGAACTTAAAGCTGATCTTATGAAAGGTCCCTGCCGGGGCATACAGCATCAGCCGGGATACCCGCTCCGGATGGGCAAGGGCAAAATTCAAGGCCAGGAACCCGCCCATGGAATGACCCGCCAGATCCGCGCTGTCCAACCGCAGCCCGTCCATAACCTCAAGAAGCCATTGCCGGGCATCCTGTCTGCTTTTCACCGCCCTGGCAGGTTGGCTTCTTCCGAAGTCCCCCATCACATCCACCGTATATACACAACGCTCCTGCAGCCAATGTTTGACGTTGGGATACCACATGGTACTGCTCATGGTCATCCCATGCAGCAGCACTAACGGCGGTTTACCGGTGTCCCCGAAGCGGAGCACATGGGTTCCCCCCATGGAGGTCGGAACCGTAAGCGGTGTACAGTCCGTCTCGAATAACGCCAGGCTGTTGCTGTAGCAGTGAAGGTATTCCTGTTGGTTTTCTATTGTCTTAAAAATACCGGCCACCGGATTTCCCCTATTCCCATGTTTTTCTACTATCATATAGGAAGTCCCATGGATTGACAATCCGTCCAGATCTGCTATAATAACAATCATCGAACATATGATCGCTTACGTGGAAGCACCCGTAAGATAAGGCCGAACCGGTCTTACTTACGTGTGCTTTTTTGCGTTTGCTGCAGGGTATGTTCGGCCACAATCCATCCCGAAAGGAAGATCTCCCTTGAACAAACGTCTGATCACCCTCGTAATGGCTATTTTGCTCACCCTGTCCCTGCCGCTGCAAGCCTCTGCCGCTTCTACCGCCAAACTCAGCAAAACCGCCCAAGCCTCTATAGAAAAGCTGGCCGCCCAGTCAAGCGCTTCCCTTCAGGCACAGCTGACCGGCCAAACCAATAAGCTCCTGGAGCTGGAGGCGCAGAATGAGAATCTGGACCAGAGCATCGACACTCTGCACAGGGCCAACGGGGAGAAGCAGTCTGCCATCAACGCCCGGATCAAGCAGCTGAATGCGGAGAAGCTTGCTGCCTTGAAGAGTGGGTCAACTGAGGCCCGGGAGCGGTACAAGCCGTTGTTTACGCTGCAAACGTCGTTGAACAAGCAGCTCACCGTTGCCCGGAAGCTGAAGAACAAATCGCTGGTAGAAGCGTTAGAGGCTCAGCTTAGTGTAGTCAAAGCCTCCGCTTTGATCGCCAGAGGGGACATTCGCCTGAAGGATGAGGCCTATGCCAAGGTCAAGGAATCCACCGCCAAAACCGCGAATTCCGTCCGCAGCGTCCTCAAGGAGGTTTCTCTGGAGCAGGCCAAAATCCGCTCGGAGAAAACCGCTTCCGCCGAAACCGGCAGACAAATCGCGGCAGACAGCAAATCCCTGACGGCTTCCCTGAAGAACAAGGATGCGGCGGAAACCCTTCGTTCTCTTAGCGCCTTGGCAACCGCATCCACCCAGATTATCAACCAAAAAATTCGGATTCAAAGCAGCGAACAGAAGATCGGCACCCTTTTGGAAAAAGCCGCTTCTATGTTGCCCTAGTTGCTTCCCTTCGGGTCTTGTAACGGAACGGAGCGACCCTTAGACTGCAAAAATGCCCTCTGCGGTTTTTTAACGGAACTCTGCGGCCCTTAGAGGCATAGTAGAGGGATTAAAGCAGACAAAATGAGCTGTAAGAGTCGCTGATTTCCGTTACGTTTCAAATCAGCCGTATTGTTCGGGCTAAGAGTCGCTAATTTCCGTTACAGCATCTTCCCCCCATATCTCAGACACCAAACAAGAGGCTGTTCAATCCGTCAAGTAGGTATTCACCTCGGCGGAATTTGAAAACAGCCTCTTTGGAACTTCATCCGGTTATCCTATTCTTCCCCGGCTTCGATCCATACCTCCATCAGCCGGTTCAAACGTTCCTGCAGGGTTTCTCTCTCCTGCCAGTGCTGCTCCAATTCGGCGGGGGAGCATGTATGGTTCTGTGCATACAGGAGGGCATCCAATTCTTCCAACTGCCCCTCGATCGCCTTCATCTCCGCCTCCAGCTTGCCGATGTCCGGCGGGCTGTTTTTATGTTCATCTCTCCTGGTTATGGGCTTAGGCTTCGGTTCAGGGCGAATACGGCGCGGTTCCTCTACCGTTGCCGTGTTACGCGCCTTCCTCTTCACGCTCTCTTCCTTATATTCATCGAAGCCGCCCAAGTACACGCCGAGGGTCCCCCGGTCCAATTCCCATATTTTTTGGGCCAGCCGGTTAATCAGATACCGGTCATGTGTCACGATGAGAATCGTGCCCGGGTAATCCTCCAATGCTTCCTCCAGCGCCTCTCTTGAAGCGATGTCCATATGGTTGGTCGGTTCGTCCAGGATAAGCAGGTTGGGCTTCCTATGAACCAGCAGCGCCAGCCGCAGACGGGTCCATTCTCCGCCGGAGAGCTGTCCCACCGACTTGAACACCTCTGCGCCGTAGAACAGATACGCCGCCAGCCGGCTCCGGGCTTCGCCCTCCTCCATTCCCGCTTCTGTCCGGAAGTAGTCCAGTACGGATTGCCCCGGATGAGTGGGAGCCTGCTGCTGGGCCAGGTAACCCGCCTCCACCCGGGAACCCACACGGACGGAGCCGCTATCCGGGAGAACCTCCCCTAGAATGAGCTTCAGGAGGGTGGACTTGCCGGAGCCATTATCCCCGATGAGCATCACCTTTTCCCCGTAGAGGAGTTCGCCGGAGACGCCGCCCAGTATGGCTCGCTGCTCATATTGCTTCCGCACTCCATCCATCACCACAACCTGTTTCCCTGACCGTTCCAATGGCTGCAAGCCGAATTCCGCTTCCTTGCGGTCCACCGCAGGCCGCTTTAGCTTCTCCATCCGGTCCAGGGCTCTTTGCATGTTGGCCGCCCTCCGGAAAAACTTGCCGTTATCCCCGATCCTGCCCCATTCCAGCAGCTGCTTGATGGTCTCCCGCATTTTCTTGATTTCCTTCTGCTGCTCCTGGTAATCGGCGAACTGCCGGATCAACAGCTCTTCCTTCTCCTTCACATAACCGGTGTAATCCGTATGGAATACGGTGGACTCCCCGTCCTCCAGCTCCACAATTTTGGTGACCACCCTGTCAAGGAAATAGCGGTCATGGGATACAATCAGGCAGGTGCCCGCGTACTTCCGCAGAAATTCCTCCAGCCATTCCACAGCAGCCATATCCAGATGGTTAGTCGGTTCGTCAAGCAAAAGGAGCTCCGGCTCCCGGAGAAGCTGGGAAGCAAGGCCGACCTTCGTTTTTTCCCCGCCCGACAAGGAATGATAGGTCCGCCCGTACCATTCATCCGGAATGCCCAGACCCTGTGCGACCTGGTCGATTCGGGCATCCAGCTCGTATCCGCCCTCCCGCTCAAAACGCTCCTGCAGCTTGGCGTATTCCGCCAACTGAGTCTCCAGCTGCTCCGGTGACGTATCCGGCGAAGACATGGCCGATTCCAGCACACGCATCCTCTCCCGGCAGTCCAGCAGCTCCCGGAAACCCGTTTCCAGCACCTCACGGACGGTCGTGCTGGCCTCTGCACCCGGAATTTGCTGAAGATATCCGATCCGCGCATTTTTCCGTACCGACAGCATGCCTTCATCCGGGTTATCCAGCTTGGCGACCATACGCAGCAGTGTGGTTTTCCCGCAGCCGTTGCGGCCCACAAGTGCCGCCTTCTCGCCATGAAGCAGCTCGAAGGTCACGTTTTCCAAAACAAGCTGTGCGGCATTATATTTTTTCACATTTTGACAATTTACTGTTAGCATCAGGGTTCCTCCTTAGGCGAGGTCCCACCCGTTTCGTGGAGCAAACAAAAAAGACGCAGGGAAATTCCCTACGTCCTGTCTGGTTTATCCGTTCAGGTTAAGGTAGGAGCCATTTCGCGGTTTGTGAAATCGTATGGTTACAAATAGGCAGACTTCTCCCGTCTACGTTAAAACCATGAACGATACCAGCCATCGCGATGGGCAGCCGGCTCCATTGTTCATTCACAAACTCCCGTTTCATCCTACCTTCACCTCCTTTTACGCACCTTGCTGATAGTATACTACAACCATTCCCTTTTGGGCAAACCTTGACATTCCAATTGTAAAACCTATCCACATCCCGTATTCTTATTCTTATTGACTTGAAGAAACGGAGATACGCTCTTATGAAATCACCCTTATTAACCCGGCCCTTCTATTTCCTGTGGACCACTCAAACTGCAGCCAACGCAGCGGATGTCCTGTATATAATGGCCCTTACCGTACTGGTGCTGGACCGGACCGGCTCGCTGGTATCCGCAGCCTTGATGCCGCTTCTGCGCAGCGGCGCCCAAATGCTAAGCGGCCTCATCGCCCCGCTGCTGATCAGCCGCTTTAAGCTGCCTGCTCTCTTGCTGATGTCGCAGACAGGCCAGTTTCTGCTGTTTATTTGTCTTGCCGTCTACCTGAAGCTGAATGGGGACGGAGCTTCCCTGATTGCCGTGTTTACACTTGTGTTTGTGATGTCCTTCCTGGATGGATGGACCGTTCCGGCCCGGAACGCGCTGGTTCCCCGATTGGTGACCCATGAACAGGGGTTGCTGAAGGCCAACAGCCTGATCAGCGTCAGCGATCAGGTGGTCCAGTTCGCAGGGTGGGGGTTAAGCGGGGTCATCGTTGCGGTGATCGGCGCCAATTCCACCCTGGTGCTGACTGCATTCGTTTACGGGCTGGCTGCAGCCTTTACACTGGGGGTCAAGGAACCGGCAGTTCCGGAGCATACCCCGCACGCCCACCAGCAGCAAAAAGAAACATCGCCTGATCGCGAGGCCTCCAGATGGATTACTCTAACCGAAGGGTGGAAGCTGATCTGGCGGGTGCCCCGCCTGCGGCTGCTCACTTTCATGGATGTGGTAGACATGCTGGGCGGATCGGTATGGGTTGGGGCATTTACCCTTGCCTTTGTGCAGGTGGCCCTGGGGCAAGGGGAGGAGTGGTGGGGCTTTATTAACGCGGCATATTTCGCCGGTACGGTAGGCGGCGGGCTGCTGGTTCTGGCTCTCAGCCGGATGATCGGCAGCCGTTACCTGGCTACCATGCTCATCGGCATGGCGGGCTATGGCAGTCTTACCGCCATTTATGCGCTGAATACACAGCCCTTCGTTGCTCTAATGCTTGTACTGCTGATGGGCCCGTTCGCAGAGCTGTCCATCATTAACCGCCGCACCCTGATCCAGCGAAGTGTAACCAAGCTGATGCTGCCCAAGGTGCTTTCCGCCCAGGCAACCCTGCTGCATCTGGTGTTCTGCATTTCGCTGTTGGTAATGGCGGGACTGGCCGAACGGTTCGGCATCGTGAACATGTATCTGCTGGCAGCTGGCTTGACCCTGCTTGCCCTTCTGGTTGGCCTGGCCGGATACCGGGCCTTCCACGATAAAGAAGCCGGCACAGCCAACGGCTAACCGACCAAACAACTCTTCACCGGAGCAGATGCATCTTCCCCTCCGCTTCATCCCACGGCACCGAATATCCCGCCCCCTTGGCACAGAAGATCGAGGAGGAGGTATACAGCGGGTCGGCGTCCCTCCGGTAGCCGATCCGTTCGATCACTTCCCCGGCATTGTGGCACCGGTCATAACCCCCGAACACACAGCGCATGCTGCCCCGCCCATGGGTGAAGGAGGCGAATTCGGTGCTGTAGTTCATGAAGGTGGAAACCGGCACCCTGCCGGTAATGACCACATGCGCCCCCAATGTCTGCGGCGGATCAAATGTACCCGATGCCCGCTGGACGTCGGACAGCACCCTTCCCATCTCATCGATGCCCACCTTGATTTTGAAATCGTAATAGGGCTCCAGCAGCAGATTATCCGCCTTCTCCAATCCCTGCCGCAGTGCCCGGAAGACCGCCTCGCGGAAGTCCCCGCCATGGGTATGCTCTTTATGCGCAGCGCCTCTAATCAAGGTAATCCGCAAGTCGGTAACCGGCATTCCGGTCAGCACCCCGTGATGCTCCCGCTCAAACAGATGGGTCCGGATCAGATTCTGGTAGTTTATGCTGAGCACATCGGGATGGCATTCGCTCTCAAATTGAATCCCGCTTCCCCGCTCCCCCGGCTCCAACAGCACATGCACCTCCGCATAATGCCGGAGGGGTTCGAAGTGCCCGTATCCCATCACACCCGCTTGGATGGTTTCCTTGTAGAGGATTTCCGGCTGCCCAAAGGAAACGGCGAAGCCGAACCGGTCCTTCACCAGCTGCTCCAGCACCTCCAGTTGAATGACACCCATCACCCGGATGTGAATCTCCTGCACATTTTCCTCCCAAACCACATTCAACGAAGGCTCCTCCGCCTCCAATATGCGGAATACACCAAGCACCTTCTGCACGTGGAGAGAATCGCCGAATTCCACCTTGGACTGCAGGGTCGGCTCCGACTCATAGACCAGCGTGTCCGCCACCACCCCCAACCCTTGCCCGGCCCAAGCGGCGGACAAACCGGCAACGGCAAACAGATCACCAGCCGCCACTTCCTCCACGGGCTGGAACTTAAGGCCATTCACGAGGAAAATCCGGGTAACCTTCTCCTCATACGCAACTCCGCCGTTCTCATATGGAAGCAGCTCCCGGACCTTCAGCCTGCCGCTCAGCGCCTTGATAAACGTTAATCTTACCCCGTTTGCATCATGACGAATTTTATAGATCCGCCCTCCGAACGCGGCATCTTCGTCATAGGTGGAAGCCGTCAGTAGATGGAGCTGCTCCAGAAATTCCGCAACTCCCGTATCCTGAAGCGCCGAACCGGAAACGCAAGGATAAAGCAAACCCGCCCGCATGAGCCGCTGCATGGTTTGCAGCCAGAATGCAGGATCACTCCTTCCCTCCAGAAACGCCTCCAAGGCAGCCTCATCCCGCTCCGCCATAAACTCCCGCAGCGGTTCAGCTATGATGCCATTATCGAAGGTTGAGGGTATCGGGCAAAGCTCCCCTGTCAGCTGCTGGCGTATATCCTCCTCGGTTCTGCCCACATCCGCGCCGGTACGGTCGGTTTTGTTAATAAAGAAAAGGGTTGGAATCCGGTGCTTACGCAGCAGCTGCCAAACCGTCTCCGTATGGCCCTGAACCCCTTCCACTGCACTGACAATCACCACAGCATAGTCAATCACCTGCAAGGCCCGCTCCATCTCCGGGGAGAAATCCACGTGCCCGGGGGTATCGATCAGATAATAGGTATCCCCTTTATAGTCCATCACCGCTTGGTCGGCAAAAACGGTAATACCTCTGGTGCGTTCAATATCATGGCTGTCCAGGAACGCATCCTGATGGTCTACCCGCCCCCGCGACTTGATACTGTTGGTATGGAACAGCAGCTGTTCCGCAAACGTCGTTTTCCCTGCATCCACATGGGCAAACAGCCCAATCGTCAGTCGTTTCATACGCTCCCACTTTCACCGATTCATGTCTGTGTTCGTTTCTGGCAATCGTAGTTCAAGCTTGTCCATATCCACTATAAAACCGTTCGTCCTCAAAATATCTAAACCTAGCAAGCCCTTGTGAGACTTGGGCAGCATTCCAATATCGACTTCAAAATTCTCGATTTTCAAGAAATCAATAATGATTTCATCCAAAATTTTTGTGTAAAATGGAACAGTTCCCCCGATTCCATATGCTTCATATACAGGATCCCCATTTTCATAGGTAACCCCTATCTGATCCAGCACATCGGGGCTGAATACAGTATGCGAAGAACCGGTATCCACGATAACGTCATCAATTTCCATTGTGTTTCCACGAAAATTTACAGAAAGCGATGACGTACAATAGTTTGTGTAACAAAATTTGGAGCCTTCACAGGTAACAAAAAAGTAGGGTATTCTTGGGATTGTCGAAGTCACCAAGAAAGGAACCCTACTGATGACTACTATACACGAAACGA
>JAEWMH010000200.1 GCA_023393235.1 Bacillota bacterium | reverse complement strand
GTATATTTTGAATGGGATTTTGACGATACATGATCATCTTCCTTCCTGTGCGTTTGTCTAGCTTACACGACAGTATATGTAGACGATCACCCATTGTGTGCCACCCGGACAACCGGTCATCCGGAATTTTGCCTAGCCGCATCCTCCCCGCTACCCAATGGGAATTCTGCCTGCAACGTTCTCCCGCCGACCATCCGGAATTCTACCTAACCGCGTTCTCCCGCCGACCATCCGACTTTCCGCCCGCAGCCCCCTCCACGCTGCCCAAGCGGACAGAGAGGCCTTTATTTTTCTAAAAACGGGGGTTTTGCTCGATTTGCGGACACAGGTTCCGTTATTCTCACGTTTCCACCCCATATTAGCCCAGTTTGCCCCAATTAACGGATCGTGGGTCCGCGAAACTCAGGAAACGGTAATTTTCACGTTAATAGCGCCTCTGGAGTCCGTTAGCCGAGGGGGTCCCAACTTTTGCTCCAAATCCTGCGCACCTGCACCTGCACCTGCTCCAACTCCAGCTCCAGTCACTGCACCTGCTCCAACTCCAACTCCAACTACAGTCACTGTACCCCTTCTGCTCCAACTCCAGCTCCAGTCGCTGCACCCGCTTATGCTTCAGCACCTGCACTAGCTCTAGTCCCTTCGCCGACCTCAGCTCAAGCTCCAGCACCTGCCCCAACCTTTAGTCAACCATCCGCACCTCCACCCTTCAGCTCCGCCCGCACCTGTTTGGCGGCCTGGACCATGTTGCCGAGGGCGGCGACGGTTTCCAGCATCCGGCGGGTTTTCAGCCCGCAGTCCGGGTTGATCCAGAACTGCCGGGGGGACAGCACCTGCAAGGCCCTGCGGATCATTCCCTCCATCTCGGCTGCGGGAGGCACCCGGGGGCTGTGGATGTCATAGACACCCAAGCCGATGCCCAGCTCGTAGGTTTCCTCCTCGAAGCTGGCGATGAGCTCCCCGTGGCTGCGCGAGGTTTCAATAGAGATGACGTCGGCGTCCAAAGCGCGGATGGTCCCGATCATGTCCTGGAACTCGCAATAGCACATGTGGGTATGGATCTGCGTTTCGTCCTTCACCGTTGAGGTAGACAGCCGGAAGGCCTTCACCGTCCAGTCCAGATATTCTGCCACCTGCGGCTGCTTCAGGGGCAGCCCCTCCCGCAGGGCTGGCTCATCCACCTGGATCATGCCGATGCCGGCAGCCTCCAATGCCTCTACCTCCTGACGCAGGGCCAACGCAATCTGGAAGGCCACATCCCTCCGGGGCAGATCATCCCGAACGAAGGACCAGTTGAGGATGGTTACCGGCCCGGTCAGCATCCCCTTCACAGGAGCGTCCGACAAGGACTGGGCGTAGACCGTTTCCGCCACCGTCATGGGAGCTGTGTATTCCACATCCCCGAAGATCACCGGAGGTTTGACGCAGCGGGAGCCGTAGGATTGCACCCAGCCGTTCCCCGTAAAAGCGAAACCCTCCAGCTTTTCCCCGAAAAATTCCACCATGTCGTTGCGTTCAAACTCGCCGTGCACCAGCACATCCAGCCCCAGCTCCTGCTGGATGCCGATCCATCTGCCGATTTCCTCGCGGATAAACGTCTGGTACCTCTCCTCCGTCCATTCCCCCTTACGCCATTTCCGGCGGGCGCTGCGCACCTCCGGAGTTTGGGGGAAGCTGCCGATGGTGGTGGTCGGCAATAGCGGAAGCTGCCACCGCTTCTCCTGCCGCTCACGCCGCTCCTCGAAGCTTCCTGCCCGGGTTACCGGATGGGATGCAAGGCCCGCCATCCGCTCTTGCACCTTCAAGCGGTTCCGGGAAGGAGAGGACACCAAGGCCGCCCTTCCCTTCCGCAAAGCCTCCAGCTCCGCAGCCACAGCCGCTTCGCCCAGCTTGCCGGCTTTAGTCAGCAGCACAGCCTCCTCCAGCTTCTGGTCGGCAAAAGCCAGCGCCCCGCGCAGCACCGGGTCTAGCCCTGTCTCCTGAACTGTACTGACCGGCACATGCAGCAGGCTGCAGGAGGGCTGGACCACCAGCCGGCTGTCCTCCACCACTTTCCGCAAATCAGCCAATACCTGGAGCTTCTCATCGGGATCGCAAGCCCAAATATTGCGCCCGTCCACCAGCCCTGCGCCCAGCACCTTCCCGTCCGGGAAGCCGTAGCGGAGAACCGCCTCCAGATTTCGGCCCCCGTCATGGACGAAGTCCAGCCCGATGCCATGAACCGGCAGCGCCACCACCTTTTCATACGACTCCACCGCTTCGAAGTAGGTTTGCAAAAACAGCCGGAGGTCCGGCACCTCCCGTACCAGCTGCCCGTAAACCTCCTCCGCCAGGGCCAGCTCCTCTGCAGTCACATTGGTGGACAGAATCGGCTCATCCACCTGCACCCACTGCACTCCTGCTTCCGCAAGCTCCCGGAGCACCTGCACGTACAAGGGCAGCAGGCGGCGGGTCCAATCCCCCAGCCCACCAGGCGCATACCCCTTGGACAGCTTCACAAAGGTCAGCGGCCCAACCAGCACCGGCCTGCCTTCAATGCCCAGCTCCTCCTTGGCCTCCGCATACGCCTCAAGCAGCCGGTTTCCTGTCAGCACAGGCTGGGCACCTTCTAGCTCCGGAACAATATAATGATAATTGGTGTTGAACCATTTGGTCATTTCGCAGGCCGCAGCGTCCTTGCTGCCCCGGGCCATAGCATAATAAACGGACAGGGAAGGCGTGCCTCCCTCGTAGCCAAACCGCCGGGGAATCAGCCCGAACATCACCGCCGTATCCAGCACATGGTCATAATACGTAAAATCCCCCACGGGAATGATATCAATGCCCTTCTCCTGCTGCAGCCTCAGGTTGGACAGGCGAATCTCTTTCAGCCTTGTATGCAGATCCGCCTCGGCCAAATCGCCCGCCCAAAAGGACTCCAACGCTTTTTTCCACTGCCGCTCCAGCCCGATACGGGGATAACCCAGGTTGCCGCTTTTCATCCGCCATCTCTCCTTATCGCCAATCCGTTGTTACTGGAAAGATAACATATCCGGCCGGATATAGGGTATGACCATAAAGCTATGGCTGGATATAGCCAAAATATATAGCCCTAACCAAGCTGCGCCAACAACCCGCCGAAAAACGGGCTATTGGATCGCCTCCTGCAGGGCCTCCACATAGGCAACCGCCAGTCTGGACAAGGCAGCATTCTGATGGCAGATCCAGCCCACATGGATGGTCTCGTCGCTGGCCAGCGGTACCGGAATAATGTCATTTCCATTCAGATCCTTACTCAGGACACCGGTGGAGATGGTGTAGCCGTTTAGGCCGATGAGCAGATTGAACAGGGTGGCCCGGTCGCTGACGCGAATACTTTTGGGACGGGCAATGGTGCTCAGGATCTCCTCGGAGAAGTGAAAGGAATTGTATTCCCCCTGCTCAAAATACAGATAAGGATACTCCCGCAGCTGCTCCAGCGTCACCACGGAATGCTTTGCCAGCGGATTATGGGCGCTCACAAAAATATGGGCCTTGGCCGTAAACAGGCTGTTGAACATGAGATTGGCATTTTTCAAAAGGCGGCTGATCACCTTGTTATTGAAATCGTTCATATAAAGGATGCCGATTTCGCTTTTTTGATCCTTCACATCCTGGATGATCTCATGGGTTTTGGTCTCCCGCAGGGACAGCTCGTACTCCTCGTGCCCGTATTCCCGCACCAGCTTGACGAAAGCGTTGACGGCGAAGGCATAGTGCTGGGTGGACACGGAAAAATGCTGGGGCGACGGCTTCGCATTCAGATACCGGCTCTCCAGAAGCTCCGCCTGCTCGATGACCTGACGGGCATACCCCAGGAACTCGGCTCCCTCCTTGGAGAGCATAATCCCCTTATTGGTCCGTTGGAAAATGATAAGCTGAAGCTCCTCCTCCAGCTCCTTAATGGCGCTGGACAGGCTGGGCTGGGAGATGAACAGCCGTTTGGCCGCCTCGTTCATGGAGCCGCGGGCCGCCACCTCCAACACATAACGCAGCTGCTGCAATGTCATGGCAGAGTCCTCTCTTTTGGATGAAGATGTTTGTTTTTCTGATCATACCCGGTCTAACTCCCGTTCACAAGCCGTTCTTGGGAGTCTCCCTATAAAAAAAGGACCCTGCCGGGTCCTTATCATATACAGCCGCCGCCTGCGGACAGCTCCGCGGCTAATTCTTGGGCTGCCGCTATAACCTGCTGCCGCGGCACCGCAGCCAAGGTTCCCGGTGGCGCAGGAAGCTTGGCCTGGGGACTGCTCCGGTAATAAACATAAGCGTTGACGGTGGAGCCGCTCTCCAGTTGGACCCGGACCGGAACCCGCACATAATCGGGTACATTCTCCCACAGATCCGCTACCACCAGCTCATCTGCGGACAGGCACAGGAGCTCCCCCCGCACACTGCAGCCGGGCTCCTGCAGCACAAAATAATAACCGTCCGCATCGGCATACCTGCTGTGTTGAAGAAGAAGGGCAGGACCGACCGTTACGATTCTGCCGAATAGAATATGCTGAACCTCCTGATCGATGAAGGTTCCATAGGAAAACAAATAATAGTAGCCCATATTTCCTCCTGCGGCGGAGCGGGATTCGGTGCAAGCCTCCGCCCTATGTAATGATGTATGCACGTCTGGGCCAATCTTGTGCCTGTACTGTTTTTTCTGCTTGTTTCCCCTTTCCTCCACTGCAAATATTTCGTTTTCACATTTACATACCTTCGGTCGGTATTTATAATAAACCTACATAGATTCTTTTTTACATCCATATAGGGAGTGATAAACGTGAAGCAGGAGGAACGCAGGAGGAATACCATCCGTCTGCTGCTGGATACGACCATTGCCCTCATCGCCGAAAAAGGCTGCCATCTGCTGACGATGCAGGATATTGCCAATGCGGCGGGACTGTCCAAGGGAGCAATTTTTCATTATGTCAAAAGCAAGGATGAAATGTTCGTCTGGGTGCTCCAAGAGCAGCTGGAGCAGACGAATAACCGCTTTGTGGATGAGGTGGCCTCCGGACGCCGTACCTTCGCAGAGCCGATGAAGGCGATTTCGGACAGCATCTCCTCCTATGGGGAGGCGGGCAATGTCACCAACAAAGTGTTGTTGTATCTGCTTGGCAAGGAAAATCAACCCCTTATTGCCGAAGCGGTAAGAGACTACTACAAAAAGTCGGTGCAGCTATCCCAAAGCTGGATTGAGACGGGCCAGCAATACGGCGTGATTCCCCCATCGGTGGATGCGGCGAAAACAGCCGACATGTTCGTACTACTCACCTTCGGAATGCGGATGCGCGCTTCCATTCCGTTTGACGGGCCAGCCTTCACAGGGACTGATTTCACCGCCTTTATCACTTCTATATTGCAGCCCCGTCCGGATCAAAAATGAAAAGGAGGCTTACCAATGATTCCTTTGTACGTGCTGGTGGTGTCATTTCTGCTGTTTCGCGCCTCGGGCTTGGCCGGTTTTGCGTACTTTTCAGAATGGCATTCCTCCCTCCAGGCTGCGGCTGCCCTTATGCTCCTGGTTGCCGCCTCGGCCCACTGGGGCTCCAAACGCAGGGATCTAATCCGGATGGTGCCCTCCGCCTTTCCCCGGCCGGATCTCATTGTTACCATTACCGGGTTGCTGGAAATTGCCGGAGCGGTAGGTCTTCTCTTGCCCGCCACCTCCCGAATCGCCTCGATCTGCTTGGTCCTCCTGCTGGTGGCCATGTTTCCCGCCAATATAAGAGCGGCCAGCGAATCCTTGACCCTCGGAGGGCGGCCTGTGCCAAAACTGCCGTTACGTACGCTGCTCCAACTTATTTTTATAGCGGCCGTGTTGTTGGCCGGATAAAACAAACAAGCCCTAAACCTAAAAAAACCCGCGGGAAGCATCGCTCCCTGCGGGTTTTCGTATAAACAGCTCTGCTTACGCCTTGGCAGCCTTGAAGGCAGCTACGTATTCAGCGGCTTTTTTGGCAATGATGCTGTAGTCGCCTGTCTTCACGGCGTCTGCAGTCAGGTCGCCGCCGATGCCTACGGCAGTAGCGCCGGCTTTGATCCACTCGCCCAGGTTGGACAGGGATACACCGCCGGTCGGCATGATGTTGGCTTGCGGCAGAGGACCCTTGATCGCCTTGATCATAGAAGGTGCGAAGGCGTTGCCCGGGAAGAGCTTCACTACGTCTACGCCCAGCTCCAGAGCTTGTTGGATTTCCTTGATGGTCATGCAGCCCGGCATAACGGGAATGCGGTACCGGTTGCACAGCATTACGGTTTCGGGGTTGAGACTCGGGCCTACAACAAATTCGGAGCCGGCCAGGATAGCGGCGCGGGCGGTTTCCGGATCAAGCACAGTACCTACGCCGATGATGGCGAAACGGGCCGGATCCTTGGCAGTGCTGGAATACTTGGCAGCCAGGGTTTCGATGGCACGCAGGGCGCCCGGAACAGTCATGGTGATTTCAATAACCTTAATGCCGCCTTCGATGGCTTGCTCAGCCATACGCACAACATCCTCGGCAGTATCGGCACGCAGAACGGCTACAACGCCTTGTTCGGCGATTTGTTGAAGGACTTTAATTTTTTTCATGGTTATCTCCACATTCCTTTTCTTCGTCCCGTTGTTGGTCAAGGACGTTAATGGTTCATGCTCTTTACTTTTAGCGTTCTACACTCTTCTTGTTCTGGAGCACCGCCTGGGCCTTTTCCCAAGTGGGCAAAGCTTCCCAGTCGCCTTCCATCTGTACCGCGAGGGAGCCCATCAGGCTGCCGAGACGGACAGCTTCAGCCAGGTCATACCCCTTCAGCACACCGACGATGAAGCCTGCGCAGAAGCCGTCGCCGGCGCCTACGGTATCCACTACGCGCTCTGCCTTGAAGAAGGGAATGGCGGTAACCTTGCCGTTTTCAATCAGGTAGGTTTCATCATCTCCGCCCTTCACGATGGAAACGGCGCGCAGCTTGGACAGACGGGCTACGATTTCGTCGAAGTCCTCGGTTTCGTACATGAGCTTCAGCTCGTCCAGACCGGGCAGGAAGTAGTCGGCTTCCTCAGCCATCGGCAAGAGCACCTCTCTAGCTTCCTCCAGGGTCCACAGCTTCAGACGCAGGTTGGGGTCAAAGCAAACCTTGACGCCATGCTTCTTGGCCATGCGGATAGCGGCCCAAAGGGTTTCCCGGCAGCTTTCGGAAAGAGCTGCGGTAATGCCTGTCACATGCAGAATTTTAGCCTGCTTGATGTACACCTCGTCCAGGTGCTCGGGACGCATCAGGCTGGCTGCGGAATTTTTGCGGTAGTAATACACGAAGGACTTGCCGGAGATGGCTTCCTTCAGCATCAGACCGGTAGGAGCCTCGTCAGTCAACTCCACACGGGAGACGTCAACGCCCTCGCCGCGGATGCGCTTTTGGATCATCAGACCCATCGGGTCCTTGCCCAAGCGGCCGAACCAGCCTACGCGGTGTCCCAGACGGGCCACGCCGATGGCGAAGTTGCTCTCTGCACCGCCGAAGGACTTGTCCAGGGTAGCCGAGTATTCGATCCCCTTGTTGCCCGTGGACATCAGGAGTCCCATGGATTCGCCGAAGGTCAGAACCTCCGGAATGTATTGCTGCTCTTTCGTTGCCTGTGTCATTCTTCAGCCTCCACCTGCTCCCGCTTTTCATATGGCCAAAACGGGAATATAATCGGATTTTCACCATTGAACACGTGTTCCGCTCTTGTTTGCGCCGTGTTTCCTGCTATAGCCTGTTTTCCATTGTACCATACTTTCAAGACTTTGCGGCAGGCATTTCTACGACGATTTGTTGGATTTTTTTTAGGTAAACAGATGGTAAAGAGGCAGTTTCGCTCCCTTCATTGCGCTCGGAAGCCAAGGGTGCTACACTTTCCGGTATAGCGCGGAGCGGATTTTTTATGATTTTTTGATGGAAAAGGAGTTTTTGCAGCATGGGCTTACAGACAGGCAAAACCTTGATTTTGGCATTGGCTGGAGGCGCAATCTTCCAGCTGCTTCATATTCCTCTGGCCTGGCTGCTGGGGCCCATGACCATTCTTCTGGTCTGGCGGGAGGTCTTCAAAAAGAAGGCCGAATGGCACCGCGGCTTCCGCAACGTAGGCTTATGCGTGCTGGGGTACATGATGGGCATCACCTTTAACGCGGAGGTAGCAGGACAGATTGCCGTGCAGCTACCCTCCATGGCTGCGGCCACACTTTTAACCGTCGCCTTCGGGCTTGTGGCCGGCTGGGTTACCGTGAAACGCACAGGTATCAGCATGGCGTCGGGGCTTCTCGGAAGTATACCCGGAGGACTCTCCCAAATGGCCGTCCTCTGCGACGAGGTGGAGGATGCCGACATGACGGTGGTAACCTTCATGCAGACCATCCGGGTAATGGCCGTGGTGTTTATTGTGCCCTTCCTGGCCTTCCACGGCTTATCCTCCGGCGGGACAGAAGCCGGCTCGGCCGCAACGGCTGTGGCCTCGGCAGTGTCATCTGTTTCCTGGATGTCCTCCAACACGCTGTGGTTTGTACTGGCCGTAGCCGTCATGCTGGTGCTGGGTCCCAAGCTCCATTTGCCTACACCCTACATGCTGGGGCCGATGCTGGGGGCTGCGTTATTGTCCGTGGCGGGACTTGAAGCGCCTGCTTTGCCCCACTGGTCGGTGCTGACCGCCCAGGTGCTGGTGGGAGCCCATATGGGGGTGACCACCAGCCTCTCCTCCCTGGACAATTGGAAGAAGCTTTTGCCCTACGCCCTTTTCGGAGCCATCGGGATTGTGCTGTTTTCCCTGGGTACTGGCTATCTCTTGACCTTGTGGCATCCCATGTCCCTCTTAACCGCCTTTTTGGGCTCAGCCCCCGGCGGCATGACGGAAATGGGGGTCACCGGAGCGGCATTGGGTGCCGATCTTTCCATTATTGTGGCCTACCAGATGTTCCGGCTGCTGTTCATTTTGTTTATTGCCCCTTATATCGTTAAGGGCCTGCTGCGCCTCTACCGGGGGCGCACCGATTCTCCCGTGAAAGGATTTTGACCATTGAAAACCCTTGTGATTGCGGAAAAGCCCGACATGGGCCGGAATATCGCCGCTGTACTGGAGCCGAAGGCCACCAATAAGCGGACCCACCTTGAAGGCGAACGCTACATCATAACCTGGGCCATCGGGCACCTGATCGGGCTGGCGGAGCCGGACCATTACGACGACCGGTATAAAAAGTGGAATCTTGGCGACCTGCCTATTATTCCCGATACCTTCAAACTTTTACCCAATGTAAAAACCCGGGATCAGCTGAAGGTCATCGCCCAGGTGGCCAAAGAATGCGACCGGATCGTCAACGCCTGCGACGCCGGACGTGAAGGGCAGCTGATTTTCTCTTATATCCAGCAGCATCTCAAGCTTCGCCAGCCGGTGCAGCGGCTGTGGATTTCGGACTTGACGGCAGAAACCATCCGCCGGGGCTTTGCGGAGCTGAAGGACGGCAGCGAATACGAAAATTTGACCCAGGCGGCCAGAGCCCGCAGTGAGGCGGACTGGCTGATCGGAATGAACGGGTCAAGGGCGTTTACCACCCGGCATAATGAGCTATTGTCCGTGGGACGGGTACAGACGCCCGTATTAGCTTTGATTTATGACCGCCAAAAGCAGATTGAGGCGTTTGATTCGGAGAAGTTCTTTGAGGTGGAGGGATCCTTCCAGCAGGGGGACACCGCTTACCGGGGCATGTGGCAGGGGGACCGGTTTAAGGCCAAGGACAAGGCCGAGGCAGTGGTGGCCCGGGTCAAGGGTAAACCCGGACGGATTGCTTCTTATGAGGTGAAGGATACCAAGGAGTTCCCCTTCAAGCTGTATGATTTGACCTTGCTGCAGCGGGAGGCCAACGGCAAGCTGGGCTTTTCCGCCAAAAAAACCCTGGACACCGCCCAGGCCCTGTACGAGAAGCATAAGGTCATCAGCTACCCCCGGACCAACTCCAACTACGTGAATCCGGAGAATATTCCGGACATGCACAAAACGCTGGAGTCCTTGAAGGGCTCCGTGGATTATGGCTCCTTCGCCCAAAATGCGGACAAGAAGCTGGTGCACAAAAACAACAAGTTCGTCTGTAATCCGGCCAAGGTGGAGGATCACCACGCCATTCTGCCCACCTTCAAAAAGGCCAGCGGCTTATCGCCGGATGAAGCCAAGGTTTACGACCTGATCGTACGGCGTTTCCTGTCCCACTTTTACCCGGCGGCAGAGTATAAGGTGCATACAGTGTTTACGGAGGTAGGCGAAGGAGAGGCACCCGACCGGTTCAAAACCACGGTCAAGGAGCTGCTTTCCCTGGGCTGGAAGGTGCTGTATCCGGACCAGAAAAAAAGCGGCTCCGCCAAAGGCGGCAAGGGCAAAACCGGCAAAGCCGGGGACGGGGAAAATGCCGGCTCCGACAAGGATGGGGACAAGGATGAAAACAACGGCCCCTCCGAGCTGGAGGTGGAAATGGATACCCCTTTCCAGGTGAACCCGCAGGCCGGTGTGCTTTGCGCCGATGCGGAGGTCAAGGAAAAGGAAACCCAGCCGCCGAAGGCCTTTACGGAGGGTACTCTGTTGAAGGCAATGGAAAGTGCGGGCAAATCCATTGAGGATGACGAGCTGCGTGATGTGATGAAGGACTCCGGGCTGGGCACCCCTGCCACCCGGGCGGCCACCATCGAACGGCTGAAGCAGGTGGGGTATGTGGCCATGCAGGGCAAACGGATCACCATCACGCCCAAAGGCCGGGCCGCCGTAGAGCTGGTCCGCGGAGCGGGCGTGGAGCTGCTGGCTTCGCCGGAGATGACGGGCCAGTGGGAGCGGCGTTTGAACGAAATCGCCAGGGGCCAGGCGTCGAAGGATGCCTTTATGGACAAGGTGCGGGCGTTCGCGCGCCTGATCGTGGACAAGGTCCGCCGGCAGGCGCGGGCGTACAAGGCCCACTTCGCCAAGCCGGAGCCGGCGGCTGGCGCAAGCAAAGGCAGCAAGCGCAGCAGCGCTGCCAAGGATGTTGACGCCGGCGGAGCTC
>JAEWMH010000189.1 GCA_023393235.1 Bacillota bacterium | reverse complement strand
GGCCCGGGCATGGCCGCGAACGGCGAAGCTGCGGCCGGCCCTGTACCGGAGCCGGCGCTGCGCCCGGCTCCCCCTTGCCCGCAGCCGGCGGCAGCGGCGGCGCATAAACCCCCGCTAACGGCAATCCTCAGGAATCGTGATGTCCACATCGGCGAATCTCCTCTTGATGAAGGTTTTGCTGTTAGTATGGATTACCGGTTGCGGAATATGGCTGCCAAATCATGCAAGCTCTGCCATCAGCCCGAGGGTACGTTTGCCTCCTACTTGGCGGAAACCCGCCCGTCTGCACCGATACCGGTCCCATAGGAGACCTTCTCCAGCCGCTGGAACAGCTTTTGGGCGTCGGCCTCCTCCATTTTTTTCAGATGGGCATATTGATTCCACAAAGGCGCAAGGGTAAGGCCGCAGCCGCCGTCCTTGCCGCATTCCGCCTGCAGCACCGCCGTCTCCCAGGAGGGGGCATGGTCATTGGTAGTGAACAGGAAGTTACCCAGACTATAGGCAATCCACTTGCCTTGATAGTGCTCCAAACCCTGCAGCACATGGGGATGGGTCCCGACAATCAAATCCGCCCCTGCATCGATAAAGGAGCGGGCCATTTTGCGGTGCTCGTCCAATGGCTTCTCCGCCTTTTCCTCCCCCCAATGGGCCAGCACCACCACCAGATCCGCCTTGTCCCGGGTTTCCTCGATAGTCTTGATTGCCTGCTTGGAATCATAAAGCTGCGTGGTGCCGGGTTGGTTTTTACCGGCCTTCCAGGAGTTGTCCGGCACTTTATGGCTGAAGCCCAAAAAAGCAATCTTGATGCCGTTTTTCTCCACGATCACCGGGCGGTAAGCCTCCTCCAGATTTTTACCCGCACCTGTATGTAAGATTTCCTTCGCATCCAAAGCCTTGATCGTGTCCAACAGACCATCCTGCCCGTAATCCAGAATGTGGTTGTTGGCCAAATTGACGATATCGAAGCCTACCGCCTTAAAAGCAGGGAGGGCGTCTGGACTGGAACGGTAGGTGTATTGCTTTTGCTGCTGGTCACCCCGGGTGGTGATCGGGGTCTCCAGATTGGCGATGGTGAAATCCGGCTTCTGCAAAAGCACAGCAATCTCCCGGTACGGGTAATCAAAACCGTTGGTTTTGAGAATGGTTTCTACATTCCCCGCAAAAATTACATCTCCCGTAAAGGCCATGCTCACTTTATCCCCCGCACCGCTTGAAGGGGCCGTAGGGGACGTTGTGCTTTTACCCGGAATGGTGGTAGATACGGGCGGCACGCCCACTCCCACTCCTGCGCCTGACGCCGCTGCCGACGGGGACGGACTTAGCTTCGGCGACTGTGTAGCTTGAACGGAGGGTGAACCCCCGCCGCCTCCCGCCGTTTGAACGGGTGCCACCGAAGCAACCGTGGGGGAATTGCTATCCGCACTATCCCGGAGCAATTCCTGCCCCAGCCAAACGGCAGCGCATACAAGCACCACTGCTGAGGCCGCACCCGCAAGCTTCATCCGTTTCTTCCGTGATTTACGCAGCCGGCGCTGCTGTTCAAGACGAGAATTTTCCATTGATGGTTCCAACTCCTTTTGCCAAACACTGCATGGATGCTGTGCAAACTTTATGCCGCAGAGCTTCCTGCCGCTGCCCTTTCCGTGTAGATAACGGCAGGCAAGATGCTCACGGTACGCTTAGGTGTTCCCACTGTTCTCAGCCGCAATAGAGGAATGCCAGCTTCCTCTATTACACGACGGTACGGCCTGTTATAACGGATAACGGTACCCAACCTTACGCTATTCCCGCCGCCTGATGAGCATAGAGCTAAAGCGGCCCCATAACGGAAGTCTCCCTTCCGCAATCACCTATTTTCCCGCCTAAATAAAGAAATAAGAGAAGATCCCCTTCCCCTATTCCCCACCAACATCCCCGGCACACCAAACGGGCTGGCAGCTGACGCCGGATTCTCCTATTATATCAAATGCGTAACGGATTGCGGGATTTACGTCTTTATTCACAGAACGAATATAAATCGACATTGAAGCTTATAATTCGACAATTTATAATGAGTATATCGAATGTGAAAGGTTGCTGATTTGGGAATGTCCATCAAACTGAGGACCTGTCTTTCCCTTGTATTCGGATTGCTGATGATCCTCCTGACGATTCTGCTGGGCGTGGTGATCAACCGCATATCCAGTAATAATATTGAGAAGGAAATCGGAAATACCCTGGGCGGCATCGCCTACCAAATGTCGGACAAGCTGGACTATTTCATGTGGTCCCGCTCTGGCGAAGTTGATGTGGTCAGCAAGCTTGACGTGCTGCGCAACCCGGAGGAGCGTGCGGACGCACAGGAGCTTCTGCAGGAGCTGAAGGCCAATATCCCTTCCTTTACTTGGATCGGGTTGACGGATGCCAAGGGTGTAGTAACCGCCTCTACAGAGAATTTGCTCCAGGGGGTGGACATCAGCCAGCGGCCGGTGTTCAAGGAAGGCTCCAAGGGAAAATTTATCGGCGACGTCCACGAAGCCGTGCTGCTGGCCAAGCTGCTGCCCAATCCTACGGGAGAAGCCATGCAGTTTGTGGATATCAGTGTCCCCCTTACAGATTCGGCCGGACAATTCAGCGGTGTGCTGGCAGCCCATCTGAGCTGGGAATGGTCCAAGGAAATGGAGAATTCCCTGCTGGAATCCTATTCCTCCCTGAAGGAGCATGTGGACATTATCGTGGTCAGCCGCAGGGATAATGTGGTGCTGCTGGGACCCGGTGAGCTGGTCGGACAATCCCTGCAGCTGGACAGCATCCAAAAGGCCTCCTCCCAAAAGGGCGGCTGGGCTCTGGAGGCCTGGCCGGACGGCAAAAGCTACGTAACCGGCTATGCCTACGGAGACGGCTACATGAATTATGGCGGGTTGGACTGGACGGTTCTGGTCCGGGAGCCGAAGCATATTGCCTACCATTCCGTTGACGAGATGCAGCGGTATATATTCATTATCGGATTTGCCGCAGCAGCCGCGTTCGCTCTGTTGGGCTGGCTGGTGGCTGGTCTGGTAGCCAAGCCGCTGACCAATATTGCCGCTGCCGCCAGACGGATCCAGTCCGGCGAACGGATTGAGCTTCCCCGGCACAAGGGCATTGCCGATCTTGAGAACCTGACGGATTCTCTGGGGAACCTGCTGCGCAACCTTACCTCGACGGAAGCGGCGCTGGGCCATATGGAAAACCTGGCCCATCATGACCGGCTTACCGGCTTGCCCAACCGCGTGGGCTTCGAGGAATATACCCGCCTAATTGCGGACCGGAGGAGTTCCCCGGGCAGCGGCATCATTCTCATGTACATGGATTTGGACGGGTTCAAAAAAGTAAATGACACCCTGGGGCACGCCGCAGGGGACGAGCTGCTGCGCATTGTGGCCCAGCGTCTCCTTGGCCAGCTGCGGGAGGGCGATATGGCCGCCCGGCTTGGGGGCGACGAATTCGTCGCCGTGCTGCGCCACGGCCACGCCGACAGCAGAAAGGTAGCCATGGCTGCGGCAGGCCGGATTCTCGACGCCATCCGCGAGCCTTATCTTTTGGACGGCAGGGAAGCCACTGTGGGCATCAGCATTGGCGCCGCCGCGTGGCCCGAGGACGGGGCAGACCTTCAAGAGGTGATGAAGCTGGCCGATGCGGCGCTTTACAAGTCCAAGCATAAAGGCAAAAACTGCGTAACCCTCCATAACGGATAAACGGGTTTCCGCAAAACAAAAAGGGCCGGATTCTCCCCGACGGGGGAAGACATCCGGCCCTTTATGCATTCATGATGCTATGCCGTCACATCCCGTTTGGTAAACAGGCTCCAGGCCACCGCGGCAAACGCCGCGAAATATAAGATCAGCATGACGATGGAGAATCCCATGGTCATTCCTTCTACCACAGGCTCCCTTCCTGCCGTATATTGCCGCAGGTTCAGATTGGAGAACAGGAAATATTTGATCCAATCGTAACGCTGCAGCACAGCGGTGATCATGTTGCCCAGGAACATCAAGCCAAGGGACAGGCCGATGGCCATGGACGAGCTGCGGAAGGCCGACGAGATCATAAAGGCGAAGGTCACCATCATCACCAGGCTGACGCACTCATACCCGTAATTCACCAGACTCTGCATGAACATGCTGCTTTCCACTACCGCTCCGTCCTTCACTGCCAGGAACGGGATGCTGAAGCCGTCCACACCGTAGGCTACCGCCCCGATGATCATGGCGCTCACCAGCATCAGCAGAAGGCCGAATATGGCGAAGAGCAGCGTGGACAGATATTTGGACAGCAGGATCTTCCAGCGCCGTACCGGACGGATCAGCAGCAGCTTGATGGTTCCTCCGGCGAATTCCCCTGCAACAATATCCGCCGCGATCACGATGGTAAAAATGGACAGCAGCGTAATCAGATTGGAGGAGAACATGACCGTGCTCCACAGGGTCTGCTTCTCCGTATCGTAATTATGCTCCAAGGCATAACGGGAGACCATTACCGTTTCCTTCAGATACTTCCCATATTCCTGATCCGCAGCCATATTGGGATCATTCAGCTGGGATTCCATACTGGTTATCCGCTGCTCCAGCCGTTGGCGGTAATCCCCCTCATCTGGCGAAGGACGCTCATAAATCTTGTTGATCACCACGGAGGCAAGCAGGATCGCCAGCACAATTCCCAGCATGACCCAGGTCCGCGCACGCCGGTAGATTTTCATATTTTCATTCATCACCAAAGGGCGCATTCTACTCAATTTGTCCACTCCCCGTCATTTCCAAGAATTTATCCTCCAGGGATCTGCCGCTGGCCTTCACGCCGTATACGCGGAAGCCTTCCTTCACCAGCTGCTCGATAATCACCGGAATTTCCTCCCGCTCGAGAATTGCCTCGAAGCCGGAGGTATCCGCCAGCACCTTCGCCTCGGGATACAGCCGTCCGATAATCTCCGCCCCTTCCACAGGCCGGGAGATATCAAACCGGACATGCCCTGCCCCGTCCGCCCGGGTAATGTCGCCCATCTCTTGGATACCGACCAGCTTGCCGGTTTGGATGACCGCTACCCGGTCGCACATCAGTTCCATCTCAGATAACAGATGGCTGGAGACCAGCACGGTAATCCCCTCCTCCCGGGCCAGCCGCCGCAGATAATCCCGCAGCTCGCGGATCCCTGCCGGGTCCAGGCCGTTCGTGGGTTCATCGAGAATCAGAAGCTTGGGGCGGTGCATAAGTGCTTGGGCCACACCCAGTCGCTGCCGCATGCCCAGGGAGTACCGCTTGACCTTATCGTGAATCCGGTTGCCCAAACCAACCAGATCAATGACTTCGTTCAGCCTGTCCTTGCTGATCCCTTCATGCATCCGGGAGAAGTGGATCAGATTCTGGTAGCCGGTCAGATACTTGTACATCTCCGGATTTTCCACAATGCCGCCCATCAGCTTCATGGCATCCTCAAAGCGGGTGCTCACATCCAGCCCGCCAATCTTCACCGTGCCCTCGGTCATGGAAATCAAACCGGTAATCATCCGGATGGTGGTGGTTTTGCCGGCCCCGTTGGGACCCAACAGGCCAAAAACCACTCCTTGTGGAATATCGAAGCTCAGATGGTCCACAATGGTCTTGCCGCCAATGCGCTTGGTTACATTGCGCAGTTCGAGAATCGGTGCAGAATTGGACATAGTGCCTCCTTCATAGGATTACATTGCCGTCTGCCATTACGGCCGTGTGTTGGTAAGCCTCTTCCATTTTAGTAAACCTTTCTTAATGTGAAAAGGAATTTCTCCTTATCTTTTCCTTAAACCATGTTAAAATGAAACAAACCACATTCATCAAGAAGGAGCCTCACACCGATGTCTGCAACCGTCACACGGCTCGAGCACAGCCGGCCGCACAGCGCCGTCAGCCGCCGCAGGCTGTCTATTTTTTGCGCTGCAACCATCCTGTATTGGATCAGTATGTATACCTATGTGCCCGTACTCTCCCCTTACCTCGAAAGCAAAAGCTATTCCTTCAGCGTGATCGGTATCATTCTGGGCAGCTACGGCTTTATGCAGATTCTCATCCGGCTGCCGCTGGGGATTTATTCGGATAAGCTGGGCAAACGCAAGCCTTTTCTGTTTTTGGGTTTTGCCGCAGCAACGCTGAGCTGCTTGATGTTTCTTATTCCCGGCCACTGGCTGTGGCCGCTCCTGGCCCGCTCCGTGGCGGGTGTATCCGCCTCCGCATGGGTAGGGTTTACGGTGCTGTTCGCCGCGTATTATCCGCCGGAGCAGGCAACCCGCGCCATGGGCACCATCAGCTTCCTGACTGTCACAGGCCAGTTGATCGGCATGGCCCTCTCCGGCTTTTTGGCCGACGGACTGGGCTGGCCCTCTGTGTTTGTGGCGGGAGGTGTAGCGGGCATCGCCGGTCTGGTGCTGGCCTTCGCCGTGTATGAAGCTCCTCCCCAGCAGGACCGTGTTCCCATGCGGGTGAAGGATCTGGGCAGCGTCATCACAAACCCTATGCTGCTGAAGGTGTCCGCCTTATCCATTCTGGCCCATAGTATCCTTTTTATTACCATGTTCGGGTTCACTCCGTCCCAGGCATTGCTTCTCGGCGCCAGCAAAAGCGGGCTCACCTTCTTAAGCGTGTGCTTCATGATTCCCCATGCGGTCACCTCGATTCTGTCGGGCAAGGTGATAGCCCCCCGCTTCGGACCCTGGAATACCGCATTTGCAGGCTTCGCCTTAAGTGCCGTTTGTACCTTGGCGATTCCCTTCGTACCCCATTTCGGCTTGCTTTGTTTGACCCAGGCGGTAAACGGCTTTGCCCAGGGACTGCACCTGCCGCTTCTGCTGGGATTGGCCATTCAGGAGATTGAACCCGCCAAACGGGCTACCGCGATGGGCTTCTATCAGGCGGTGTACGCA
>JAEWMH010000148.1 GCA_023393235.1 Bacillota bacterium | reverse complement strand
CCTATGAGGCGCGCAACGATCTTCTGCGCGCCCTAGCCGGCGGCAACGCCGCCGGGGTACGCCACCAGCTGGAGCGGGTGGCGTCCCACGTGCTGGCGGCGCGGCCGCCGGCAGGGGAGCTCCTGGCCTTTGCGGCGGAGCTCGTGGTGTTGGCGGAGGATGCCGTCCGCCAGCACACCTCACAACCGGACGCCGGGGGAGACTATTCCCGGCGCCGGGCGGAGCGGGTGGCGGGCGCCTCCGCCGCACCCAATGCCCAAGCACTGATCGCCTGGTTGGGGCAGGCGGTGGAAGAGCTGCTCTGCCTGCCTGCAACAGGCAGCGGCGGCGGTCAGGCCTCCGCCAATCCCTTCGTGCGGATGGCCCGGCAATTCATGCAGGAGAACTATTCCCGCAATCTCAGCACGGCGGAGATCGCGGAGCATGTGAAGCTGAACCGCAGCTATCTCAGCGAGCTGTACAGTCGGGAAACCGGTGAAACTTTAAGCGAGGCTCTGGCCCGGATCCGCATGGAGGCTGCCAAGGAGATGCTGAAGGAAGGCCGGATGAAGGTGTATGAGGTGGCGGAAGCGGCGGGCTACAGCGACTCCAAAATCTTCACCAAGGCCTTCAAGCGGATGACCGGATTCACGCCGAAGAAGTTCCAATGAAGTGTTGAGGCGGCTTGTGAAGCCGGGCTGGACAGTGGGGCAGCCAAACCTGAGGCAGGAATGGAATTAAATGGATAGCTTTAGTGGAAACTTGTTTCCGCTAAGCCCGCAAAAATATCACCTCCAACCCTTTAGCTCAAAAATCCTTCCGTTATGATCGGTTCGTTTCCCATTACTTTGGCCCTAACCCCCCCAACCCAACAAAAAGACACCTTTTGCCGACAAGGGTGTCTTTTTATTTTTCCGGCAACAGGTTACATTGAAGAGGCCATCTCGAATTGTTCGTGGATGAGCCATTACCCTACTCCATCATCCAGCAGGAGGTAACATCATGGCCCTGCCTGATCCAAATGTAAACGCTACCGGCCGGGGGCCGGTGCTGCAGGCTTTCGGCATCACCCGCACCTTCGGGAGCGGCGCTGCGGCCGTACACGCTCTGAAAGGGGCCAGCCTGTCGGTGCCCCACGGCCGTCTGGTGGCGCTGAAGGGCCGCTCCGGCTCCGGCAAAACCACCCTCATCAACCTTCTGGGGGCGTTGGACAAACCCTCGGAGGGTTCAATTTACCTGGAGGGAACAGAAATTACGGGACTCTCGGACAAGGCCCGCACCTTGCTGCGGCGCACCAGATTGGGACTGATTTTCCAATCCTTCGCCCTGGTTCCCCTAATGTCGGCATATGAAAATGTGGAGTTTGGGCTGCGTATCTCCGGCATGCCGTCCTCCATGCGCCGGGAGCGGGCAGAGGAGGTGCTGTCTTTTGTGGGTTTGACTCCCCGTATGGGACACCGTCCCTTCGAATTATCAGGCGGTGAGCAGCAGCGGGTGGCCATTGCCAGAGCCATCGCCCACCGCCCTATACTGTTGTTGGCTGACGAACCCACCGCTGAACTGGATACCCGCATGGGCCTTCAGGTCATAAAGGTGTTTAAGGATCTGGTGGCGCAGGAGAATATGACCATCGTCATGACCACTCACGATCCCGCCATAATGGAGATTGTCGATCACGTTTACACATTGGAGGATGGACAAATTGTCGATCAAAGGTAACCGCCGGCAAACCCGGCCTACTGATTATGGAAAGGCCCCGCACAGCCTCCGGCTTTCCATGACAGCGCTATTGGCTGCAGCGGGTATTACGGTTTTTACCTCCGGCTGCTCCCTCCTGCCCAAGGAGGAGGAGGCGTTGAAGCCGCCTCTTGTCAAGCCGGTGCAGCAGAATATGGAGCTGTATGAAGTGAAGCGTGCTTCCATCGCCCGGCAGCTGAAAGGAAGCGCTGTCTTTACCCCTGCAGAACGGCAGGAGCTCTCCTTCAAGGAATCTGGCGGGCGGCTGAAGGAGCTGCTGGTGAATCTGGGGGATACGGTCAAGCCTGGTGACCCGGTTGCCAAAATCGAAGCCGGCGATCTGGAGATTAAACTCCAGCAGCAGCGTCTTACGGTGGAAAAGGCACGCATTCTGCTTGAGCAGACAATCGAAGAGCAGCCTGGGAATGAGAGGGCCTTCCGGTTGAAAGCCATCGACCTGGAAAGCGCCAAGCTGCAGCTGAATAGTCTGGAGGAGCAGCTGAAGCGTACGACACTGGTTTCAACCATTGGAGGCATCGTTACTTTCCTCTCCCCGCTTCAAGCAGGGGACTCCGTCCAGGCTTACAGCACTGTTGTAGGCATTTCCAATCCCAAGAAGGTGAATCTGGTCTATGAATCCAGCAACGGCAATGACCTGGCCGGAGTGGAGGTAGGCATGGAGGTCTCCTTTAACTACAGGGAAAAGGAATATAAGGGCACCGTGCTGCAGACCCCTTCCACAGCGCTTGTAGGCAATGCAGCCTCTGGGAATAAGGTGCTGCAGGAGAAAAACGCCAAGTCCATCTACTTCTCTATCCTGAATCCCCCCGAGGATGCGTCCCTGGGAAGCAGTGTTTACTTCACATTGACCCAAGAGATGAGGGAGAATGTTCTGGTGATTCCGAGAGGCGCTTTGCGTTCTTACGGAGGACGGAACTATGTCCAGATTCTGGATGGCCAGAGCCGGAAGGAAGCGGATGTGGAGCAGGGCATTGTGACCCAGACGGATGTGGAAATCCGGCAGGGGCTTAAGGAAGGACAAAAAGTCATCATCAGTAATTGATGGCAATCGGGGACAAAAGGAGGTGCCCTGTGGCGCTGTTCATCATGTTAATGCGCAAAATGGCCAAAAACCGCTGGCTGGAGCTGAGTCTGTTGACGGGCCTGGTCATCACGGTAGGGTTGGCCAGCTCGATGCCCATCTATACCGGTTCCATCCTGCAGCGGATGCTGCTGAAGGATCTGGAGGCTTCCCAGACCGTGAACCGTATCTATCCGGGAGCGTATTCCTCTTCCGTCACAATATTGAATTACCGGCCTGAGGATCAGGCAAGAGTGGTGAAGGAAGCGGACCGCTACATGGAGGAGGAGGTGCTGGCCAGGCTGGGTATGCCTGTTCAAACCTATGCCATCCAGCGGGAAACGCTTACCCTGCCTGTTACTCCGGCAGATCCGCAAAAAGCGGATCCCAATGTGAAGCGTCTGGCCTCCATTGCAGCCTTGTCCGGTTTGGAAAATTACATCGAACTGGTGGATGGGCGTCTTCCTTCCAAAGAAATAAAGGATGGGGTTTATGAGGCGCTGGTGACGGAGGATGCATTGATCGGCTTAAAAATGGTGCTTGGGACGGAATTTGTGTTCCGGGACCAGAGTATAAAAGGAGAGGTTCGGGTACTGCCTGTAGGTGTAATCCGTTATAAGGATGATCAGGGGTTGTACTGGAATTTTCAGGAGAATACATTTGAACAGCATTTTCTGATTCCCTATGAGCTGTTCGAGGAGAAATTTACTCAAGAAGGCATTATGAGGGTGCAGTTTCTGATCTGGCGGGCCAATCTGGATTACGCGGGACTGACGATTAAGCATGCGGAGGCTCCTTTGGAGATCAGAGTCAACCATTCCAGGTTCTTGTCCGGAACCTTCGGCACCAGCTATGTGTCCATGGCTGCCGAACCGGTTTTGAAAACCTACAACGGCAAGGAAAGCAAGCTGCGCCTGATGCTCTGGTCCTTGAATGTTCCGGTTTTGATCATGCTGGCCTTCTATCTGCTGCTGGTGGCTAATTTGACGGTAGGGCGCCAAAAGAACGAGATTGCCGTACTCCGCAGCCGCGGGGCGGGACGATTACAGCTTATGGGTGTGTATGCAGCGGAGGCAGTGCTATTAGGGGCGGTCGCGATGGGAATCGGTCCATTCCTGGGATTGTTTATCGCCAAGGCTCTGGGGGCGTCCAACGGGTTCCTGGAGTTTGTCCAGCGGGCTAAGCTGGATGCCGTTCTCACTTCCGAAGCGTACCGGTACGCGGGTATTGCTGCGGTTTGCTCGGTGCTGATGCTGCTGGTGCCGGTATTTTTGGCTACACGGTCTACCATTGTCAGCCATAAGGTTCAATTGGCCCGGGTCAGGACGCTCAGCTTGGCCCACAAATTCGGGTTGGATGCTATTCTGCTGGGCATTTCCGCTTACGGGATCTTTTCTTTCCGCAGAAGGACTGCCGATTTGCAGGCTCTTGGTTTGAATTCCATGGACTTCAAGGTTGATCCTCTGTTGTTTGCGGTTCCTGCGATTTTTATCCTTGGCTTCAGTCTGCTTTTGCTTCGTGTCTATCCCTTGGCCATTCGGCTGCTATACAGGATCGGGCACAGGTGGTGGTCGCCGCCGGCATATTCCGCCTTGATTCAGGTTGGCCGTTCTGCAACAGGCTACCAGTTTATTATGCTGTTCCTGGCCATGACTATGGCTACCGGTTTGTTCGGGGCCAGTGCCGCACGGACCATCAACCAGAATGCGGAGGATCAGATCCGTTACAGAAACGGGGCTGACCTGGTGCTGATGGCCAAGTGGGAGAATGATGCGCCGCCCCAATCCGATGGGGAAGAAAAATCAGGCGAGGTAAATACCTCCAAGCGGGTCCAATACAGCGAGCCGCCATTTATTCCCTTCACGGAGCTTCCTGGTATCGAAGGAATAGCCAGGGTATTCAGCCGGAAAGGCGATCTGGTCGAAAAATCCTCCAATGCCGAAGTGACTATAATGGGCATCGAAACCGATGACTTCGGCCGGACCTCCTGGATGCGGGACCGTCTGATGGACCATCACTTTTACGATTATCTGAATCTGATTGCACAGGATCCGGCGGCAGTTCTCATTTCCCGCTCCATCGCTGATGAATTCAAGGTGCAGCCGGGAGACAGCCTGTCCATCCGGTGGGACGGAACGGCTTATGCTACTGTCCAGGTATACGGAATTGTGGACTATTGGCCAACCTGGAATCCAAACCCCCGTCAAATGGCAGGACAAACCCAGACTCCGCAGGCAGGAAACGTGAATAAGCCGTTAAAACCCAAGCTGGTGGTGGGGAATCTATCCTACTTGGAAAGTTCGCTTGCGATGGAACCGTACAATGTGTGGCTGAAGCTGAAGCCGGAGGCATCCCTGCAGGAGATTTATAAAAGTATCGAGGAGAAGAAGATTCCTCTGGTTTCTGTAGTTAACACCGCCCAGGATGTGAGCGATTCCAGAAAGGATCCTTTCCGTCTAGCCTTAAACGGCGCCATGACCTTGGGCTTTATGATTTCCGCCGGAATTTGTCTGATCGGCTTTCTGCTGTACTGGCTCCTGTCCTTTTCCGGGAGGACCCTGCAATATGGTATCTACAGGGCAATGGGCATCACTCTTCCGCAGTTGGTGGGCATGATTGCCTTGGAGCTTTTGCTGACCTCCGGTGCGGCGGTTCTGATCGGCGGTTTTACCGGAGCGGTAACGGGTAAGCTGTTTGTGCCGTTCTTCCAGCTCTCCTTTAACTTCTCTGATCAGGCACTGCCCTTCCAGGTGATTTTCAGGGCAATTGATGAATTAAGGCTGTACGCGGTGGTGTCAGCTATGGTTGCCTTTGGCTTGGCTTTTCTGGGATATATGCTCACCCGCCTCCGGATCCACCAGGCTGTGAAATTGGGGGAGGACTGACAACATGATTCATTGCGACAATCTGGTCAAAATATACAAAGCGGCGGAGTTAGAGGTCATTGCTCTCCAGGGTCTGGATTTGCATGTGGCGGAGGGGGAGCTGATGGCCATTATCGGAAACAGCGGAAGCGGAAAATCCACCCTGCTGAATTTGCTGGGCGGGCTGGACCGTCCATCCGCTGGCAAGCTGGTGGTGGACGGAACAGATCTCCTGCAGCTCACAGAACGCGAGCTGGTCCGCTACAAGCGGGAAACGGTAGGCTTTGTCTGGCAGAACAATGCCCGCAATCTGGTTCCGTATCTGACTGCATTGGAGAATGTGGAGCTGCCTATGCTTCTCCGCGGCCGGCGGAGACGGGAGAAGGCATTGATGCTGCTTGAAGCAGTGGGTCTGGCAGACCGGAAGCACAACCGTCTCCAGCAGCTGTCAGGCGGTGAGCAGCAGCGGGTTGCCATCGCGATTGCCCTGGCGAATGATCCCCGGCTATTGCTGGCGGATGAGCCTACCGGATCAGTGGATTCGAAGATGACCACTCAAATTCTGGATTTATTCCGGCAATTGAACCGTGATCTGGGTCTGACTGTTGTCATCGTTACCCATGACCCGCTCTTGGCCCGTAAGGTGGACCGGGTAGTGGCCATCCGCGATGGAAAAACCTCCTCGGAGATACTCCGGCGCAAATCCTACTCCGAGGAGCTGGAGGAGTTGGAAGCAGGATATGCGGCAGAAGAGGAGTCCCATGTGGAATATGCCGTTCTGGACAAGGCGGGAAGGCTGCAAATCCCCTCCGGGTATCTGGAATCCTTGGGTTTAAGCAGCGCCTCCGGCAACAAGGTCAGAGTTTCCGTGGAGGAAGGCAGGATTGTCCTTGAACCCCCGGAATAGGCGATTTCCATAAAAGTGTCACGTTTAACCGGTTGTCAATTCTTCTAATACCTCTTATACTATACAAGTCGCGTTATGAATGAATATACAGAAGAGGTGCATATCGAAATGAAGAAATTGACAATTCTCCTGGCAGCGGTTATGATGCTGACCATGCTGGCCGCCTGCGGCGAGAAAAACAAGGAATCTGACAAAACCCAAGGCGCTTCCGCTCCGGCAGCTGCTACCACCGCAGCTTCCACTGCTCCGGCATCCCCGGCTGCAGGCGCAGCTGACAAGCTTGCCGACATCAAAAAAGCCGGCACCATCATCATGGGTACCAGCGCCGATTACGCTCCTTATGAGTTCCACAAGAACATCGACGGCAAGGATACTATCGTAGGCTTCGATGTAGAAATCGCCAAGGCTATTGCAGCGGATCTGGGTGTGAAGCTGGAGATCAAGGATATCGGTTTTGACGGTCTGCTGCCTGCATTGAACGCCGGCAAGGTAGACTTCGTTATTTCCGGCATGACTCCGAATGAAGAGCGTCTGAAGAGTGTAGACTTCTCCAAGATCTACTACACCGCTCAACAGGTAATCATGATCCGTGCGGACGACAAGGACAAGTTCAAGTCCATGGATGATCTGAAGAAGGTTTCCGTCGGCGTACAAACCGCCTCCATCCAAGAAGATATCGCCAAGGAGCAGCTGCAAGGCGCGAAGATCAAGTCCATCGCCAAGATTACCGATCTGGCACTGGAATTGAAGAACAAAAAGATTGATGCCATCATTATGGAATCTCCTGTAGCCAACGGCTATGTTAATAAGAACAAGGATCTGGTTATCAGCAGCGTGAAGCCCAAGGCTGAGGAAGCCGGCTCCGCCATTGCCATCAAGAAGGGCAACGACACCCTGACTGCTGAAATCAACAAGTCCCTTGACAAAATGATCAAGGACAAGACCATTGACAAACTGGTGGATGAAGCTTTCCAATTGTCTGAGAAATAATGCAATTGCATGGCAACGGGGGAAAACGGCGGCTGTTGTTCCGCTGTTTTCCCCTTCGGCATGCCACCAGGGAGGATATGGAGGGATAAGATGAACACTGCATTTCTGGCAATGGATTTTTCTTTTATGAACGAATATGGAAGCTATTATCTGACAGGTGCCTGGACCACCATTAAGCTGGCCTTTTTCACCGTTATTTGCGGCGGTATCCTGGGGATGTTTATTGCCCTGATGCGTTTGTCCGCCAACCGGTTTATCCGTTTTTTGGCATCCGCTTACATTGAAATCATCCGCGGCACCCCGCTTCTGGTGCAGCTGCTTATCGTATATTACAGCCTTCCCAACGGTGTGGAATGGCTCTTGGTTAAGGCGGGCCTTCCCGGCGATGCTCTGGCCCTGCCGGACTTTGCGTATTGCGTCATTGCATTAACCATCAACAGCGCCGCTTATGTGGCGGAGATTTTCCGGGCGGGCATTCAAGCGGTGGACAAGGGCCAGATGGAAGCAGCCCGCTCCTTGGGGATGCCTAAACGAATGGCTATGACCCATATCATCCTGCCGCAGGCCATCCGCAACATTCTGCCGGCTCTGGGCAATGAGTTTGTCGTGATTATCAAGGAATCGTCCCAGGTTATGGTTATCGGTATGGCCGAGCTGATGTACAGCGCCAACCTGATCCGCGGCGCCACCTATCTTTCCATGGAGCCACTTCTGGTAGCCGCCGTTATCTACTTTACCTTGACCTTCCCGCTCTCCAAGATCCTCAGTCTGGTTGAAAGGAGAATGTCCGCCCAATGATTAAGGTCAATCAGCTGCACAAAAGCTTCGGCAAGAACCATGTGCTCAATGATGTGAACATCCATATCGCCAAGGGTGAGGTTGTGGTGGTCATCGGCCCTTCAGGCTCAGGCAAAAGCACCTTTTTACGCTGCCTGAACCTCCTGGAGGTACCATCCAGCGGCGAGGTTGTGTTTGAAGGTGTGAATATCACCGACAAGAAGACAGATATCAATGTCCTCCGGCAGAAGATGGGGATGGTATTTCAGCAGTTCAATTTGTTCCCGCATCTTACTGTTCTGAAGAATATTACCATGGCCCCGCGGAAGCTGAAGGGAATGAGCCAGCAGGATGCGGATAAGCTGGCCATGGAGCTGCTTAAAACTGTCGGTCTGGAGGATAAGGCCAACAGCTACCCGGCTCAGCTCTCCGGGGGCCAGAAGCAGCGGATTGCCATCGCCCGGGCCCTGGCTATGCAGCCTGACGTGCTTTTGTTCGATGAACCCACCTCCGCCCTTGACCCGGAAATGGTCGGTGAGGTATTGGATGTTATGAAACGCCTTGCGGCGGAAGGGATGACCATGGTGGTGGTTACCCACGAGATGGGTTTTGCCCGCGAAGTGGGAAGCCGTCTTATCTTTATGGATAAAGGAACCATCGCTGAGGAAGGTTTACCTGCTGAGATTTTTGCAGAGCCCAAACACCCCCGCACTAGGGAGTTCCTCAGCAAGGTATTGTAATCCTTGTTCATCTAACCCGTCCTTCGGACGGGTTTTTCCACTTTTGGAAGCGGAACCCTCCTCCTTCATAAGGTTGAAATTGCCTGCCGCATCTATCATAATTAGATATACAACACATATGTATGGGGTGATGGTTTGAGGATCGGGATTGTTTCGGATACCCACCTGTCGGACCGCAGGGAAATCCGGCTTCCGGGGGAACTGCTGAAGGGATTGTCGGGAGTGCACCTGATCCTCCATGCGGGAGACTGGGTTTCCCCCAGGGTAGCGGAGGAGCTGGAGAAGCTTGCTCCGGTTGAAGGGATAGCCGGAAACAATGACGGAACGGACATTATCAACCGCTTCGGTTACAAAAAGATCGTGGAGGCCGCGGGAATCCGCATAGGGCTCATTCACGGTGACGGTTACGGTAAAACTACAGAACGCCGTGCCTTTGACGCATTTAAAGGGCAGAATGTCCAGGCGATTGTTTTCGGTCATTCCCATATTCCTTATCTGGAGCACAAAGCAGGCATTCTTTTGTTCAATCCCGGTTCACCCACGGATAAACGCCGGCAGCCTCTCTATTCCTACGGAATTATGGACATTGGGGAAGGCGGGATAACTGCGGAGCATTATTATTATGCATCCCGGGATTAATTTGCCGTATTCCTGTATATTTCGACAAATTCCTTCTATTTTCACCGATTTTCCGTTATACTAAAGCTATTCCTTGCATCTTTCGTAGAAATGAGTGAATACATGGCCATTAGAATTTTTACCGACGGAAGCTCTGATTTGCCTAAACGCATTCTGGAGCAATTGGGCATCGTACAGATCCCCTTGCCGGTTCATTTTGAGGATGAGCATTTCGACTCTGACATGGATTTGGAGCTCTTTTACAATAAACTCGGTTCCGCTAGTGTGCTTCCCAAAACCTGCAGTACATCGCCAAGTACCTACTTCAACAAATATATGAGCGTGGATGCCAACGAGCAAATTCTTTGCATTGCCTTGTCCTCGGGACTTAGCAGCACCTATCATCACGCCGTAATGGGCAAAACGATGGTGGAGGAGGAGCATCCCCAGCGTCTCCCAATTGAGGTGCTGGACAGCAAGAATGCTTCTTTAGGTTTGGGGGTTCTGGTTTATAAGGCGGCGCGTTTGGCAAAGGAAGGGCACAGCATGCATGATCTGGTGCAGACCATGAAGCGGAGCATATCCGAGGTTAAGAATTATTTTGTTCTGGATACCCTGGAGAATGTGATTAAAGGCGGAAGGCTGGACCGGGTCCGCGGCGCCATTGCTTCCGTTCTGAATATCAAGCTCCTGATGTGTGCCAGCGAGGAAGGTACTCTGGAAGTGCTGGAAAAGGTCCGCGGCACCCAGAACGCCATCAAGAAAATGATTGACCGGATCGGCGAAGCCGGACATGATTTCGAGAAGAAAGTGCTTGCCATCGGCCACAGCAATTGCGAGGAGCGGGCCCATGAAGTGATGGAGATGATCCTGAAGCGGTATCCCTTCAAAGAGGTTATCGTGACGGAAATGGGGCCGGTGATCGGCACCTATGCCGGCAAGGGCGGCATTCTGGTTTCCTACGCTTAATACAACAACCCCCAAAACCGCTTATTCCTGTCCCTTTTGGGGGAGCCCCCTGAAGCCTGTCAAATAAAAAAAGCGTACGGCGGAAGTTCCCGCTGCACGCTTTTATTTTTGTTACTTTTTGACCGGAGGGATGCGGGTCCGGGATACCTGCTCCAGGAAGGATAAGGTTTTCTGCAGATACTCCCGTTTATTCACGCTGTAGATCAGCTCATGATGCCCTTTGGGCAAAAGCCAAAGCTTGGATAGGGGCTGCTGGGCAGTCTGATTATTCATAATGATTTGAGCCTGTTCATAGGGCGCTTTTTCGTCCAACATGCCATGGATCATGAACATGGGAATTTTATAGGTGTTTTGCAGGATTTTTTCGTAGGGAATCTGGTTCATATTCACTCCGTTCATCACCGGGAAGAACATCCGGATCAGGGACAGGGAAGGGAATCGGGGTAAATCGGCATGCTGCCGGATATTATGGTAAAGCGTATCGGGCGACAGGATGAAGGCACTGTCCAGAATCATACCGGTGATATCCTCGCTTTGCAGAGCCGCGCCCAGTGCGGTGCCGGCTCCCATGGAGAAGCCCCAGATAAAAATTTGCTTGGCGTTCTTCTGCTTGACGTAATCAATGGCGCCTAACAGCTCGAAGGTCTCCTGCACGCCGCCGGTTACGACCTGCTCCGGATGGACAAAGCCGTAATCGAACATCAGCACATTGAAATTCTGCATATGGGCAGCCTTGGCCAAATCATACATGGGCACCCAGCTTTCCTCCCGGTTGGCGCCGTAGCCGTGTGAGAAGATTACCGTGCGTGTGGCTCCTTCCGCAGGCAGGTACCAGCCGTCCAGCTTGGAGGTCTGATTAATGCTGGGGAAGGTGACTTCTTCATACGGAACACCGATGGCTTCAAGCGGATTGGAGGAGAGCGGTGCAACGATCGGCCGGGCGAGGAGCCAGGCGATGTAGGCGTGGAAGGCAACCGTCAAAGCGAGCACCGATGCCGTCAGGGACAGAAGGAGAGCCAGCCAGAACCGGGGACGGGCAAGGATGCTCCGTTTCTTTATGGGAACGCTTACAATACCTCTTGCTGTGTGAACGGATGACATGACCCTCATATGAGTTCCCTCCCTTAGCTGTCTGGAATAACCTGGTCTGCCGGGACTTTGGTTTCCTATATTTATAGTATGAATCGGAAGGACTAACTGCGTCAATCTCCGTCGTAAAATGTAAACACGCTGTAATCTGTCTGTAATGAAAGAGTGGCGGAACTGCGTCACAATCTTGAGGAAAATGGCGTGTTGTATATGGACTCCCCTTGTATGCAGGTGCTATAATGTTCAGGATATCTTGGGCATTTGCCTACGGGAAGGCGGAAGAGACAATGGGCAAGGAATTGATGCGCGTCGTCAGCCAGCGGCAGTTGGCGCGCCATGTATACGAGCTGGTGCTGGAGGGCGGACTGGCCCGGAATATGGCCGAGCCCGGACGGTTCGTACACGTGAAGGCAGAGATCGGCAATGATCCTCTCCTGCGGCGGCCGATCAGCATCTGTGAGGCGGATGTGGAGAATGGCCGGTTTACCATGATTTACAGAGCCGAAGGGAAGGGAACGCTGCAGCTGGCTGCCAAACAGGCCGGACAGGTTGTAGATATTGTAGGCCCATTGGGACATGGGTTTCCTGTTGATGAGGCCAAACCCGGCGATACGGCCCTTCTGGTAGGAGGCGGAATCGGCGTGCCGCCGCTTTATTATCTGTCCAAGCAGCTTCTGGCCAAAGGAGTGAGGGTCATTCATGTCCTGGGCTTTGCGTCTGCGGCGGATGTATTCTATAAGGAAGAGTTCGAGGCACTGGGCGAAACCTATCTGGCGACAGCCGATGGAAGCGCCGGTGAACAAGGATTTGTGACGGACGTGATTCTCCGCCATGGTTTGTCCTTCCAGGTGCTGTATGCATGCGGTCCTACTCCCATGCTGAAGGCGCTGGATACGGCCTACCGGGACCACAAGGGCTTCCTGTCGCTGGAGGAGCGTATGGGCTGCGGCATCGGTGCCTGCTATGCCTGCGTTTGCAAGGTGCAGGGGGACGAAACCGGCACGAAGTATCATAAAATTTGCAGCGACGGGCCTGTTTTTCCGATCGGGGAGGTGGTCCTGTGAGTGTGATGGCCAATCTTGAAGCGGCAAACGATCCCCGGCTGGCTGTGGAGCTGCCCGGGTTAAAGCTCCGAAACCCCATTATTCCCGCTTCGGGCTGCTTCGGCTTCGGGCAAGAATTCGCCGGTTATTTCGATCTGAATATGCTGGGGTCTATCGCTATTAAAGCCGCCACAGGTGAACCCCGTTACGGCAACCCTACCCCTCGGGTAGCGGAAACTCCGGCGGGTATGCTGAATGCTATCGGATTGCAAAATCCCGGTGTAGACGGGATTCTTCAGAATGAACTTCCGTGGCTGGAGCAATTTGACCTGCCGATTATGGCTAATGTAGCGGGCTCCACCACTGAGGAATATGTGGAGGTGGCGCAGAAGATTTCCGGCGCTCCCAACGTGAAAGCGATAGAGCTGAACATTTCCTGCCCGAATGTGAAATGCGGCGGTATTGCCTTCGGTACGGTACCGGAAACGGCTGCGGAATTGACCCGCAAGGTGAAGGCGGCTTCGTCGGTCCCGGTATATGTGAAGCTGTCCCCTAATGTAACTGACATTGTGGAAATGGCCAAGGCGGTAGAGCAAGCAGGAGCTGACGGTATCACCATGATTAACACGCTTCTGGGCATGCGGATTGATCTGAAAACCGGCAAACCGGTGCTGGCCAACAAAACGGGAGGGCTGTCCGGCCCTGCAGTTAAGCCTGTGGCCATCCGGATGATTTATCAGGTCAGCCAGGCCGTGAATATTCCCATCATCGGTATGGGCGGCATTATGAGCGCGGAGGACGTTATCGAATTTTATATGGCCGGTGCTGATGCCGTTATGGTTGGGACTGCCAATTTCGTGGACCCTTACGCCTGTCCCACCATTATCGGCGGTTTGGGCGAATGGCTGGACAAGCTTCGTGTGGGCCATATTTCGGAACTGACTGACCGGAGCTGGAAATCGTAAAAAATCCCTGATCCCATAAACCGCAGATGCCTGAAGCCTTTTGGCTGCCAGGATAATCTGCGGTTTTTTGCGCAGTTGAAGCATGCTGTCATCCATCCCAAGGGCAACGGGACAGGTGACCATACCACCTGTTAGGTGAACGCATACTATGAACCAGGCGGTAGGTCACACTTGAAATGGAGGCAGCATCCATGAGTTTATTGTCACGGAAATACCCTTGGAGCAAATGGCAAAAGCATCTAGTGCTGGCCCGCGACCCTGCTCTACGGGAGTTTTTGCCTGACACGGCATTGTTGAAGGAAGAAACTCTGCTTGATTTTTTAAACCGCTATCCTGTTGTTTTCGTGAAGCCCAGCTGTGGCGGGGGAGGCAGGGGAGTGGTCAAGATATCGGTTATGACGGAAGGGCTAACGGAAATCCAGACAACCGAAACCCGTACGGTTGCGGAGCTCCCGCAGGTGTACCGGACAGTTAAGGGGTATCTCGGGCAGAAGGAATATATCGTGCAGCAGGGGGTATCCCTAATCCGTATTGATGACAGACCCATCGATTTCCGGACTTTATTGCTACGGCCGGGCAAAACCTGGCGTTATATGGGCGTGATGGGGAAGCTGGCGGTCCGCGATCAAATTGTAACCAACCACTGCCGCGGGGGCAGCTCGCTTACGTTTTCCGGAGCCATGAAGGAAAGCAGGGAGTTGCAGGAGGAGGACATTCAGGAGCTGGAGAAGCGGCTGGAGCACCTTTCCCGGCAAATTGCCGCTGCCATGCAGAGGAGATTTCCCTTGGTCGCCGAATTGGGGCTGGATATCGGCATCGACGAGAACCTGAAGCTGTGGCTCATCGAAGCCAATACCCGTCCGCAATACAAGCTGTTTCGCGACCATGAGGACCGGATGCTATATAACCGCATCGGCGCTATTATTAAGACTGTACGTCTGCCTCTTTCCTGACGGAAGCGCGGAAGCTTTGGCGGATGCTGTCCACCAGGCCGGGAACCGTCAATACGTCATAAGCGGTAGCCGCAAGAGCTTTGGCGCCGAACAGCATCCCTTCCAGGGCTCTGTCCTCCAATGCAAGATCGCGGAATTCCACCGTATGGAGCAGATGTTTCACATCAATGACCTTCACATATGGGTGGATGGCAGGACAGCGGCGGGAGACATTCCCCAAATCCAGGGAGCCGTGATCTTTGCCCGTTTCGATTGCTCCGGGATCGATGCCCAATGCTGTGAGATTCTTTGTATAGGTTTCGGACAGTTCTTTGTTGGTCAACAATTCATCATACGAAAATTCATAATTGGTCACCTTGAGTTTGGCTCCCGTCTGGAGAGCGGCTCCTTCGGCGCACCGGATGACCTTGCGAACGGTTTCATCTGTATAGGGACGGTTTCCCGACCGGACATAAAATTGGGCTACGGCATATTCGGGAATGATGTTTGCCGCCGTTCCGCCTTCCGTGATGATACCATGAATACGGACATGGCTCTCCAGCTGCTGGCGCAGCGCATTGATGGAGTTGAACAGCAGGAGAACGGCATCCAGGGCATTGATGCCCTCGTAAGGGTTAGCGGCGGCATGTGCGGTTTTGCCGAAATATTCGAATTGCACCGCATCCATGGCCAAGGAGGTGCCGGAATGCTCATAGGTGTGGTACGGATGGGCCATCAGCGCAGCATCCACATCATCGAACAATCCGGCCTTGGACATGGGCACCTTGGCCCCTTTGGTTTCCTCGGCGGGGGTGCCGTATACCCGGATTTCCCCGCCGGTTTCATCAATCACAGCTTTAAGCCCGGAGGCGGCTGCAATGGCCATGGTGCAGATCAGATGGTGGCCGCAGGCATGACCGATATCCGGCAGCGCATCATACTCCGCCAGGAAGGCAATCACAGGCCCCGGCTTTGGTGAGGTGTAGCGGGCGATAAAGGAGGTAGGGATATCCAGCACTCCGCGCTCCACATCGAAACCCAGCTCACCCAACAGCGCAGTCAGCTTCTCCGCTGCTTGAAACTCCTCGTGACCCAGCTCCGGGTGGTTCCCGATAAACAAGGAGGTTTCCTTCAAAACGGGAGACAGGCGGTCAATGGTGTCAAAAATGTGTTCCTTCATAAACAAAATCACTCCTTAGTCCCCAAAAATGTTGAATCTTCTGGCGCTTGCGCTTGATTCTGGCTTATGTACGCCTTATGCTATAAACGGATGATGTCATACTTTTGATCGGAAGGTGCAATATGAGCTTTTTGGAAAATATTTGGGAGCATATACGGCGCGGCTCCATTCAGAATGCCCCGTATCCGGTGGCGCTGAACGTAAACCTCGCTTATACCGTCATGCTCCCGGACAAGGAAAATCACCTGTTCTGGCTGCCCTATGAGTATACGGGCCTATGCTACCGCGACCATGGCACTTATGTGAATATTCTGCCATACTATAAAGGCTTCATTCTGGAGAATGTGGAGCTTTCCCACGGAACCGACCTGTACAAGCCAAGGACCGAAGAGGAATTCCTGAAGCAGCTGTACAGACTGTCCTGGGATCTGGAGCGGTCCATTGATGAGCTGGTCCGGCCTTATGACCTGTCGGCCTGCGCCGCGGACTACATTCTGAAGATGTACCATTTTATCGACTGGCTCCGGTATTACAATTCTGCCACAGACGGAAGGCTGAAATAAGCCGGCAGTTAATTTTAGTCTTCCAGCACGAACTTTTCGATTACATGGCGCACACCTTCGTCATTATTGCTACGCGTCACATAGTCTGCCACCTGCTTCAATGAGTCGACCGCATTTTCCATCGCCACACCCAACCCGGCTTGCTCCACCAGCTCATGATCGTTCCAGCTGTCGCCGATCCCGATGGTTTCCTCCTGCTTGATGCCGTAGTGCTCCGCCAGCCGGGTCAATGCATGGCCCTTGGTTCCTTCCGGATGCATAATCTCCAGAAAATGGGGTTTGGACTTGGTGATATGCGCCTTGTCGCCGACGGCCGCCTTCAGCTCCACCAGCACGCGGTCCAGAACCTCCGGTTCATCGATCATCAATAGCTTGGGGGCGGTTTTTTCGGCCAGCCGGTCGAAGTCGGGCTCGATTTCATACGCAATGTTGTTCAGCTTGGCGTAACCTTTCAGCCGTTCATTTTCTTCCTTGGCCAATAAGGTATCGTTGTGATACGCCTGAAGATGCAGGCCGTTCTTCGCAGCGTACTCGAATACATAACGGGCGACCTCGGGCGGGACATTCCGTTCGTAGATGACCGTGCCGTCGGAGGCATGCTTTACCAGAGCGCCCTGATAAGTGATCAGCGGCACCTCCAGCCCCAGCTTGGCGGCAATTTTGCGGGCGGAGGCAAACATCCGTCCTGTAGCAATGGTAAACACGGCGCCCCGTTCCATAGCGGCATAAATAGCGCTGCGGGTTCCTTCCGTAATATCCAATTGGTCGTTTAACAAGGTATCATCTAAATCAACAGCAATCAGCTTGTACATGGGATAACACTCCTTAGCAGGTTTCTCTGGCTCTCTGGTCTACCGATTCATTATAACGTAAACACATCTGTTCGTCAGCCTGCGAACGCCTTCATTGGCTTCGCTGCCGTTGCCGCCCCGACGGGCGGGTGCTGACGATGGCCATCCTTGGAGGTTGCATCATGGACTATGTCAAAACATCCATTCAGTTTTTGGGTACGGGGGATTCCATGGGAGTGCCAAGGGTATACTGCAGCTGCAGGGTATGCGGCGAGGCGCGGACCACCGGCCATAATAGAAGATTGCGTTCATCTATACTGCTGCAGAAAGGGACGGAGGAGCTGTTGGTGGATTGCGGTCCCGATTGGCGGGGGCAGATGGAGACGCTTGGCAAAAAGACGGTGGGAAGCATCCTGATCACCCATGCCCACTTTGATCATATTGGAGGTCTACCGGAGTTGGCAGATTTATGCCGTTGGACAGACGTGCACCCGGACCTGTATGCTCCTCAGGAGGTTCTCGCCATCATCAGGCGCCAGTTCCCCTGGGTAGAGGGAAGGCTCCGTTTTGTTGAGGTGGAATCCGGGCTGCAGCTGTTAGGGTGGACGGTTACCCCCTTCAGGGTTAACCACGGCAAAAACGGTTATTCCTATGCCTACCGCTTCCAGCAAGGGGATACGGCCTGGGTGTATTGTCCCGACTCCATAGCATTAGGCGAAATGGAGAAGCGGCATATGCGGGATTTGCGGCTGCTGATCCTGGGCACCAGCTTTTATAAGGAAGAAGCGGAGTTCCATACCCGGTCGGTCTACGATATGGTGGAGGCCTGCGGACTGGTAGAGGAGCTGGCGCCGGGTGAAACCTGGTTCACCCATATGTCCCATGATATTGATCTGACCCATCCGCCGGAGCTGCCGGAGGGAATTAAGCTGGCTTGGAGCGGACTTGAGCTTTTCTTGTAGGAATAGAGGCTGCGGCTTTCGTTAAGTTGAACCGGGAGGTCCGCCTGATCCCACCCGGTTACCCAAGCGGACCCAGGATCCGTTATTTAGCGCAATAACACTGTTATTTTTAGCTGAACGGACCCAGAAGCCGTTATGTGTTGGGAAAAAGCTAGTTTGGCCGGGATGGCGGGGAAATAACGTACCGTGTGTCCGCGAAATCATCAGAAGTACGTATTTCCGCAAAATAACGGCTCCTAAGTCCGGATTTGTGGCGGTACTCAAGGAACTCCAATCAGGAGTTCTTTTTTTGTATCCGGGAAAACGAAACGGTAGTTGATACGGGGGAGGGAGGACTGCGGCAAAGCTGCAAACTCGGATATGTGACGAATTTATGTCCGAAAATGAATGCGTTATCATTGAGAATCATTATCCAGATTCATAAAGTATTCAATTATAACTGAGAACGGTTCTCTAAATCCATATATTTTTCACCAATATAACAGGTTTTTGGGGCAGTTCAACAGATTGTCAAATTTCTTGTGAAATGATTCACTATTGGATCTTATAATAGGAATTGAAAACAGGAATGTGGAAGATTTGTGTAGACTTTTTGTCGAAAAGATGATGTTTTGACCGTTGTTCAAGCTCTCTCACCGCAAAAGGCTGTGCCCCTAATGACCTCATGTAAGCGGTATTACAGCCATCCGGAAAGACGAAACAGTGCATGCCGCAGCAACGCACTCCAATACCAGCGGACGGACGATCTCATTCAAGCTCTTTTCACATCCGGGTCTTGTCGGCTGTTATTAATAAATAGGAGGGAACCAGATGTCTACCTTACCTAAGAAAAATGAGCTTGGATTTTTTGAGATTCGTCTCGAATCCATCGGCGGCCTTGGCGCCAACCTTGCAGGCAAGATGCTTGCCGAAGCCGGAGTACTGGGAATGGGCTTAAACGGCTCCAACTTTTCCTCGTACGGTTCCGAGAAGAAGGGTTCGCCCATCAAAACCTTCGTCCGTTTTACGGAGCCGGAAGTGGAGATCCGCGACCATAGCCCCATTGAGGTGCCGCATGTTATCGGTATTTTCCATGAGGAGCTGTACAAAACGGTCAACGTCGTAAGCGGTCTGCCCGCTGACGGCATCGTGCTGGTGAATTCCACACGTGATTTTGACGAAGTCCGCAAGGATCTGAAGCTGGAATACGGCACGCTGGCAGTTGTTGACGCCATGGGCATTGCCGTAGAAGAGAAGACCAAGGTCAATACGTCCATGCTGGGCGCCTTGTACCGGATTTGCGAATTCCTCGATCCGGAGGATATGCGCAATACCATCCGCAGCACATTCGGCAAGAAGTACCCCCATCTGGTGGAGCCGAACATCCGTACCTTCGACCGCGGTTACAATGAAGTGAAGTTTAAGACCTATGAGGTTCCGGCAGATGCGGAAGGCAAAGCCTTCAAGCGGGCCGTTACCGTGTACGGCTATGAGTCCCAGCCCCTGGGCGGTGTGATTCTGGCTCAAGCCAATACTGTTTTGAAGGACATGAGCGGTTCCCGTCAAGGGTTTATCCCCGAGTTTAATGCCGAGAAGTGCATCAGCTGCGCCCAATGTGATGTGGTGTGCGGCGACATGTGCTTCGTTTGGGAGGAAGAGCCCAACAAACGCGGCATTATGCAAATGGTTCTGAAGGGAATCGATTACCAATATTGCAAAGGCTGTCTGAAATGTGTGGATGCTTGCCCGACAGGTGCTCTGCAGGATCTCCGCGAAGAAGTAGGCTATGCCGAAGCGCACCGCGTGCCGTCCCGTTTTAATTTCGTACTGGGGGGAGCTTGAGCAATGGCTATTCTGGAGAATGAACTGAAGCATTCTGCCGCCGAGCAGATTACCACCTTTGAGTCCGGCAACGAAATGGCGGCCACTGCAGCCGCACAAATCAACTATCATGTAATGGGATATTTCCCGATTACGCCTTCCACTGAAGTTGCCCAATATCTGGACCAAATGAAAACCCGCGGCGAGCATGACATCCAGCTCATCGCAGGCGACGGCGAGCATGGCGCAGCCGGTATCTGCTACGGCGCCGCTGTAGCCGGAGCACGGGTTCTGAACGCAACCAGCTCCCAAGGTCTTCTGTACATGCTGGAGCAGTTGCCGAACCAAGCCGGTACCCGCTTCCCCATGGTGCTGAACCTGGTGTGCCGTGCCGTCAGCGGTCCGTTGGATATCCGCGGCGACCACTCTGACTTGTACTATACCCTGAACACTGGCTGGATCGTTCTGACTGCCTCCACTCCTCAGGCTGTATACGATATGAACATCATGGCTCTGCGTCTGGCCGAGCATTCCGAAGTCCGCCTGCCGGTAATCGTGGCTTATGACGGCTTCTTCACCTCCCACCAAAAGAAAAAAGTCAGCCTCTTCAAGGACCGTAAGGTAGTTCAAGCCTATGTGGGTGAGCGCCCAACTCAATTCCCTGATGTAAGCGATCCGCGCAACCCGGTTTCCATTGGCGCGCATATGAACGGCGACGACCTCATTAATAACCATTTCCAACAATCCGAATCCCTCTATAAAGCAGGCGAAGTGTTCGAGCAGCTGCAAACCGAATATGCCGCATTATCCGGCCGCGAGTACCCGACTCTGGATCTGTACCGCATGGATGATGCCGAAGTGGCGCTGTTCCTGATCAACTCCGCAGGCGAAGCCGCCAAGGATGTGGTGGATAAACTCCGCGCCCAAGGTATCAAGGCAGGGGTAATCCGGCCCAACATCATCCGTCCGTTCCCGGCCGAGCAGCTTCGCAAAGCCCTGAAGAATGTGAAGGCCCTTCTGGTTGGCGAACGCGCGGACTCCTATGGAGCTCAAGGCGGCAACATGACCCACGAGGTTCGTTCCGCCCTGCAGGTTGACCAAGACAACAAAACCATCATCCTGAGCCGGATCTTCGGACTGGGCGGCAAGGATTTCTATGGTGAGGATGCGGAAGAATTCTTCAAGCTTGCCATCGACGCTGCCAACAAGGGATATGCCGAGAAACCCTTCGATTATTTCGGTCATAATCCGGGTGTCAAAGGACATGCCGCCGAGCAAATCGTCATTGAGCCTTTGCACGGAGAGTCCTACAATACCGGCCTGATTTCGGTTACGGTAGATGAAGCCACCGGTAAGGTGAAGGCCAAGGTTCCGCCGCTGCGCAGCCTGACCAAGAAGCCAAAACGGTTTGCTCCCGGACACGGCGCATGCCCAGGCTGCGGCGTACTGCCTGCACTGGAGCTGTTCTTCAAGGGCATTGAGGGCGATATCGTGGCTCTGTTCCAAACCGGCTGTGCCTATGTAGTGACCACATCCTATCCGTACACTTCGCATAAGCAATCCTTCGTGCACAATCTGTTCCAAAACGGTGGAGCCACCGTTGCCGGTATGGTCGAAGGCTTCCTGGAGCTGAAGCGCCGTGGCGAAGTGAATATCTCCGACAACATTACCTTTGTTATGGTGACCGGCGACGGCGGCATGGACATCGGTATGGGCGCCGCCATCGGTGCAGCACTGCGGAACCACAAGATGATTATGCTGGAGTATGACAACGAAGGTTACATGAACACAGGCTCCCAATTGTCCTATTCCACACCGCTGGGCCATATGACCTCCACCTCTGGTGTAGGCAAGGCGCAGAAGGGCAAGGGCTATCACCATAAGGATACTCCGCAGATCATGGCCGCTTGTAACATCCCGTACGTGTTTACCGGCTCCGAGGCTTACCCGATGGACTTGATCCAGAAGGCTGCCAAGGCTCACTGGTACGCTCAGAATGTGGGCTGCGCCTACGGCAAGATTCTGATCACCTGCCCGCTGAACTGGAAGACAGAAGACCGCCTGGGTCAAAAAATTGTCAAAACCGCAGTGGACTCCTGCTTCTTCCCGCTGTATGAGATCGAGAACGGCGTAACCAACATTACGTATGATCCCGAAGCCAAGGGAACCAAGGTGCCGGTGGTGGAGTGGCTGAAGTCCATGGGCAAGTCCAAGCACTTGGCCAAGGAAGAGGAATTGCTGGCTGAATTCGAAACCGAAGTGGAGCGCAGATGGCAGCGCCTGAAGGCGAAGCACGAAAATCCGCTCTTGTAAAACAAATTCCCCCAAACAGGGACCGGCAGCAAGAGGTTGCCGCGGCCGGCCCCTGCGGGGTTTTCATCGTAACAAGCGGGAAGAAGGACGTTTTACCGCGAGTCTATCTATACGCTTACAATAACAAAACTAGGCTTGTCTTACTTAGAAGATAAACATTAGGAGGATCGACTATGGGAGAAAAATGCTGTTGCGGCGGTGCAGCGGTTGCCGACGAGCGGTTAGAGAAAATCAGAGAGACCATTGAAACCTTCAAGCCCATGAAGGGCGCTTTGATCCCGGTGCTGCATGAGGTTCAGGATTCCTACGGTTATCTGCCGGAGCATGTTCTGGAGATTGTATCGGAGGAATTGAATATTCCCTTGTCCGAGATCTTCGGCGTGGCTTCCTTTTACCATTTCTTCTCGTTGGAGCCCAAGGGCGAACACATTATCCGCATCTGTATGGGAACCGCCTGCTACATTAAGGGTGCCCAAGCCATTGTGGATACCTTCGCCAAGGAGCTTAAGGTGGAGGTTAACAAAACCACGGAAGACGGCAAGTTCACCCTGGAGGCTACCCGCTGCCTGGGCGCTTGCGGCCTTGCTCCTGTTTTGACCATCGGTGAAAAGGTATACGGCAAGGTATCCGCTGTTGACGTCCCGAAAATTCTCAAGGATTACAAATAAGGAGGGAATCGTATGAAATCCATTCAAGAACTGGAGCTTATCCGTGACAATACGATCGCCCGTGTCGTCCAGCGTCAGGAAAACGGCGGTTCCAGCGTTACCCGCAAGAGCGTTATGATCTGCGGCGGCACAGGCTGTACCTCTTCCGACTCCATGCCGATTCTGCATGCAATTGAGCAGGAATTGAAGAACCACGGCATTGAGAATGAAATTGAAATCGTCCGTACCGGCTGCTTCGGCCTCTGTGAGCTGGGCCCGGTTGTGATCGTATATCCCGAAGGCGCCTTCTACGCCCGTGTTGAAACCAAGGATGTTCCCGAGCTGGTGGAGGAGCATCTGCTGAAGGGCAACGTGCTGAAGCGTCTGGTGTATAAGGAAGCTCTGGAGAAGGACGGCAGCATCAAACCCCTGAACGACGTTAACTTCTTCAAAAAGCAAATGCGGATCGCCCTCCGTAACTGCGGCGTAATTGACCCGGAGAAGATTGAGGAATATATTGCCCGGGATGGTTATAAAGCGCTTCACAAGGTGCTGGCCACCATGACGCCTGAGGAAGTTATCGCCACCATGAAGCAGTCCGGTCTCCGTGGACGCGGGGGCGGCGGCTTCTCCACCGGGATGAAGTGGGAATTTGCAGCCAAGCAGGTCAACGATCAGAAGTATATGATCTGTAACGCCGACGAAGGAGACCCGGGCGCATTTATGGACCGGTCCATTCTGGAAGGCGATCCCCACAGCGTGCTGGAGGCTATGGCTATCGGCGGTTATGCCATCGGCGCCAACCAAGGCTTCATCTATGTCCGTGCCGAATATCCCATTGCCGTACAACGCCTGTTCGTAGCCATCCATGAAGCACGGAAGCATGGGTTGCTGGGTAAGGATTTGTTCGGAACCGGCTTTGATTTTGATATCGAGGTCCGTCTTGGCGCAGGCGCGTTCGTGTGCGGCGAAGAAACGGCGCTGATGAACTCCATTGAGGGCAAACGCGGCATGCCGAATCCGAAACCTCCGTTCCCGGCGGTAGAGGGTCTTTGGAAGAAACCTTCCGTTATCAATAACGTGGAAACCTACGCCAATATCCCGATGATTATTCTGAAGGGCGCCGAATGGTATTCCAGCATCGGAACCGAAAAGTCCAAAGGCACCAAGGTATTTGCTCTGGGCGGCAAAATCGTCAACACCGGTCTTGTCGAGGTTCCCATGGGCATCACCCTGCGTGAGGTCATCTTCGAAATCGGCGGCGGCATTCCCAACGGGAAGAAGTTCAAGGCTGTCCAAACCGGCGGACCTTCGGGCGGATGTTTGACCGAGGAGCATCTGGATTGCAGCATTGACTTTGATAACCTGAACAGTTTGGGTTCCATGATGGGCTCCGGCGGTATGATCATCATGGATGAAGACAACTGTATGGTGGACGTAGCCCGCTTCTATCTGGACTTTACCCGGGATGAATCCTGCGGCAAGTGTACACCCTGCCGTGTAGGCACCAAACGCCTGCTGGAAATTCTGGAGAACATCACACAAGGTAAAGGCACGGCCGATGATCTGGAAATTCTTGAGGACCTCTCCGAGAATATCAAGAACGCATCCTTGTGCGCTTTGGGCGGCACCGCTCCTAACCCGGTTATTTCCACATTGAAGTTCTTCCGCAATGAGTATCTGGCTCACGTAGTGGATCACAAGTGTCCTTCCGGCGTCTGCAAGGATCTTTTGACTTACTCCATCGATCCCGACCTGTGCAAAGGCTGCAGCCTCTGTGCCAGAAAATGTCCGGTGAATGCCATTTCCGGCAAGGTGAAGGAGCCGTATCTGCTGGATGCATCCGTATGTATCAAGTGCGGACTCTGCTTCGATTCCTGTAAGTTCAAAGCCATCTTGAGAGGATAAGGAAGGGAAGAGGTGACTATGGTGGAAAAAGTTAAACTTACAATAGACGGCATCGAGATGGAAGTGGACAAAGGCACAACCGTGCTGGAAGCGGCGCGTGATGTGGGCATTGAAATTCCGACCCTGTGCCACTTGAAGGGCGTTTGTGAATCCTCCAGCTGCCGCGTTTGCGTAGTGGAGGTAGGGCCTCGCCTGATCGCGTCCTGTACGCTGAAGGCTGAACCCAACATGAAAATTCAAACCAATACCAAGAAGGTACGGGACGCCCGCAGAACTGTTGTGGAGCTCCTGCTCTCCGACCATAACCGGGAATGCACCACTTGCAACCGCAGCGAAAACTGCGAGCTGCAATCCGTTTCCAAGGACTTGAACGTCCGTACAATCCGGTTCCAGGGAGCCAAATCCAAAACCGGCATTGACCATTCCTCCGCATCCATTGTCCGGGATTCCGAGAAGTGTATTCTCTGCGGACGCTGTATCGGCGCCTGCAGCAATGTCCAGACGGTACATGCCATCGGCTTTGCACACCGCGGATTTGAAACCAAGGTGACTACCGCCTATGACCGTCCCATCGGCGAAACCAACTGTGTCAACTGCGGACAATGTATCTCCGCTTGTCCTGTAGGTGCGCTGACCGAACGCGATAACACCCATGATGTGTGGAAGGCTCTGTCCGATCCGACTAAATATGTGGTGGTGCAGGCTGCTCCCGCCATCCGTGTGGCGTTGGGAGAGGAGTTCGGCTATCCCATGGGCACCCGTGTCACCGGCAAAATGGTAGCTGCTCTGCGCAAGCTGGGCTTCGACAAGGTGTTCGACACCAACTTTGCCGCTGACCTGACCATCATGGAAGAGGGCACCGAGCTGATCTCCCGGCTGACCTCCGGCGAAAATCTGCCTTTAATGACCTCCTGCTGTCCGGGCTGGGTGAAATTCATGGAGCATAACTTCCCGGATATGCTGGATAATCTCTCCACCTGCAAATCCCCCCACCAAATGGAAGGGGCGATGATCAAGTCCTACTTTGCCCAGAAGGAAGGCGTTGATCCCAAGTCCATCGTTAACGTATCTATCATGCCTTGTACCGCCAAGAAGTTCGAAGGCGAACGCGAGGAGCTCTCCAGCGAAGGTCTCCAGGATGTGGATTATGTCCTGACTACCCGTGAGCTGGCCCAAATGATCAAGGAAGCCGGCATCGACTTCCGCAATCTGACCGGGGATACCTTCGATAACCCGCTTGGTCTCGGTTCCGGCGCAGGTGCTATTTTCGGGGCAACCGGCGGCGTGGCTGAAGCGGCTTTGCGTACCGTATACGAAATCCTGGCCGGCAAGGACCTGGATGCCATCGAATATAACGCGGTCCGGGGTCTGGACGGCATCAAGGAGAACGAGCTGGAACTGCCCAACGGCAAGAAGATCAAAACAGCGGTTATCCACGGCTTGGGCAACGCCCGTCAGGTCATGGAGCTGATTCAATCCGGCGAGAAGCATTATGACTTCATCGAGGTGATGGCTTGCCCCGGCGGATGTGTCACCGGCGGCGGACAGCCTATCGTGAATGCTAAGACCCAAACAGCTGTTAATGTGAAGCAGGAGCGGGCCAAGGCTATCTATGAAGAGGATCAATCCCTGCAATTCCGCAAGTCCCATAAGAATCCGTATATCCAAATGCTGTATTCCGAATTCCTGGGCAAACCCAACGGACATCTTGCCCATGAGCTGCTGCACACCCATTATGTGAAGCGGGCTAAGCATTAAGATAACGAACTAACCATCGGCCGGTCCTGGAGTGTTCCGGGGCCGGCGGATAAGTCTATACCTAATTGCAAGGATGAGTCTAAGCATGAGGGGGAAATCTTGCATGAGCAAGAGAATCGGTGTCATAAATATCATTGTTCTAGAATTTGATGGGGTTGCCAAGGTCAATGCTATTCTGCATGACAGCATGGACGTCATTATCGGCAGAATGGGCCTTCCCTATAAAGAACGCGGTATTTCCGCCGTCATCACCCTTGTTGTGGATGCGACATCAGACGAAATCAGTTCATTAACCGGCAAGCTGGGCAAAATTGAAGGCATCAATGTCAAGTCGGTTATGAATAAGCGTTAAAAGTTGTCCGCCGTCACATCGTTTTCGCAGGGCGTTTGCCGGAAAAAAGCCCATGTTATTTCAGGGCAGCGGAGTGTCTCTTTATAGACGGGAGGGTATAACCATGGAAGAGGTAAAAACGGAAGAATTGCGGGTTTTTCATGCGGATGAGGTCATCCGGAATCATGAGATTGTGGATGCCATCGAGAAGGGGAAGGCACTGGCAGCCGACAGCACGTACATTAACGGACTGTTGGACAAAGCGAGGAGTTGTACGGGATTAACCCACCAGGAAGCGGCTGTGCTGCTGCATGTGAGGGATGAAGGAATCTGGAGCCGTATTTTTGCGGCGGCCAAGGAAATCAAAGAAAAAATTTACGGCAAGCGCATTGTTATTTTTGCACCGTTGTATGTAAGCAATTATTGTGTCAATAACTGTGATTATTGCGGCTACAAGCATTCTAACACCGACTTCAAACGGCGCAAGCTGACCATGGAGGAATTAGAGAAGGAAGTAGAGGTGCTCCAGTCCTTAGGTCATAAGCGGATTGCCCTGGAAGTGGGAGAGGATCCGAAAAACTGCTCCATGGAGTACATCCTGGAGTGTATCCGGAAAATCTATTCCGTGAAGGTCAGCAATGGAAGCATCCGCAGAATCAATGTGAATATTGCCGCCACGACAGTGGAGGATTACGAGAAGCTGCGGGATGCCGAAATCGGCACCTATATTTTATTCCAGGAATCATATCATAAACCAACCTACGAAAAACACCATCCCCAAGGACCTAAACATGACTACAACTGGCATACGACCGCTATGCACCGTGCGATGCAGGGCGGGATTGATGATGTGGGTGTTGGTGTTCTGTACGGGCTGTACGACTATAAATATGAAACCATCGCTATGCTGATGCATGCCGAGCACTTGGAGGAATCCTTCGGTGTTGGGCCGCATACCGTATCAGTGCCGAGAATGCGTGCAGCAGAAGGGGTTAATCTGGATACGTATCCCCATCTGGTGTCCGACGAGGAGTTTAAGCAGATTGTTGCTGTTCTCCGGCTTGCTGTACCTTACGCGGGCATGATTCTTTCCACTAGAGAGGAAGCGGGCTTCCGGGATGAGGTTTTGGCATTGGGTGTGTCCCAAATCAGTGCCGGCTCCTGTACGGGGGTGGGCGGTTATGTGGAGGAATACCGCCTGCATAACCAAGACGAGAAGCCACAGTTCGAAATCGGTGATCACCGTTCACCTATGGAAATTGTCAAGAGCCTCTGCGAAGGCGGTTATCTGCCCAGCTATTGCACAGCTTGCTATCGAGAAGGGCGGACTGGCGACCGGTTTATGCGGTTGGCCAAATCCGGCCAAATCCAGAACGTCTGTGAGCCGAATGCCTTGTTGACCTTTAAGGAGTTTCTTCTGGATTATGGCGATGAAGAAGCCAAGGAACTGGGCAATCGTGTTATTGAAGAAAGCCTGAAGGGCATCCCCAAGGAAGCGGCCAGAAAAGCGGCTGTATCCCGTATGGAGCGCATTGAGGCGGGAGAACGGGACTTGAGATTTTAGGATAGAAAGAAATGGTATACGGGGCGGTTGGCTGCCTATGCAATAGCCCCGTTTACAATAAACTTCAGATTTTTGCACTCCTGAATGTGAAAACATTCACGAAATCTGTCGTAAGCAAGCTGATTTTATCCAAGAGAAGGAGTGAGAGTGATGAGTAAAACGACCTCAGGCAATCGGCTGCATGTTGCCCTGTTTGGCCGGAAGAATATCGGCAAGTCCACATTATTGAATGCGCTTGCAGGAGCGGATGCTTCTGCAGTTGCCGATTCTCCGGGCACGACCCAGGAACCTTTGTTTTATCCGATGGAGCTTGACCCTGTAGGTCCCGTTGTACTTATCGATACTGCCGGCTTCGAGGACAATGAGCATTCTGAGCAGGGCGGAATCCGCAGCCGGAAGCTGCTGGAGGTTATGGACCAGACAGATCTGGCCCTCCTGATGTTTATGGATACCAATGAAGATTATACGCTTGAGAAACGGTGGTACAAGGAATTGGCCAACCGTCATATTCCTGTATTGGGCATCATCAACCGGATTGATGACCGCTATGTGGATGCCGAGCCGATCCGGGTGCAATTCGATGAAATCCCGCTGGTCAAAATCAGTGCTTCCAACCGGGTGAATATCAACCGGGTCAGGCAGTCCATCCGGCGGACAGCTCCTCTTGAGTTTGAGCGTGACACCATTGTAGGTGATTTGGTAAAGCCGCGGGATCTGGTGCTGCTGGTAACGGAAGATGAAATGAAGGCCCCCCGTTTCAGACTGCCGAATATCCACAGCCAGATTATCAGGGATATCCTTGATCAAGGCGCCGCTTCCATCAGTGTAACAGAAACGGAGCTGGTTCCCACACTGGCCTATCTGAACAAGGCGCCGGAGCTCATTATTACCGACCCTGAGCTGCTGGAGGCCGCCTGTGCGGCCGCACCCGCCTCCAGCACGGTGACAACCTTTTCCCTTTTGCTGGCCAGACAGAAGGGGAATCTGCAGATGCTGATCGACGGAGCCAGGGCTGTAGACTCGCTGAGGCCTGGGGACCGGGTCTTGATTGCCGAGGCCTGCAAAGTCCATGAAACTCAAGGGGAGACATCACGAAGGCTGCTGCCGGAGCAGCTGCACCGGAAGGCAGGGGGGGCTTTATTGATTGATGTGGTTTCGGGACTGGATTTTCCGGCTGACTTGACTCCCTACAAAATGATTCTCCACTGCAACGCATGCTCCTTCAGCCGCAAGCAGCTGATGGCACGGATGGCCAGATCCGAAGCCCAGCGTGTGCCGTTTACCAATTACGGCCTTGTCAGCGCTTATTTGAAAGGATTGTTAGACCGGACCTGTCCCGAGGTTGTGTATTAAGAGTAACGCCATTGTAAAAGGATGAACAGCTCATTGTGGCTGTCGTCCTTTTTTTGTGGCAAAATGGGATCCGGTTGCCTAGTCCGCCAGGTTTTTCTATACTGGTTAGGTCAGGACATTCACTGGCCAAACAGATTTGTATTTTATGGGATTAAGGATTAATTACATTAAAAATCCAAGGCATTTTAAAATGGGGGAACATTCGATATGAAGTTTGAAAACCGCAGAGCCGTTGTTCTTGGCGCTTTCGGTCTGCTCATTATTATTGCGGGCTTGTCTCATAGTCTCTACTACTTGACCGGATTCACCAGGGGCTGGGAACGGGATACCTGGAATATGCTTCAGCTTATGGTCGGACTGCTTATGGCAGGGGTGGGATATTGGATTTTCCGTTGGCGGAACCGCAAACTCAGGGGTAGAGCCCTGGTCCTCCTTCGGATTGTCCAATCTGCTGTGGTATTAGGAGGGGTGGTTTGCGTTGTTTTGCTTGTAGCTATTTGGACTACCGGCCGGAACAATGAACCGGTGAACTCGGACTATCTGCTCATTCTGGGTGCCCGGGTCAAGGGGGAAACCGTTTCTTTGTCTCTGAAAAACCGTTTGGACCGGGGGGCAGACTATTTGAACCGGTATCCGGAAGCACGCGCTGTTTTATCAGGCGGCCAAGGGCCGGGAGAGGACCTGTCGGAGGCGGAAGCCATGAAGCGTTATCTGGTAGCCCGCGGAATTCCGGAAAACCGGCTTATTCTCGAAGCTTATTCTACCGATACAGCCGAAAATATTTGGTTCAGCAAGGAGATTCTGAAAGAACAGGGGGCCGACCCGGAGAAGGCTTCTATAACTATAGTAACGAACGACTTTCATATGCTCCGTGCCAAAATGCTGGCTAAACGTGCAGGCTTGCAGGTAACGGGCTATTCCTCCAGGACGCCGGAATTTACGATTCCCAAAGCGTATACAAGGGAATTGGCCGCTTTCATTAACAGCTATTTATTTGACAGGAATTTCGGGAAGATGTCTGGAGGCCGGGATTAATGGAGTGGCTCTTGGGGTTAACCGGCAGCATGATTATTGCAGGCGCAGCCTATTGGAAAAAAAGCTTGGCGTCCAGCGGAGCTTATGCGGCCATAGTGGTGGGTACTCTTCTGTATGCATTAGGAAGTTTGCCCTGGTTTGGACTTATGATCGGCTTCTTTATTTCCTCATCGGCCTTGACCAAATGGAAAAAGCACAAGAAGGAGCAAGCGGAACGCAGATATGAAAAATCAGGCCGGCGTGATGCTGGGCAGGTCATGGCAAACGGAGGGCTGGGGGCTTTGCTTTGTGTGTTTGCTGCTTGGAAGCCGGATATGTGGGTATGGCCGGCAGCTTATCTTGGTGTGATGTCTGCTGTTACCGCGGATACTTGGGCTACCGAAATCGGAGGTTTGAGCAAACAGCTACCCCGTTCCATACTAACCGGTAAGCAGGTGAGCAAAGGCACCTCCGGGGCAGTCAGTTGGTTGGGCTGGGGGGCTTCCTTGGCGGGTGGGTTGTTTATTGGTGCTTTGGGCATGCTATTGGCTGGTTTATCTTCTTCGTCAATATCTTGGGGGCCTGAAGGGGATTCATATAGATGGGTGATTATACCGGCTGCGATAGCTGCAGGCTGGGTAGCCTCCAACGCTGATTCCTTGCTAGGCGCCAGTGTTCAAGCCTTATACCGGTGCCCGGAGTGCAGCCTTGAAGTGGAGGGGCACAGCCACTGCTCCCGCCAGACCATCCTGATCCGCGGTTGGAGATGGATGAACAATGATGCCGTGAATATCATCAGTTCTGCCGTTGGCGGTGGTTTTATGGTCCTGTTGGTTTATCTTCTTCATATTATCTGGAAATGACCAATCCTTCATTTCCCGGGCGAGCGCATAACTCGATGAATAACGACTGCCCTTGCGAACGCTGGCGAAATGAGAGTTGGATCACTAAATGGCGTCACAAAATAGCCATTTTTTCACTCTTGTTTTCTTGTGCAAAACATGATAAATTAGATTTCGCCGCCAAAACAGACGGCAGCATCGACAAAAAGCTGCAAGGTTCGAAAAAATAATGCTTGCATTAATAGAGTCGGTGTGATAAAGTTTTAGAGCACTAGACAAGAGCTCCTTGAAAACTGAACAACGAGCAGCAAAACAATGAAGCCAAACGTTTGAACAATTGAGCAATCAGCTCTAACATAACGGTCATCGGACCACTTTTATGGAGAGTTTGATCCTGGCTCAGGACGAACGCTGGCGGCGTGCCTAATACATGCAAGTCGAGCGGGTTTGTCCCTTCGGGGACAAGCTAGCGGCGGACGGGTGAGTAACACGT
>JAEWMH010000127.1 GCA_023393235.1 Bacillota bacterium | reverse complement strand
CTTGAATTGCCTGTCACTCTTGAGGATTGGTACCGGGTCATCCGCGCCTTGACTCTGGAGGACCCGGACGGCAACGGCAGGCACGATACCTACGGGCTGGTGCTGGAGAAGCGGTACAACCAGGATATCGGCTCCATTCTCACCCGGATTTCCGTTTCCCAAGGCGGTCCGGCCAAATGGAAGGTGGAGGACGGGCATTTTACCCCGGAGTTTGTGACCGAGCCTTTTTTTGAGACCATGAAGCTGTTCCGGCAGCTGTATCAAGAGAATTTGATCAACCGTGATTTTGCCATTACCGATACCATAGAAACCACCAAAATGTATGAATCCGGACGGGTGGGACTGATGCTCTCCGGAGGAAATGCCCAAACGTGGCAGGATATGCTGGTCAAATCCTCACCCGAGGCGAGGGTGGACGTTGCTCCTCTAGCCGGTCCGCAAGGCAGGCGCCTGCCCGGAGAGCCGGGCAATGCGGGTTTTCTCGCCATCCCCAAGGATGCGGTGAAGACAGAAGATGAGGTCAGGCAAATTCTCGGCTTTTTGAACCGGTTGATGGAGCCCGCCATGCAAGCCCTGCTCATTAACGGGCTGGAAAACCGGCATTGGGCCCAAAAGGACGGGTATGCGGAAATGCTGGACCGGACGCTTCATCTCAAGGAGGTGAAGCCTTACCGGGACATGCTGCCGCATCTGACGGAGGCGGAGGCGGATTGGAAGCGGAATTTGCAGCCGGACCTCTACCGGAAGAGCCAGCGGATCGGCAAGGAAAACGAAGCCTATATCGTGCCCAATCCGGCGTTGACCCTGGATTCCGGCACCTATGTGGAGCGGGGGAAGGAGCTGGAGCTCCAGATTACGGATGCCTAGACCAAGTTTATTATGGGCAAGCTGGATGAAGCCGGTTGGCAGAACGAGCTGAACAAATGGAGACAAGCCGGGGGCGACCGGATGATCGGGGAATATGAAGAGGCGTATGCCAAGAAGCAGTAGGAGCAGTGCGGCAGCGGTCCTGAGGGACCTGCTGCTTTTTTTGTGCACGTGTAGTTGATTGGGGCATATGCCCAGGTTGACTTGGGGTTATCCGGACCCATCCTGCGCTCCTCAGGTCATGAAGTTGGCTGCGCGTTATTGCCGGGCATCCCGGCAGCCCGTAATAATGGGGCCCAGGGACATAATGGCGAGACGAGACATCAAACGAGGAGGTTGCGAAATGAAGCAAGACGCGTACGCCCCGGCCGCAAAAGCGGCTATTCCCGCCAGGCGGGGACAGCTGGGGCTGCTGAGGAGGGATCTGCTCCGGGACAGGTGGCTGTATCTGATGCTGCTGCCCGGGGTGCTGTACTTCATTATCTTCAAATATGTGCCCATGTACGGGGTGACCATGGCCTTCCAGGACTACCGGCCCCATCTCGGTTTTTTTGACAGCCCTTGGGTAGGGCTGAAGCATTTTCAGCGTTTTTTTGCGGAGCCGCAATTCGGCATGCTGTTCCGGAATACGGTCATTCTGGCCGTATACAATATTGTGTTTTTCTTTCCGCTGCCCATTATCCTGTCCCTCATGCTGAACGAGGTGCGCCGCACCAAATTCAAAAGCTTCGTGCAGACCCTTGTATACATTCCTCACTTCGTATCCTGGGTGGTGGTCGTCGGGATTTTTTACATTCTGCTCACCACGGAGAGCGGTATCTTGAACGAGTTCCTGTACCGGATCACCGGCCGCAAAATCGCCTTCCTGCTGGAGGCGGAATGGTTCCGGACCATGATTATCACCCAATCCATCTGGAAAGAGGTAGGCTGGGGCACGGTTATCTTCCTGGCCGCTCTGGCCGGGGTTGACCTGCAGCAGTATGAGGCGGCAAGAATTGACGGGGCAGGCCGCTGGCGGCAGCTGTGGCATATTACCCTTCCCGCTATCCGCAGCACCATTGTCATTCTGCTTATTTTGCGGCTGGGCAACTTTATGGATTCCGGCTTCGAGCACATCTTCCTCATGCTGACCCCCACCAACCGGGAAGTGGGCGAGGTGTTCGACACCTATGTGTACACCAAGGGCTTAACCCAGGCGCAGTACAGCTACAGCGCAGCGGTGGGGCTGTTCAAATCCGCCATCGGCCTGGCGCTGGTGCTGGGCTCCAACTGGATGGCCAAAAAATTCGGCGAGGAAGGCATCTACTGATGCCCAACCCCCAAGAAAGGACGGAGCATAAAACATGATTCATGATAAAACCCTGGGCAACCGGATCTTCGATATCATCAACCACACGCTGCTGCTTCTTATCGCCCTCATCTGCGTGCTGCCCTTTGTTTATGTGGTGGCGGTTTCCTTCGCCAGCCCTGCCGAGGTGGCAAAGGGCGGACTTATTCTGTGGCCCAAGGAGTGGTCCCTGGCCTCGTACCGGTATATTTTTTCTACGGACACGCTGTTCCGGAGCATGCTGGTCTCCATTTATATCACCGTGGTGGGCACCTTCATCAACCTGCTGTTCACCTCGCTGATGGCTTACCCCCTGGCCAAAACCCAGCTCCGGGGGCGGCAAATCATTCTTATGGGCGTGTTGTTTACCATGCTCTTCGGCGGCGGCATGATTCCCACCTACTTTGTGGTGAAGGCCCTGCATCTGACCAATTCCCTGTGGGCCCTGATGATCCCAAGCGCCATCAGCGCATTTAACCTGATTGTCTTGAAGAACTTCTTCCAGAACATCCCGGACGGCCTGGAGGATTCCGCGCGGATCGACGGCTGCAATGATGTGGGGGTGCTGTTCCGGATTGTGCTGCCCTTGTCTCTTCCGGCTATGGCCACCTTCGGGCTTTTCTACGCTGTGGGGCACTGGAACCAGTTCTTCAATGCCATCCTGTACATCAATGACAACAGGATGTGGCCCATTCAGGTGCTGCTTCGTGAAATCGTCATTCTGGCCCAAAGCAGCATCGGGGATACCACCATCGACAGTGCGGATATCCAGCCGCTGACCATCCGGATGGCCGTGATTGTGTTTGCGACGATCCCGATTCTGCTGGTGTACCCGTTCCTCCAGAAGCACTTCGCCAAGGGCGTAATGCTGGGTTCGGTGAAAGGCTGACCGTAACCCGCAATCAGCAACCGGCTTCACCGCTATGAATCCCGTGCCGGAATAACGGCGCGGCGTTGACATAGACATCTACTTTATTGTAAAGGGGTAGCAAAAAAATGAAGAAACAAGCAGCATTATTGGTAGGCACCGCCATGCTGGTTTCCACCGTCCTGTCGGCCTGCGGAGGATCGGACGAACCGGCCTCCGTTGCCGGAAGCCCGGCAGCCGGGAGCCCGGGGGCAAGCAGCCAGCCGGCCAAGGAGGAAAAGCCCTTTGACCTGACTATCACGGTCAACCAGGTGGGCGAGGTGCCCGCCAAGGGCAATGCCCTGGAGCAGGCCCTGGCCAAGTACACCAATACCAATTTGAGCTTTCAATGGATTCCCACCTCAGCCTATGACGAAAAAATCAATGTCATGATCGCCTCTAATGAGCTGCCCAAGCTGCTGAAGGTCAACTATGTGCCCACCATCATCAATGCCATGAAGTCCGACGTCTTCTGGGAAATCGGACCGTATCTGAAGGACTACAAGAATCTGGCGGCCCAGCCCCAGGCCTATTATGACAATATCAAAGCCGACGGCAAGCTCTACGGCATTCCTATCTTCCGGGATATGGGCCGGGCGGTGGTCCACTACCGCAAGGACTGGATGGATGCCGCCGGACTGAAGCTCCCCAAAACCCTGGATGACTGGTACGCTATTTTCAAGGCAATGGGAGACGGGGATCCGGACAAAAACGGCAAGAAGGATACCTACGGCTATCTGTTGGATAAGGCCTACAATCAGGGAACCGGCTCCACGCTCACCCGTTTTGCCGTGGCGCAGGGCGGCCCGAACAAATGGAAGGTGGATGACAAGGGCAATTTTACCCCGGAGTTCATGACCGATGAGTTCTTCAACACCATGAAGCTGTTCAAGCGCCTGTACCAGGAAAATTTGATTAACCAGGATTTTGCCGTTGTTGAGGCTTCCACCAATGACAAGGCGTATGAATCAGGCCGGGTGGCCTTCCGGATTTCCGGGGGCAATGCCCAGTCCATGCTGACGAACCTGATCAAGGTGGTGCCTACAGCCCAGATGGACGCTGCGCCTCTGGAGGGTCCGTCGGGTATCCGGGTTCCTGCGGAAAGCGGCAATGCGGGCATTCTGACCATCCCCAAGTCCTCCGTGAAGAACGAAGCGGAGCTGAAGCGGGTGCTGGGTTTCCTTGACAAGCTGCTGGACAAGGAAATGGTCTATCTGCTGAACAAGGGCATTGAGGGCAAACACTACAAAATCGACGGCAACTTCACTGTTTCCCTGGATAAGGATGCCGATGCCAAGGAAGTGAAGCCGTACCGGGATACGCTGATCCAGCGGGGCGACAACTACAATATGGATAAGGTGACCAAGGATACGGACCTGTTCCTGAAGAACAAGAAAATCGTCAGCGAAAACGATAAATTTATTGTCAATAACCCTGCATTGACGCTGGTCTCCAATATCTACACCGAACGCGGCAAAGAGCTGGAGCAGATGATTACGGACGCCGAAACCAAGTTCATTATGGGCAAAATCGATGAGGCCGGATGGAAAGCGGAAATCGACAAGTGGAAAAAGGCCGGCGGCGACAAGCTGATGGAGGAGTATAAGGCAGATTACCTGAAGACGAAAAAATAAAAGACTGTCTTGAATAAGAGGTTGTCCCTTGCCGTACCAACGGCGGAGGGGCAGCCTCGTTTCATTTTATGAACAGAGGGTTCACGAAATAGAATTGTGACCTTTCCCGCCAACATTTATAATGGTTATTAGAAAAAGTTTCCCAGGAGAGGAAAGTGGGCATGTTCCGCAAAGGCAGATTTACGATTCGTTCCAAAATGATTGTCGGCTACATGATCATCCTGTTATTCCTGGGATCGGCGCTGCTTTTGTTGAATCATCAAATAGCTTCTCTGCAGCGGGCGATTGAATTTATAACCAATCACGACATTGCGGTTCATAACCTGGCCAACCAGGTGGAGAAGCATGTTATTGATATGGAAAACGGGCAGCGGGGATACATTATCGCCGGTGATGAATCCTATCTGGACCCCTATTTAACCGGCAAGGCCCTGTGGCCTTCGGATTACGAGGAATTATCCGCGATGGTGGCGGATAATCCCGGACAGCAGCGGAAGCTGCAGCTGATTAAGTCGGGAATCGAAGAGTGGATCAAAACAGCGGGGGAACCCACCATCGCCTTTAAACGGGCGGGGGATAGCGCAAGCCTTCAGAGTTTTTTCAAGGTTGATGCGGGCAAACAGATTATTGATCCCCTCCGCAAGCAATTGGAGGATTTCCGCCAGTCCGAGCTGGCCTTGACCCAGGAGCGGGTCTCCGGCCTGAACGGGCAGAATGCGGGCCTGCAGCTGGCGCTGACCATTATTTTTGCTCTCATTGTGGTTATTTCCATCATTACGGGCACCATGCTGTCCAATTCCATTGTGAAAACCATCAAGGATGTTATCGGAGCCATCACCGAGATTGCTACGGCGGAGGGCGCCCAGACGGGTAAACGGATTGTCACAAACTCCCGGGATGAAGTGAAGGATTTAAGTGATGCCACCAACCTGCTCCTGGACAGCCAGGAGAGGCAAAATTGGCTGCAGACCGGGATTGCCGAGGTAGCCACCTCCTATCAGGGCCAGTCCGATCTTGCCCCCCTTGCACAAGTCCTCGTCCGAAAGCTGGCCGACCTTCTGGACGCGGGTTTTGGTGTATTCTATCTCCGGTCCGGGGACAAGCTGGTGAAATTCGCCTCTTATGCTGCCGGCGGCGATGATCCGGGAACGGAAAGCTTCCGCATGGGGACAGGCCTGATCGGCCAAAGCGCCGCCGAGAACCGGATATACCTGTTGGAGCAGATTCCGGACCACCACATCAAGATCACTACCGGACTGGGGGCATCCAACCCGCACAGTATTCTGATCATCCCTATTGAACATGAAGGCCGTGTTTTCGGTGTCCTGGAATTTGCATCCTTTGCCGTATTTACGCCCCAGCACCGGAAGCTTGCGGAGCAAACCCGCAGTACGGTAGGAATGATGATTAATAATGTACTGAACCAGATGGAGGTCAAACGCCTGCTGGAGGAATCCCAAGCCATGTCCGAGGAGCTGCAGCAGCAAACCGAGGAATTGACGGCCCAGTCGGAAGAGTTGATGGCCCAGCAGGATGAATTGAAAACGGCCAACGATTCTCTGCGCCAGTCGGAAATGCGCTTGAAGCTTCAACAGGAGGACCTGGAGACCAATAATGAGGAGCTGACCAAACGCTCTGACCAGCTGCTTCAGAATGCGCGGCGGATGCAGGAGACCAATGTGCGGATTGAAGAACAGAAGAGTCTTCTGGAGCAGCAGGCTAATGACCTGATGACAGCCTCCCGCTATAAATCCGAGTTCCTGGCAAATATGTCCCATGAGCTCCGGACCCCGTTGAACAGTCTGCTTATTCTGTCCCAGCTGCTGGCGGAGAACCGGGAGGGCAATCTGCAAACCAAGCAGATAGAGTTCGCGTCCACCATCCATTCGGCAGGAAGCGATCTGCTCCGGCTGATTGATGAAATCCTCGATTTGTCCAAGATCGAATCGGGGCAGATGAACATTGAGCTTGAGCCGGTTTCCTGGGATGAAGTTCTCAGCAGCCTGGAACGCAGCTTCCGTACCCTGGCGGAGAAGAAGAATATTCAGTTTCTCTTGGAGTTGGAGGAAGGGCTTCATACGAAGAAATTGGTAACAGACTCCCACCGTCTGCTGCAGATATTGAAGAATCTGCTTTCCAATGCGTTCAAATTTACCAACAGGGGCCAGGTTCAGCTCCAGGTCAGCAGCGCAGAAGGCAAAAACGGAGAGCCGGAGATCGCATTCAGCGTTACCGACACCGGAATTGGTATTGCCGAGGAGAAAAAAGCGATTATCTTCGAAGCCTTCCAGCAGGCGGACGGTTCAACCAGCCGCAAATATGGGGGGACCGGCTTAGGTCTGACCATCAGCCGGGATCTGGCTCTTCTATTGGGCGGCCGCATCGAGGTGGAGAGCCGGGAAGGGGCGGGCAGCCACTTTACCCTATTCCTGCCTGCTGCCCCCAAGGTGGGAAGTGCACAATCCATGAGGGAAATTGCCGTTGCAACTGTGGATGAAGCACCTGCCCCAGCACTCCTGCCGGCTCCTGATGTGCGGGCTCCGCTCCAAACGGAGCTAAACCAGGAATGGGTAGGGGCGGATGACTTGCCGGATGACCGTCATGATCTGCAGCCGGGGGATAGGGTCATGCTGATCATTGAGGATGACAGGCGTTTTGCCAACATTCTCTTGGATCAGGTCCGCGAGCGGAAGTTTAAGGGCATCGTGGCGCTTCAGGGTGACAAGGGGCTGGCATTGGCCAAAAAGTATAAGCCGGATGCCATCATTCTCGACATTGAGCTGCCTGTCATCGATGGCTGGTCTGTGCTGGAGCGGCTTAAACAGCAGCCGGAGCTGCGCCATATTCCTGTACATGTGATTTCTGTCGTCGACGAGCCGCAGCAGGGATTGCTGAAGGGCGCCATCGCCTATTTGCAGAAGCCCGTGGACCGTGAGGGGCTGGAGAACGCCCTGTTCAGGATTGAGCATTTCCTCGACCGCTCCGTCAAACGCCTGCTGATCGTAGAGGATGATGCGGTGCTGCTGGACAGTATGGTCCATTTGATGGATCATGATGATGTGATCATCAAAGCGGTCTCCTCGGGTCAAGAAGCGTTGGACGAGCTGGAGCAAAGCCATTATGATTGTATGGTGCTGGACCTTGGACTGGGGGATATCTCCGGTTTCGAGATTCTCGACCGGATCCGTCAGAGGGAGGAGTTCCGCCAACTGCCGATTATTATCTACACAGGCAGGGAGCTGGACCGGAAGGAAGAACTTGAGATCCGCAAATATGCGGAGAGCATCATAATCAAGAATGTTAAATCTGAGGAGCGGTTGTTCGACGAAACGGCGCTGTTCCTGCACCGTGTTGAAGCCCATTTGCCGGAAAACCGCCGGCTCATTCTCAAGAAGCTGTATAAGGACGAGGATCTGTTCCGGGGTAAACGCATTTTGCTGGTGGAGGACGATATCCGCAACATCTTCGCTCTGACGAATGTGCTGCAGTCCCACCACTTGAACGTAACCTTTGCGGAAAATGGAAAAGAGGCTCTTGAGCAGCTGGAGATGGATCCCGATTTCGATCTTATTCTGATGGATATTATGATGCCCGAACTGGACGGCTACCAGGCTATGAAGGCGATCCGGCAAATGCCTGAGCTGGAGACGGTGCCGATTATCGCGCTTACCGCCAAGGCGATGAAGGAGGACCGGCAGCGCTGCATGGATATGGGTGCTTCCGATTATATCAGCAAGCCCATCGATATCGATAAGCTGCTTTCCCTATTGAAGGTATGGCTATATAAGTAAAAGGAGGGGATGATTCATCCGACCCGATTACGGCCTTGTCTACCCCCAAGATGAAGTGGAGTCAAGCAGCCTTCATGAACAGCTGGAAATCCAGCTGCTTCTGCAGGCTATCTATCAAGCCTACGGATATGATTTCCGGAATTATGCGTATGAGTCCATCCGCCGCCGGATTCTGCATGCCATGCAGGTTCTGGGAGAACGGACAGTTTCAGGCTTTATCCCCCGCATTCTCCATGATCCGAGACAGCTGCATCTGCTGCTGGATCTTCTGATCGTCAACGTCAGCGAAATGTTCCGTGATCCTTCCATGTTCAAGGAGTTCCGGAAGAGGGTCATTCCGTTTCTGCGTACGTATCCGTACATCCGCATCTGGCATGCAGGCTGCTCCAGAGGCGAAGAGGTACTGTCCATGGCGATTCTGCTGGAGGAGGAGGGCTTATACGACAAGGCGCGGATCTATGCCACCGATATTGACGAAGGAGCGCTGGCCTTTGCCCGGGAGGGGCAATATCCCCTCTCCATTATGGAGAAGTTCGCCGTCAATTACCGGCTTGCGGGGGGGACCCGTGATTTCTCCGAGTATTACACGATGGAGCATAATGAGGCTAAGTTCCGTCCAACGCTTCTGCGCAATGTGGTGTACGCCAACCATAACCTGGTGACGGACCACTCCTTTAATGAATTCAACGTCATTATGTGCCGGAATGTGATGATTTACTTTGACCGCCAGCTCCAGAACCGTGTCCACCAGCTTTTCTATGACAGCCTGGCCATGTTCGGCTTTCTGTCGCTGGGCAGCCCGGAAACCGTCTCTAATTTTACAGGCTCGGATTGTTATGAATCTATTAACGACAAAGAAAAGCTGTACCGGAGAATCAAATAAGTGATAGAGATGAGGGAGAATCCAATTGGAGAGCGATAATTCCGTCAATATTCTGCTGGTGGATGACCACCCTGAGAACCTGTTGGCTCTCGAGGCGGTATTGGCGGACGAACCCTACAGGCTAATCCGTGCGAACTCCGGTTCTGAAGCGCTGAAATGCCTGCTGCGGGATGAGATTTCCCTGATCCTGCTGGATGTGCAAATGCCTGATATGGACGGCTTCGAAACCGCCCGGCATATCCAAGCCTATGAACGGTCCCGGCAAATCCCGATTATATTCTTAAGCGCCACAAGCAAGGATGCCATCCATCTTTCCGCAGGTTATTCTGCCGGCGGCATTGACTATATGGTGAAGCCCTTTGTTCCGCAAATTCTGAAGGCCAAGGTGAAGGCTTTTGTCCGCCTCTTCAAAATGCAGCAGAAACTGCAGCAGCAAACCGCCCAGCTGACGAAGGCCAATGAGGATCTGGTGCAGGCAACGGCCCAACTGACCAAGGCGGAGGCCCAGGCCAGGATTGTCATGGAAACCTCCCCGGATGCCGTAATGGTGTTTGACCGCCGCGGCACGATTCTCCGGGTGAATCCGGCTACAGCAGAGCAATTCGGATACGACTCCGATATGCTGGTCAACCGTCCGCTGTCCTTTCTAATCCCGGAGCTGGTGAAGTCCCCTTTTCAGGAGCTGACCGGGAAACGGTGGGAAACCGAGCTGTCGCGGCAGGATGGCTCCACATTCCCTGGGGAAATTCAAGTGGGGCATTCCACTGACGGAGGCGTTCTGTTTGCCTGCACCATCCGAGATATCACGGAGCGCCGGAAAGCGGAAGAGGCTTTGATCCAGGCGAAGGAAGCTGCCGAACGTGCTTCCTCCTCCAAGTCCGGGCTGCTTGCCTTTTTGAGCCATAAAATCCGCGATCCCTTGAGCGGGGTGACGGGTATGCTGGATCTCTTGATGGAATCCGGTCTGGAGACGGAGCAGCGGAAGCTTGCGGACATGATCATGCAGAGCGGCAATGCGATGGTATCGATCATGAACAACCTGCTTGATTATTCCAAGCTGGAATCCGGAAGTTTGGAGCTGGAGGAGGAGCCCTTTTCCCTTCGAGGCTGTCTGGAGCAGGTTAGGGATATTTTTGCAGGCCAACTGAAGGCCAAACAATTGGATTTTGTGGTGATGATGGACCCCGAGCTGCCTGCCGCTGTATTGGGGGATGCAGCGCGGCTTCGGCAGATTCTGATCCATGTGGTAGGCAATGCTGTAAAATTTACGAACGATGGGGGCGTTTATGTTTTCGTGCTGCAGGCGGCCCGCACCGATAACAGCGTAACCGCCGAATTCCTAGTAAAGGACAGCGGCATCGGGATTCCTCCAGATAAGGCTGATCTGCTGTTAGACTCCTTTGCCCAAGGGGAGGATTCCAGCGGGAGGATCCACAGCGGCGCCGGATTGGGGCTGCCCATTGCCAAGGCGTTGGCGGATATGATGGGTGGGTACATCCGTATTGAAGCCCCCGGAGAGCCAGGCGCGCTGGTGGCTATCCAGGTGGTATTCCGCTTATGCGACTTTGCCGAAGCCGGTCTGCTGGATTTGGAGCAAGCCATCCATCTGGCTGACGCAAAGGCACTTGCGCCGATGCAGCCCCAGCAGATTCTGGTAGTGGATGACAGGGAGCTGGACTGGAGCCTTCTCCAGCATATGCTGCGGCACCTGGGCCATTCCGTGGAGCTTGTCCGAAATGGGGAGAAAGCTTTGCAGGCGCGGGCTTCGGGCCGCAGCTATGACCTGGTGATTGTGGATATCCACCAGCCGGGCTCCAACGTAACAGAGCTGGGAAGACGCTTGCAGCAGACCAGTCCCCCGGCGGGGAATGAGACACTGATCGCGCTGACGGATGATCCAAGCAAGGAAAGAGAGAGGGCATGTATGGAGGCGGGATTCGCCGAAGTGATCCGCAAGCCCATCCGCATGGAAGGGCTGCGCCAGCTAATCTTGCGCCACACCACCTAAGGTTAGGGGGAGAATGAAGCAGCTGCTTTTATAATCCGGACAGAGAATCCGCTATTTTCCCGGAATCGGCGCGTTTGCTCCTTTCGCGGACACAGGGGACGTTATTTTCGGTAAAGCCGGCTCACATAGGGTTCATTTGCCCATATAACGGCTTCTGAGTCCGCAAAAATGAGAAAAGACCGTTTTTTCGCCTAATAGCGGACTCTCTGTCCGTTGGGGCCACCATCCGCCTGACTGCTGCCATGCAGGGCCAATGGGCACACCCAAAAAAAGCTGAGCAGAAAACATGCCGTTTTCTGCCCAGCTTTTTTATTTACAAAAATTTCCGATTATTCTTCTTGCCGTCATAGGTAAACAGCACCGGCTTATCCTCCACAATGGTTTCCAGGTGGATGGTTTTCCCCCAGAGCCGGTACACATAAGGTAAGGTACGCTCCACATATTTCAGATCCAGCTCCACACCCTCGTACATATGCTTCAGGAACAGCTCTCCGTTACCGGTATGGTTCCCATCGGTGATCACCAGATAGGGAAACCCTCCGTTGACCCGGGAATACACCAGCTGGTCCCGGATATGCTCCCAGGTTTTGTCGGTGATTTTCCATTCGACGCCCTTCTTCTCGAATACATACAGATCCAGGTCCTCCACAAGCTGTTTGGTCAGGTAGTTGCGGATGAAGGAGGTGTCGGAGTCAAATTCCCGCACCTCGAAGATCTTGGCCCGGCCTTGGCCCGGCTTCCGTCCATACCGCCGGATGTCCTCCTCGCTGGGCTCATCCCAGCGCTTCTCTATGTCCTCCAGGATTTTCAACCCCAAATAATAAGGGTTCAGACTGTTCCGCGACGGCTGCACTACGCCGGAATTCAGCTTGGAGTATTCGATGGTTTCCTCACTAGTCAAATCCAGCTCCCGGAGAATCCGCTGGTGCCAGTAGGAGGCCCAGCCTTCATTCATGATTTTCGTCTCCATCTGGGGCCAGAAGTAGAGCATCTCATCCCGCAGCATGGTCAGAATATCCCGCTGCCAAGGCTCCAACACCGGGGAATATTCTTGGATGAACCAGAGAATATCCTTTTCCGGCTTGGGCGGAAACCGTTTAGGCTTCTCGTCGTCCGTCCCGCCGGCCCCCGTGTTCTCCAATTCCCACAGGTCCTCATAACCTGTGGTTTTGACGGTTGCTTCCTCCGCCTGGTCGATAATGCCGTCGCCGTCCATATCATACCGGTTGGGCCGGTAGGGGCGCACCAAATCCGGGTCCACATGCTCCTGTATAGCCAATACCGCATCGATAAACTGCTCCACCCGGTCGGTGCCGTATTTGATCTCATAGGAGCGGATGCGCTCTGCTGTAGCCGACATACTTTCCACCATATTCCGGTTGGTTTTGGAGAAGCGGGCATTGTTCTTGAAGAAGTCGCAGTGGGCCAGCACGTGGGCGACAATCAGCTTGTTCTGGATGAGGGAGTTGCCGTCCAGGAGAAAGGCGTAACAGGGGTTGGAGTTGATCACCAGCTCGTAAATTTTGGAGAGGCCGAAGTCGTATTGAGTCTTCATCCGGTGAAAGGTTTTCCCGAAGCTCCAGTGGCTGAAGCGGGTGGGCATGCCGTAAGCGCCGAAGGTATAGATGATGTCCGCCGGGCAAATTTCGTACCGCATGGGGTAAAAGTCCAGGCCAAAGCCTGTGGCGATTTCGGTGATTTCGGCAATCGAACGCTCCAGTGCGTTGATTTCATCCTGGTGCAAGGTGGGTTCCCTCCTTAAGTCTATCCTGATACGGCTCGCGGGTGCAGCCGGATAGTCTGTACGATACGGATATAAAGGTTCGTAACAGTTTATGAGGAAAAAAGGAGGGATATTCTAGAGTCCGGCCAACGCAAAATCCGATAGCAATGAGGCAAGATCTCGCCTAGCTTTCATCCGGGGTTTTTCCTATAATCAGATCAGACTCCCATGCTGAATGTTGGGCATGGAACAAGTTAATCCTGATAAGGGGCGACAGAGGATGGCGAAGCGAATGAAAGTTACGGTATGGAATGAAAACCGGCATGAGCAGACTAGTGAGCTGGTGCGGAGCGTATACCCCAAGGGAATTCATGGCGCGTTGGCGGACGGACTGGGCATAGAGGAGAATCTGGAGATTGTGACGGCGACTCTGGATGAGCCGGAGCACGGTTTGACAGAGGAGCGGCTGGCCGGCACGGATGTGCTGCTGTGGTGGGGGCATACCGCCCATGGCGAGGTGTCCGATGCAGTGGTGGAGCGGGTGTACCAGCGGGTGCTGCACGGGATGGGCCTGATTGTGCTCCATTCCGGCCACTTCTCCAAAATCTTCAAGAAGCTGATGGGCACCTCCTGCGATCTGAAATGGCGGGAAATCGGTGAGAAGGAACGCCTGTGGGTGGTATCCCCCGGTCATCCCATTGTGGAGGGCATCGGCGAATACTTCGAGCTTCCCCACGAGGAAATGTACGGGGAGCACTTCGATATTCCCCAGCCCGATGAGACGGTACTGGTCAGCTGGTTCGCCGGAGGCGAGGTGTTCCGCAGCGGCTGCACCTTCCACCGGGGCCAGGGCAAAATCTTCTACTTCCGGCCGGGTCATGAAACCTACCCGACCTATTACAATGAGCAGGTGCTGACGGTGATCCGCAATGCGGTGAGCTGGGCGGCCCCCACAGGCAGGGAGTACCCCAAATACGGCAACGCCCAACCCTTGGAGCAGGTCCCGGTGTACGAGTAGGCCGGCTGGAAGAGATTCATTCAACCTCCGTAATCCGCGGTTAAGCTGCGGGACGGAGGTTTTTTTACAGTCAGCGGCTTTCGCCATATGGGTGCACAGAAATGATAGCGAACCGCAATTGTATGCTATTTGACTAAATCGACCAGATCCGGCTGAATAGGAACAAAAAATGTATGCTATTCAGGTAAAATGCACGTAAAAACACCTCAAAAGTAAACATAGCATACATTGTTTGACGCTTACATTTAAAAAGGGCTGCTGCCGGGGCAATAGCGATCATTGTTTGGCGTTTACATCGTCTCTGGCGGAGTCTGCCGAGTCTGCCAACCGAATCTGCCAGACCTGCAGACGATTGCAGGGGCTTTCTTTTACAGAAATCTTACAACAAGATAATCTCCCGCAAACACATACACGCTACCATAGGAGCAAGCAATAGAACAGATAACCGCATACCGGCAGCGGGTGGAGTCATGGAGAGAAAACCCGGAACAGCAACGTTTTCTTCGGTGTATGCGCCGGGGGCTGTTTCGGGTTCTTTGTTATGCGATAGGAGATTACCCATACAAAAGAACAGGAGTGGTGGCAATGAGACTGATCGTCATGGGAGACCTGCATTATCATCAGGCAGATGAAGCGGTACCGGAATGGATGGAGGCCCGAGACGAGTTTTATGGGGCTCTTTTGAACAGGTATCTGGAGCTGGAAGGGGATGTACATATTTCGTTGGGGGATCTCACCAACTATGGGCGTACGGAGGAGCTGCGGGAGGTGTACCGGCTGCTTAACCGCAGGCCCCGCAATTTCTACCATGTGCTGGGCAACCATGATCTGTATGCTCAGCCGCGGAAGCAGGTACTTGAGCTCACGGGACAAGCCCGTTACCGGTCGGTGGAGACGGATGCGGCTGTATTGGTTTTTTTGGATACGGCCAAGGAGATGGACTTCGACGATTGGAGCGGGGAGGTGGATGAGCGGCAGCTGGCCTGGCTCTCCGATGTTTTGGAGGCGTCCGGCGACAAACCCGTGCTGGTGTTTGCCCACCATCCCGTCTATGGTACTACCGCCCGTTCCACTGACGATAAAGCGTCGGTTCATCCGGACATCCCGCTGTGGGAGGTGCTTCAGCGCAAAACAGGAACAGGGATTTATTTTAACGGCCATACCCATGTGGATTCCATCGCACAGAAGGGCAATTGGACCTTTGTGCAGGTATCCGCCTGTCTGGATCAGCATGCCTTCCGGATAGTGGACATTGGGGATGCACAGATCCGCATAACAACAGCGGAAGTGGAAGCACCTGGACTTCATCTGCACACACCGGTCATCTTCCGGCATATGGAGCATTTCCGCCCCACAGCGGAAGCCCGGGGGACGGACGCGGACCGGGAGGCAGTCATTGCACTGGTACGGGAGACCGTGGAACGTTAGATGAACCGGGTGTACCGAAATCTATACTAATGGAGGCTCTGCAGCATGCTGCGGAGTCTTTTTGCCATTTCTCAGGCGCCATATCCAAATCTTAGACTCTAAAATTTGCTTCAAATAGATAGAGTAACTAAGCAGGCGTAGCTCTTTTGGCATATCTTGTACAAATGGAAGGTAAGGGGATGATAAGGGATGCCAGATGAAACCAACGAAATTTTACAGCGCTTAACCCGGGTGGAAACCAAGCTGGATATGATCCATTCGGCCCGTGATATTGGTATGGATGCGTTGCAGGCCACACGGGCCTTGCAGGTTAGAGTGGAGGAACTTCGGGATGAGGTGGAGCAGCTGCGCAACAGACAGGCCGATTTTCAGAAGTGGCTGATCGGGATCCTCATTAGTTCGGGGGGATTATTCGTAGCGTCAGTGGGGCTCTTGCTGCGTATGCTGGGTGTATAAAACTTGACCGGATCTTTTCCGTGCATAAGCCGGATAGATCTGGTTTTTTTCTTGTACTCAAAAAAAGACAAACCTAATCAAGAAAGTTCAAAGGTGAAAAAACGGGGATTATGGCGAATTTGTGGGATATTCAAAAATGTGCAATAGACTTCGTAAACACAACGGTGTTAGCTTAATAAGTGTTTCTATTATTTACCGTCAGCTCCACTGAAGAAAACGGGCAGGAGCGGATATGAAAGCGTTTCATTATGGGGTAGATATTCAGAAAAGGGGGGGGATATATCCGATTTTCGTATGTTTACTATAATTTAAGGAGGTCATAGTTATCGTGCGGATATTGAAAGGGTATAAAAAGCTTATTTCATCTGTTCTTGCTTTTATGCTTGTATTGTCCCAGGCTAGTATAGCCATGGGGGCAAGTATTCAAACTACGAACACCAGCTCATACATGGTCATGGAACAAATAGATTTTGAGGATGGTATTACCACAGGCGGGTTTACGGTTGGTAATGCAACTTATTCCAATAAGGCCGAGTCAAACGGGAATCGTTATCTGGAAGTCTTAGGCTCCGGTAGTGGTACACGTTCTGTTGAAAAAACACTTTCGCCAGCGACTGCTGAAGCGCAGGTTCTTTTTTCATTTGACTGGAAACCGGAAACGGTTACGACTGCAGCCAACTCAAGCGAAATTCTGTTTACAGATACCAAGTCGGCGCCTTTGTTTCGACTGGTAAAGGGCGGGGACGGCAAAATCAAATACGGTATTGGCTCAACAGGAACTGATTTGTCCTCGGCTCAAACCGTAACTGGCGTAACATATGATGGAAGCTGGTTGTCCGCACAGGTGCTATTTGATTTTACAGAAGAGAAGGTATCCTTTGAAATTCATGATAAGGCTCATCCTGAAAATAGCTTCTCCGCTGATAACTTGGACATCAGCAAACTGAATTATGTGAACAGCATCGCAAAGGTTACAATTAAAGGAAACCGTGCAAGCGGGCAAAGTCTGAACTTCCGGACGGGTCTGGATAACGTAGTCATCAAAAAATCGGACATTCCTGCTCCGTCGCAAGGACCCAAAAATATTGTTTCTATAAACACTGCTTATAAAACTCAATATACCATGGTGCGGGGAGCTACATTAGCTAATGTTGTGTCTGTGCTTCCCGCAGCGCTGGATGTGAAACTGGACAATGGCAATACCATTGCCGGAGTGCCTGTAGTCTGGAACAGTCCTGCTTACAACGCAGAGCAGGCAGGTACTTATCCGTTTATTGGCACATTGAATCTAAGTGCTATTAACAATGTTACTAACAGCGGTAACATTCAGGCTCTAATTTCTGTTCAGTTGGTACTCGCCCCTTCTGCGCCAGTTATAGACGGGTTTGAATCTGTATTCTACAGTGACTTCGGAGACACCGTTGCCGTCACGCCTTTAAATTGGGGCTTTGTGACCACAGGAGCCACATTGGCAACACCTGCCGAGGATGTGGGAAGCAACACAACACCGAAGCTTTCTTTTACCATGGAAAATCAAAGCGGTGGCCGGGTTGCATCCAAAACCTTCGATTCTATGGTGACTGGAAGCAAGCTCTTAGTGAAGTTCGATTGGTACCCTGGCCAAATCAATGATAAAGGTGACCCG
>JAEWMH010000036.1 GCA_023393235.1 Bacillota bacterium | reverse complement strand
GATCCGTTATATACAGCAACCTTGGCAATGGAGTTCCCAAAGTTGGATGCAGCTGTGATTGACACAGGCACGTCCTGGTCGTCCGTGAATATGGTCTGATTTAGAGGCGCTGCCAAAGTCACCTCCGGATTTTCGGCTACATGGTCCATATCTACGAGGCCGTTGATATACTGCTCCAGCCAGGTATAGCCGCTATCTGTTACAGTTTTATAAGCGTCCGGCGTAGCCCAGATGCCCTTTGCTTTTTCCCAGGTGTCGGCAATGCCGTTCAGGTTGGTGTCATAGTTCACCGGATGTACGGCTTCAATGACGCCGAAGGGAGATACATACCCACCTACCTCTTGCTCCACGTTCACATATCTTCCCAGACCCTTCTTCACTTCCGCTACTATCCGGGCATCAATAGCATCACGGCGGGGATAGGTGGCCCCGGCCTTCTGCAGAATGCTCTCCAGCAAGGCACCGTTGGCCTCGGTAATGCTGTTATCCAGATAAGCATCAAAGCCTGCGTTATAGACGTTCTTGGTGACACCCGTACTGTCTCCGGAACGGTATGGCGTTGTCCGTACTTCGGTCTTTTGGTCCCCATCCAAGTCGCCGGAGAACTTGAAATAAGGTGTATAGGTGGCGTCCAGCACTCCGGTGCTTTGACCGTTGATCTGGTTCCCGGCAACATAGAAGCCGCCCAGCTTGCCCTTTTCACCGGCGTCAATGATTTGGTCCTTGACATTGTCCCGCGTTCCGGGTCCGGCAATGTTGATGTTGTTCATGTAATTGACAAAGTTAAAGCCGCCGCCGTATGGACCGTTAAAGCCCCAGTTGTAAATGGCATTGTTGGAGAACTGCACCACCGCCACATGATCCTTGTCCGCTTTCCCGCCATAACCGCCGCCAAACCGGGGATTCCGGGAGGTATGGTTAACATACAGGTTATGGTGGAAAGTGGTTTTATCACCGCCGGCAATTCCGCCATAGCCATGGCGCCCCTTGGAGTGCCCCGAGAGGGTCAGGCTTTCATATACGGTTGACCATTGGATTGTACCGTTCTGGCCCCGGTAGAGGGACAGCGTCTCGTCTGTATTCCAGCTGAAGGAGGAGTGGTCGATGATAAAATAGTTATTATCCCGTCCCCACAGCGCATCCATGGAATCGCTTCCGCCATGAACATTGGTAGCTCCCGGACGGAACTTCATATAGCGGATGATGATATTTTCCGAGTTGCTGATATTGGTCTCATACCCGGCAAGGGTGATGCCGTTGCCTGGCGCAGTTTGTCCGGCAATGGTCAGATTCTTGATGTTCTTAAAGAGCAGGGGGCTCTTCAATTCAATGGTACCGGATACATGAAATACAATGGTACGGCCTCCTGCCGGGGTTTCCATGATCCCCTTGCGGAGAGAGCCTTCAATTGTGGTACTGCTGGTGCCATAATCCTCCAGATTGGTAACGATGTACACATCGCCGCCCCGGCCACCGCTGGTATAAGCGCCGCCGCCCTCCGCACCGGGAAATGCAGGAATGTCTGCCCCGTTAAAGGCCGCCTGTGCCGTACCTCCGGACACTGTCAAAGCTGTTGAGAGCGCTATCAACCCGCTCAAACAAGCGGCAGTGACTTTCTTGATTGGTGCGCGTTTTAATTTCATTTCCTTTCTCCCTTCTAATATATGATTCTGTTCACCTCAAGCCCCTGAGCGTATCTGCCGCTTTTGAATGCAAGCATATACAAAAAAAGGAGTATCAAGGACCTGATACCCTCTTATCTTATACTTAATAGCCATTTTGATCGTGTCAAAAAGGATGATTTTTGTGCCAAATTTTGCTTGGGGCCGCAGCACCTACTGCTCCGGCACCGCCAGAGACGTCTGATATTCCTTCGGATTCATACCGGTGTGGCGCTTGAAGGTCCGGTTGAAGTGGGAGACGCTTTCGTAGCCTACCTCCTCCGCCACCTGAAACACCTTCCATCCCGGAGAGGCGAGGAGCACCTTGGCCTTCTCCATCCGCAGCATCACGGTGTATTCCGTCAGGGTCATGCCCGTTTCCCTGGCGAACAGCCGGGATAAATAATTGGGATGCACATGAAGCTTCATGGCGATGTCCTGCACCGTAAAATCACCCAGCAGCCCGCCGTTGATCAGCTGTTTGGCCTGGGCCAAGAGCCGGCTGGTGACATGATGGGAACGCTCCAGCATATAGTCCATATACAGCTCCGTCACCCGAAGGGCCCAGGCTCGCAGGCGGGACACGGTAGCGGGCATTTGCATGGCATAGAAAATGGAGGTTTCCTCCTTGGCCCACTCCTGGAGGGGAACCTTCCGCTTCAGGGAGGCCTTGATCAGCCCGGCGGATACGGTATTGTACAAAAGCAGCAGCATGTCGTAGGTCCGGGCAGGCTTCTTTCCTCCGTCACCGTCGAACCAATGCCGCAGATGATAGAGCGCCTGGGTCTTATCCAGCCGCTCCACCCATTGCTCGAAGCCGGGGTACCCGAACAGCGACTGCTCCTCTTCATCCCAGCTTCCCGTTTCTGAAACAGCGCCTTGGATAATCCCCGATTCCCAGGCCATTGTGAACCTGGCCCGCTCCTTCAGGCGGATATATTCCTCATGAACGTCCCCCGCTGCAAAAAAACGCCTGCTCCAAAACAGAGACAACGTGCATCCCAAGGAACGTTTGGCTGTGCTGAGCAGAAGCTCGGCCATTCCCTCCATATAGCGTCTGACAGTCTGGAGACTGGCCTCGCTGTTTTGCTGCACCAAGACTACAAGCTGCCGCTCGAAGTCATTGAACATGATGCAGGGTGTGCCGTGAAACAGTATCTCCCCCACCAGCTTCTGCAGCTTCAGCCGCTGGTACGGGTCCGTATCCTCCCGGGGCCATTCATCCACCCGCACCAGAAGCAGCAGGCACGGATCATCCTCCCGGATCTCCAGTCCGCAAGGGTCAAGGGAGGCTAGAGCCCTGGAGCTTTTGCCTCCTCCGCGGACGATCCATTGCTGCAGGAACCGCTCCTGGAGAATGGGGCGTGCGCTGTCCATAACCAACCCGGCGTTCTCCAGCAGCTGATGCTGCTCCAGCTCCGACTCCAGCGCGGCAAGGGCTTCCTGCACAGCCTGAACCAGCTCCATGTAGGGGACAGGCTTGGTCATATAGCGAAAGACGTTCAGCAGAATTGCCCGTTGGGCCAGACGGAACTCATCCAGCCCGGAGATAATTATTACCTTGGTGTGGGGAGACAGATTGCGGATGGCCTCCGTGAAATCCAGACCATCCATTCCGGGCATCCGGATATCCGAAATCACCAGATCGGTCCGGTATTCCCGCATCAGCTCCAGCGCCTGGGCGGCGGAGGTAGCTTTGAACACATGGGCGATGCCCTGCTCCTCCCAATCAATATTGTGGGCCAGACTGTTCACAACCGCAGGCTCATCATCAAGAATCAGCAGATTGTACACGGGGCTGTTCCTCCTCTGCAGGAATCATTATATGGACGGTCAGGCCGTGGGGCTGCCTCCGCTCCAGCTTCAGTCCGGCTCCCGGCCCGTACCGCAGGGCAAGCCGCCAATGGGTATTGTTCAGCCCGCAGCCGAACTCCTCGTGCTCCATGGTTTCCAGGCTTTGCTGCAGCCGGCTGAGCTCCTCCGGCGTAACCCCCTTGCCGTCATCCTCCACGGTCAAATGGATGTACGCCTCCTCCCGGAGCCCGCGGATGGCGATATGCTTGGGGCTTCCGTCGCCGGCCTCGATGCCGTGGACGAAGGCATTTTCCACAAGGGGCTGCAGGGTGAGTCTGGGTATGGCCGTATAGAGCAGGGCATCGGGAATGTCCATGGAAAAGGTGATGCGACCCGAAAAACGCAAACGCTGGATCTGGACGTACGCCTCGATATTGTCCAGCTCCTGGCGCAGGCTCACGTAGTGGAGGTCGCTTTTGGTGGCGTACCGGAAATATTTGCTCAGGTACAAGGACATGTTGGCGGCGGCCTCGTTGTTTTCCCCCATGGACATCTGGTAGATGAAGTTGAGGCAGTTGTAGAGAAAATGCGGGTTGATCTGGGACTGGAGCAGTTTCAGCTGAGCCTGCTGCTGGTTGAGGCGCTCCACATAGATTTCGTTGACCAGGGTATCGATTTCGTCGGCCATGTTATTAAACTGGGTATAAACAAAGCCGAACTCGTTGGCCGGCGGGTCGGGAATCCGGGTTTTGAGCCGGCCCAGCCTGACCTTGCCCATGGCCTCCACCAGCACCAGCACCGGCCGCAGGAGCTTCCGGTAGGCGAACAGCGTGTAGAGCAGGCCAAGGGCTGCAGAGCCGGACAGCACGCCGATGGTCCAGGCCCGGATACGATGGATGGGCTGCATGATCTGCTTCTCGGCAAACAGCATGCCCAGAGTCAGGCCGGGGCCAGCGGATTTGTCGAAGAGGACGATGCTTTTTTGGCCCATGTGGGAGTAAGTGAAACGCCCGGTGGTTTCGGCTTTGCCTGCAATGACGGCTTGGAGGGAGGACAGTTCGGCCCCGGCATCGGCGGAGAAAATTTCGCCCTCCTGTTCCCCGAAGATGAAGGCGGTGCCTTGTTCCCGCCCCTGCATCACCTCCATCCGGGGCCGGAGCTGGGCCACAGGAATATCCACGGAGACAATCACGCCGTTATCCGACTGGACGCCGGAGCCTCTGGCGAAGGTCAGCACCGTGCGCTGCTCCCGCTCCTGGGGAGTGAGGGACTGGCGACCGCTATCCTTGTTGGTGCTGCCTGCAGGCTTCAGGCGGAAAAACCATTTCTTTTCGGCTACGGCAATCTCCCGCACAAACTGAGGGGCGTCCTCCTCAATGGGGCCAAAGCCCGTTTTGGAGGAAAGCTTGCGGTTTTTGCCGCGCAGGTAGATGGTGATATCTCCCTCCAGATCGGCGGTGTTGCTGTAGAATTGAAGCTGGCGCAGCTGCTGCACGTAGGACCACAAATGCCCGGTTTCATAGGGGGCCTGGTTGACGGCATTAAGCTCACTGTCGCTGGCCAGCGAATAGGTCAAGCTTTCGAATTTGTCCAGTGTGGATTCCAATTGGCTGGTTAACAGCAGCAGGGACTTGGAGGAGGAGGCAACCACCTCTTCTTGGACCGCTTCCATGCTGGCTGCATTGGTGTACCAGTACGTGGCGGCCAATGGCAGCAGCACCACCAGGAAGCCGCCGATCATATTCCGGGCAACGGAGGATTTCCATAGCTGCCGCATGCCTGTTTTCCCCCTTGTGAACGGTTCTCTCTCTTTTTATGATTGCGCTTACATAAGCGCTGAGTTCATCCGTTGGATATATGTAGGATATCATGTTTCGGCTGCGGCAAATAGTCACGGGAAGGCAAGAAAGGTTAGATGAGGGCGTGGAGCGGCGGCGCCATGCTGCTTAAGATGGAAGCAACCGGCTGAGCAGTCTGGCAGATGAAACGAGAGGGTAAATACATTTTCATGTGGAATGACTGAAAGGGAAAAGAGTGACTTGAGGGCGAGTTTTTTGGCGGCTTTGAACCCTAATAATTCCGATCCAATCAAGGCCGACAAAACGTGTTTGAGCATCCAAGGCACTCTTTTCCCGGTAAGGAATGAAACCTTATGATTATGTATTTACCTATCTGTCGGTCAGACTTCTGGACGATAGCCGAAATGAAGATGGTCCAAAGGGGGAGCGGGAATGGGCAAAACGTGGAAGGTGGCCGCGGCCGGACTGGCGCTGGCGCTGTTTGCCGCAGGCTGTCAAGAGGCGGAGGAAAAGGCGGGTCCCCAGGCCGATGCAGGGGGAAGCCCGGCGGCAAGCGCCAAGGCGGAGGAGAAGGGGACGGCAGGCGGAGCCGGCTTTAAGAAATTCGATCCGCCGGTAACCTTTACCCAGAATAAAATCAACACCGAAGGAACCGTCTACCAGCCGGGAGATTCCCTGGAGAACAACGGCTATACCCGGTGGCTTCAGAACGACCTGGGCATTATCGTCAAGCCCAAGTGGATCACTCCCAATCTGGAGACGGATGTGCAGAAGCTGAATATCGGGGCGGCAAGCGGCGCCCTGCCGGATGTGATCGGGGCGGAGGCTCCCGTTCTCGGCAATTTGGCCCAGCAGGGAGTGCTGATGCCGCTGAACGACCTGATCGAAAAGTATGGTTCGCCGCTGCTGAAGCATGTGATTGAGCTGGCCCAGAAGGATGCCAAGGGCAAGCTGTTTTCCCCTTTTACCATCGACGGTAAAATCTATGCCTTCCCCAAAATGATCGACCGGATGGCGTATTGGAGCACCAACTGGATCCGCAAGGATCTTCTGGAGGAGCTGGGCAAGCCTGTGCCCTCCACTCTGGCGGAGATGGAGGAGGTGTTGGCCGCCTACAAAAGCAAATATCCGGGCGGTACCGGCATGGTGCTGGATAAGGATATGCAGGGCATCGACCTGCTGACCCAGGCCTTCGATGCACAGCCCAAGAAGTGGCGGCTGGACGGGGACGGCAAGGTGGTTTACGGCAGCATCCAGCCCCAGATGAAGGAAGCGCTGGTGAAGCTCCATGACTGGTATGCCAAGGGTTACATCAACCGGGAATTCATCGCCAAGAACAATGACAATACCATCAGTGACCTGACCTCCGGCAATACCCTCACCTGGACCAACGGACAGTGGTGGAATGTGTATTTCCCGTTCCCGGATATGTGGAAGAATGTGCCCAAGGCCAATATGGCGGCTTTGCCCACCTTGAAGGGGGACAACGGCAAACGCAGCGTCATCATTGATACAGTATCCAATTACGGGGTGGCCATCAACAAAAGCTACAAGCAGCCCGAGGTAATCATTGCCCTGTACAATATGCAGCTTGATTCCCTGTACCGCAGCAATGAGGCGATGCGCAAGGAGCTGGCGGGCAAGTATGAGTTCAAGTACCCGGTGACCGCCCTGCAAACCCCTCTGAATCCCACCGAGAAAAATGCCAGCCTGTTCAAATACAGCTACGGGCAGCCTGGCTGGGGCTGGTTCAATGATTTCCCGGACAATGACGCCAATGCCTGGGGCTTCCAGGGACGTCTGGGCTCCGAGGCGGTGAACCGGCTGGAGCGGATTGCGGCAGCGCTGCAGAAGGGGAGCAAGGACAGCTTGAACGCCAGCGAGGCCAATGATTACGACGGGCTGTCCGCCGAGCCCCAGCGGCCCAAAGCCTTCCAATCCGTGCTCAGCACCTGGCTGGAGCGGGAAAAGGGCAGCTATGTATCAGCCAATGTGTACCCGGGTGTGCCTACCCCGGCCATGACCCAGAAGAAGGCGTATCTGGATAAGCTGGAGGCGGAAACCTTCGCCCGGATCATCATGGGCCAGGAGCCTGCAGCTGCCTTCGACAAGTTCGTGGATTCGTGGAAAAAAGGCGGCGGCGACGATATCACCAAGGAGATCAACGCATGGTACCAGGCCAACAAGTAGAGCGGCCGGCAGAGGGGCGCAAGTTAGCGGGAAATCCCGGACCGCTTCGGCAGGGGCCGGGACAGCAAGGGGGGCGGAGAATATCCGCCCTGCTTGGCAGACCTGCCCGGGGTGCAGGCCTGGCTAACAGCCCGGTGCTGTATCTGATGCTGCTGCCATCAGCGGTATTCCTGCTGATTTTCTCCTATGCCCCCATGTATGGGGTTGTGATCGCCTTCCAGAATTTTATGCCGGCCAAGGGCATGCTCCGTTCCGACTTTGTGGGGCTGGAATGGTTCACCTTCATCTTCCGGATGCCGGACTTTGGGCAAATTCTGTATAACACGGTAGCGATAGCAGGGATGAAGATTGTGTTCGGCCAACTGGCGCCTATTGTCTTTGCGCTGCTGCTGAATGAAGCCAGGGGCAGACTTTTTAAACGGACCGTTCAAACCTTTGTGTATCTGCCGCATTTTTTGTCCTGGGTAATTATCGGCGGGATTTTTATGGATCTGCTGTCCACGGAGGGGATCGTCAACCGTCTCATTCAGGCGGTTGGCGGCCAGCCGGTATTTTTCCTGGGGGACAATGATTGGTTCAAGTTTACGCTGGTGGCCACGGAGGTCTGGAAAAGCTTCGGCTGGGGGGCGATTCTGTATCTGGCGGCGCTGACCACCATCAACCCGGAGCTGTATGAGGCGGCAACTATGGACGGGGCGGGCCGATGGGGCAGAATCCGCTACATTACTCTGCCCTCCCTGGTGCCGACGATGATTCTCTTGGGGGCCTTAAGCCTGGGCAGCATTCTGGACGCGGGCTTCGACCAGATTCTGGTGCTGTACAACCCCGCGGTGTACAAGTCGGGGGACATTATCGACACCTTCGTCTACCGGCAGGGGCTGCTCCAGATGCAGTACAGCATGTCGGCGGCGATAGGAGTGTTCAAGTCGGTGGTCAGCCTGTTGTTTATTGCCTTGTCCAACTGGGCGGCGGCCCGGTTTGCGGGATATCGATTGTTTTAGGGGGGAGTGTGTGGCCGGGGCAGGAGGAGGGTTGGGTTTGGTTACTAAATGTGCTGGGGCAACAGGTTGATTGTGTTTGGCTGGGCGCTAACGGAACTATCCGACGCTTAGCCGCTGATTGATGCGCGAATTCCATTCTTACGGAACTGAGAAGCCCTTAGAGGTAGCATTTGCAGCAACATTCCCGCGTTCACGCTTCTAAGGGTGTCAGAGTTCCGTTACAGGTGCAGAAAGCGAAAATTTGCTGTTTAAGCGTCGCTCAGTTCCGTTAGCGCCCCGGCAAGCCACGGCCACCCCTCGCTGACTCCAAGCTAATAAAAGCTTTCCTCAGGAGGTGCTACTCTTGTCATACGATAAATCGGCGGGTTCCCGTATTTTTGAGCTTTTGAACAATACGCTGCTTGCTTTGCTTGCCCTGCTGTGTGCGTTTCCCTTTGTCCATCTGCTGGCGGTTTCCCTGAGCGATTCCGCCGCCACCCTCGCTAACCGGGTAACGGTTGTGCCGATTGACTTCAACGTAGAGGCATACGGCAAGGTGTTCGGCAACACCGCCTTCTTCCAGGCCTTCGGCGTTTCCGTGCTGCGGACGGTGACAGGCACGGCCATCAACCTGCTGCTGATCCTGGTGACCGCCTATCCTTTATCCAAAACCGCACAGGAGATGAAAGGGCGCAACACCATCATCTGGTTTTACATTATACCTTTGCTGTTCAACGGCGGGCTGATCCCTTATTTTCTCATCGTCAAAAGCATGGGGCTCATCGACAGCTTCTGGTCCCTGGTGCTGCCCAGTGCTGTGCAGATTTTCAACATTCTGATGATGATGCACTTTTTCCGGGGGATCAACAAAAGCATGATCGAGTCTGCCATGATGGACGGCGCCGGCCATCTGACGCTGTTGTTCCGGATTTATTTGCCCGTCTCCATGGCGTCAGTGGCCACCCTGTCCCTGTTCGCAGTGGTGTTCCATTGGAACGACTGGTTTACGGGACTCCTTTTCCTCAATGACAATAAGCTGTGGCCACTCCAGACCTATCTGAAGCAGATGATCGTTACCATTGACGTCAGCAAGCTGACCAAGGATGATCTGGCCCTATTGGGCAAGCTGTCCAACAAATCCCTGCGGGCGGCCCAGCTGCTGGTAGCCACGGTGCCCATCCTGCTTTTGTACCCGTTTCTCCAGAAATATTTTGTCAGCGGCATTACAGTAGGTTCTGTAAAAGAGTAGGCTGGGTGACCGGCGCCGAAATGAATATTGTCTTCATTTATGAGAACCTTCCAACGACATATATAAAGAGAGCAATATTGGAAGCGGATGGGAGGAGCATATTTTGGAGAACAAATTGTATTTGCTGATTGTGGAGCAGGATCTGGAAACTGTCATGGAAACCATCTGCCACACCTTCGGGCTGCAAAACAAGGGAACGGGCAACACCGTTGAGGCAAACAACGGGCGGATGGAGCTGTCGATTTGGGTGTTTCCCAAGGGGATGGAGGAAACCGAAGCTTTTTTTAAGGAGCAGACCAATGCGGTCTGGGGCCATTTCCATGGCGTGGAAACGGAGTATACCGACCACAAGCTGAATATGCTGTACCAAATTCAAGGGAGCGGCAGCTTTGTCATTGTGAAGTATCGCTGTGAGGATGAAGATCATGCCCAGGTTACCGCATTGCTGGAGCAATTGGCCGGCCTTCTGCATCGGATTGAGGGGCTGCTGCTGGCTGACAACGGGAGGAAAATTCTGGACAAGGAGCTGCGGCTGGTGCTTTCAGATGAGGGAGACAGCGAATTGGCCTGTTTTTTTCCAGCCGAACGCCCGCTTCCGCCTGACTTCTTCGATGGCGCCCCGCCGGAACGGGTTGCCCGCCGCAACCGGAGTGTGGAATTTTTGCGCAATAAGGGGATCTATGTGACGGAATGGCTGCCTCTAATTGAAGGGGAGGAGGACTGTCATTTCCGGACCGTTCAGGAGGTAGCCCAACGCGCTGCCGCATTGTTGGCGGTGGCTCTGCATGCGGAGGTGCTGATGAGCGAGTCTATGGATGTGAAGAAGGCCCGTTCTTACAGCGACAGCATTACGAAGGCCTTTGGCTGCAAGAGCGCCTTCTCACCGGAAGAGAAGGCATTTCTGAAGAAAAAAACACCGGAGCAAAAAGAGGCTATCCGTTTCTCCTGGCAATATGAATGCCTGTATGTCATGCTGTGGGCGCTTGGTTTAATAAAGGAGCTTTCCTTCCCGGACAGCATCTGCGATGTGGGTGCGTCTGTGCGGATCATGAACGAAAACAACTCTCTGGAACAGCTTCTCGGAGTCTCTACCCTGCGCACCCGTGAGGAGCTGCTGAACGAAGCCGACCTGATCTACCGGATGGATTGGGGCTGTGTGGACGCGAGGATAAAGGGTCTTCCTATGCCGCGAAAGCTGGAGGGCGGTGTGGTGATGGAGCGTCACAAATGCCTGAACTGGCTGATCGGAGCCGATAATGCGCAATGGGATGACGTGGATGTATCCACCTAAGAACAGCCAAACTCCCCCTGGCCAAGGCCGAAGGGGGAGTTTTCCTATTTACCGTCTCGAACCCCGGCTCCGCAGGAAACCGTCCACAGAGTCCCAGAGGCTGATAACCACAACCACAAAGATGAAGACATAACCGCTGTTTTTGGACCAGGTGATCAGATCATCGGAGCCAGCTTTTGCAAAAATCTCGCTGAAGGTGCTTTGCAGGGAGTCGTTCCACAATGCCCCGTCATTCACCATAACCGTGATCAGAGCACAGATCAGAAGGTTGAACAGCGTGTTGCCGACGGCCAGGGGGAAGGTCCATTTCTCCAGTACCAGCTTCCATATGGATAGACTAAGGGAGAAGAGAGCGGCTACCAGAATAAAGATGCTGTAAGCGGACAAATGCTCTGTGTTGAAAATAGGTGTAACGGTTCTGCCGGAGGGGTCACTGGAAATGACGCTGATTACATCCGGGCGGGTCAGAAGCAGGAAGGTGAGAAAAATGGTCACGCAGATTCCGGCTATGGTGCTGCCTCTGGAGATTTTGCTCCTCTTGGACAGGGACTGGCTGGGCAGATTCTCGATCCGCCAAGGTTTGGCCTTCGTGAAGGTAGGACCGCCCAGGACATTCTTGCGCTCCAGAACCACAAATATAATCGTCACCCATAGAACAGCCTGAAGCAAACCTTCAATAACACCGCCCAACGTACCGGCGATATAGCTGGTAATACTTTCGGCCGCATTATATGCTCCCGCATCGTCGAACATCCAATCCAGGCTGATGAGCACCGTAAAGGTTACTGCCACAATGCCCAATACCAGCTTCAGCACTTCGATGTAGCGGTCATATACCGCCGGACCGATTAAATATCGCTTGGTGGGAGAGTATTGCAAGGCAAGCTCAGCAGGGTCTCCCATGGATTCCAGCACCTGGCGGATATCCTCCTCTCCGGGATCATCCGGCAGCATATCCAGGATATTCGACCGCAGCTCCAGCTTCACATCCGATTGGAGCTTTTCCGGCAGGCGTTCCGCCACTGCATCAATATACCGTTCAATCAGAGTCATTTCTCATCGTCCTCCTTCAATAACAATGCCAATTGGCTGCCCATCTGCATCCATTCATCCTTCAGCTTCTCATAAACGGTCTTGCCGGTGGGGCTAAGCATATAATATTTCCGCGGCCTGCTTTCTGTGGTATCCCATTCACTGGAGAGAAGACCTTGCTTCTCCAGGCGGCGCAGGAGCGGGTACAGGGTGTTGGCTTCAATGGCGGCCTGCTTCTCCTCCAGCTTCTGGACCAGGGAATAGCCGTATTCGGGCGACCGCAGCTGGCTCAATACTGACAGCACCAGCGTCCCGCGTTTGAGCTCCACGATCAATGTGTTCATGAGCTCGTCGATGGATTCCATATCATCACCTCACTGTTAATATACTGTATGACACACAATATAGTCAATATATAAATATCATGGTTTTAAAAATAATGGTTCATTCGGCTGCCCACAAAAAAAGAGAGGCATCAGCCTCCCTAATAAGATCCTTATTTCCGGATTACCGCCCGGTAAAAAAACTTGGGTAATGCGGATTGCCGCCGCCAGCGGGATTTTTGGCCTTTGGCCACGGGAACCGTCAGCAGCCGGTGCAGCCATTCCAGGTTCATGGCTTTCCAGATGGCCGGGGCGGGCTTCACCTTGCCCGAGATTACATCCAGGCTTCCACCCACCCCAAACACCAGCTTCACCCCGTCCAGCTCCCGCTTGTTCCGGTAAATCCACTTGTCCGTGTAAGGCGCGCCCATGGCGATTATCAGCACGTCCGGCTTCGTTTGCTTAATCTCCTGCAGGATGGAAACCTCCTCGTCTGCGGAGAAAAATCCGTTATGTCTGCCTGCCACCACAACCTGGGGATAACGGCTTCGGATATTTTCCACTGCAGCCAGGCTGGTTGTTTCGTCCGTCCCCAGAAAGTAAAAGCTCCACTTCCTATCATTCCCCTTTTCCAAAAGACGGAGAAGCAGATCGTACCCCGTGACACGCTCCGGCACGGGATCGCCCTTGCGCTTGGAGGCCATCACGATCCCCGCTCCGTCGGGCGTGATCAGATCCGCCTCGGCAATGATGGTCTGCAGCAGCTCGTCTGTTTGGCGGACGATGGCAATCTCCGGGTTGGCGGTGATCAGGTGGAACAGCTTGGGCTGCTCCTGCCGGATGTGTTCAGATAACAGCTCGACCGTTTCGTTCATGGTTAATTTGGAAAATGGGATGCCCAATATATCGACAGTGTCCTTCATACGCTCACCTTTCTATGGGCAGGCACTGAGCCGCCCTTTTTTCCTCTTCCCAATAGTATACCAGTATGCCACAATGAAGCATATCAGGGTTTTCCAATACATGGTGACAAAGGAGAAACGTATGGGAGCATTTACTTTCGGAATTATGGGCGCCGGGAAAATTGCCAAGAAGTTTTGCGCCGCGGTGGAGCTCATTGAAGGCTGCAAGGTAACGGCCGTATCCAGCAAATCCATGGAGCGGGCCGCGGAGTTTGCGGCGGAGCAAGGTGTTCCTTCCGCGTACGGCAGCTATGAGCAGATGCTGATCCGGGAGAAGCCGGACTGCGTCTATATCGCCGCCACAACAGACGCCCATTATGAGTTGTGTATGCTGTGTCTGGACCACCGGGTGCCGGTGCTTTGCGAAAAAGCCATGTTTGTAAGCAGTGCTCAGGCGGAGACGGTATTTGCCCGGGCTAAAGAGTTGAACGTATTCGTGATGGAAGCCATGTGGAGCCGGTTTTTGCCTGCCGTCAACCAGGCCAAGCAGTGGCTAACCGAAGGGCTTATCGGCAAGCCCCAATCACTGGATTTGGCCATCGGATTTGTGGCCCCGAATGAGAAGACAAATCGTTATTTTAGCCCGGAGCTGGGCGGCGGAGTCGCCTATGATATTACGGTGTATGCCTACGAAATTGCTACATATATGATTACTGATCCTATTGAAGACATACAGGTGGCGGCCGTCTGGGCGGATACCGGCGTGGATGTGACCAACCACATTATTGTGCGGTACAAGGATGTGCTGGCTTCCTTACGAACCAGTATCGTCAGTGCATTGGACCAGGGTCTGGTGATTTACGGCGACAGCGGCAAAATCGTCGTTCCCCGCCCCCATTTTGCCTCGGAGGCCCTCTTGTATACGAACCAACAGGAACTCCACACCCATTATAAGGACGAACAAACCCAAAACGGCTTTGTCTACCAAATCCAAGAGGCCATGCAATGTATCCGGAACGGCAAGATTGAAAGCTCCACCGTGCCCCATGAGCTAACCCTGCAATGTGCGCGGCTGTTTGACCGGATTGGGGAAACCCGGCCGCAATTACTCTGAGATTCTGGTGCGGACAATCTGTAGGGTGGAGCTTTTTAACTCATGGATTTCCTCCATCAGGACGGACAGCTCCTCCCGGTATTGCCGCACCTGTTCCGGGTCCTTCAGTGAGGCCAGGTTAATTTCTACTGTGAGCAAGGCGGATTGTGCGGCCGCTTCTAACAGGATGATTCCAATACCCAGATCGGAGATGACGTTTTTGTTGGAGATTTCCGCGATGCTGCGGGCATGGGCCATACCCGTTCGGCACACTGTGATCAGGCGGAGGGGAACGGCGATGGCTTGCAGAATGGCATGGTGCAGCGTATTTTTGCGGTACTGTTTTTCCTCATCCGTCTGTTTGGGGAGCTTCAGGGCATCCATGTACTGGTCAAAAGAAGCCATGTCCGCTTGCAGCAGCCTTTCACATTCGCCGGTCAGTTCCTTCATCTCCTGAAGGACTTGGGTAATCTGGGGCTGGAACGCGGTGAATTTTTCACCTTGGGACAATCTGCCTGCCATGGAGGTCATGGCTGTCCCCAGTGCAGCGGCAACCGCGGCGGCGCTTCCTCCACCGGGTGTAGGACTAGAGCTTCCCGCCTGCTCCAAAAAATTCCGGATGCTTTGATCCCATATATGATTGCTCATTATCCATGCGCCTCCTTGGATTGAAGAGAAATGGCCTTCATCAGGTTTTGAAACAGGATCGCGGTTGTCAGGGTTCCTACTCCGCCGGGAACAGGGGACAGGGCCGCAGCAATCATTACTGCTTCGGGGGATACATCGCCTGCGATTTTCCCCTCCGCCGTTTCATTGATCCCGGCGTCGATAAGAGTCAGATTGGCGTGCGCCATCTCCGCCTTCACCGTATGGAGCCGGCCCACGGCAACAAAGGCAATTTCCGCATGGCCCAGATGGAAGGCCAGATCCGGTGTGCGGGAGTGGCATACCGTTACCGTGGCATTTTCCCGCTGCAGCATATGGAACAGGGGAAGGCCTACGGTTTGTCCCCTTCCCACCAAAGCCACATTTTTACCCTCAAGGGTGTATCCGTAGTGCTTCAGCAATTGAATACAGGCTTGGGGAGTTGCCGGATAAAGTCCCGCTTCCCCTGTTACCACCGCCAGCTTGTTGGCGGGAGTCACGCCGTCGATATCCTTCAACGTGGAGATGGCAGCTGTAATACAGCCTGCCTGAAGATGCCCGGGCAGAGGCAGCTCCAGCATGATCCCGTGAACGGAAGGGTCATCATTCAGACGGGTGATAAGCTGAAGGGTTTCATTTTCCGAGGTGTGAGACGGGAGGGTATGGAGCGAAAACGCCACCCCCAGCTTTTCCGCAGTTTTTTGTTTGGCCTGGGCGTAGTAGAGAGAGGCGGGGTCACCCTCCACCAGTACCGCTGCCATGTGGGGGTGAACATCCTCCTTCTTTAACCTCTCCACTCTGCTTCTAACTGAATCGTATACCTGCTCCGCCGCTTCCTTGGCTTTTAAAAGTGTAACCATCGGCATTCCCTCCATACAAATAGGATTAAAAAGCAAAAAAAGCATCCACGGCAGCTTATGAAATAAGCGCCACAGATCCTTTTCCCAGGCGAACGGAATGATCCGCTGTATGCTTCCCTGTGGTTGATTCCACTTTTTCGCCAGTCACATACAGCATTATGTGCTTCATTCTATCAGAGCATCTGGGCAAATGGAAGGCAATCCAAAGAAATGGAGGCCGGCACCAATGGGGCAGAGGGCCAATCTACTGATCGTCAGAAATCAATCCTATGAGCTGTATTACAGTCACTGGTGCGCGTACACTCTGCCGGTAAGCTTGTTCTGGGGTGAGCAGTATGCCATAAGGTTTATTGAGCTTCAGAAGCAAGTCGATGAATCCGGATGGTTGGATGATAAATGGGCGGAGGGCGGAGCCGTCCTTGATCTGGAGCGCAGAGTGCTGCTGTTTTACGGAGGGGAGGATATCTTGTACGATGTACCCCTGCGGAATGGTTTGCTGAGGCTGATGAAGAATAACTGGCCGGGGTGGGAAATCCGCTGGGCTCACGAAGGGATCGCCGATCTGGCGGCATATGTCGGGTACCCGGCGGAAAAGGTTTTGGCCGTCCGTGAAGCGTCACGACATGAGGCAAGTCTGGCACCTCCTGAGGAGAAAAAATGGGTTGACCTGGTGGCAAGTGTGGCATTCTCTGAGCAGGAATTGCTGATCTTCCCTTTGGAGGGGGAGTTGGAGGATTTCTTGATGAGGCTGGCCCAATTAAAAACCATGCTTCTAAGTGAACCGGCCAGCCCTGCGGAGACGCTGGTTCGTTTCGCCGAGAAGGAAGAGGCTGCAGGCAAAAGGGTGGAGATCAACCCGGATGCTTTGCAGGACCAACGATATGAACTGCCCAAGCAGTTGAAGGAGGAGCTGTTGAACAAAGCCATTATGAATATGACCAAAAACCTCTTTCATTCCCTGGAAGGCACTAGGCTTCAACTGAGAAAAATCACTATGGACGATGCGGCGGAAATGTTTGCTTATTTGTCCGATGAAGAGGTGTCCCGGTTTATCGGCTGGAAGCTGATGCACACGCTGGAGGATACCCGTGGGCACATCGGAACCTTGCTGGCGCGGGAGGAGGCAGGCACCCACTTGTATGCAGCGGTTGTTGAGAAGGCTACGGGAGCTGTCATCGGGAATGCGATGCTGTTCAATATGGATGCGGCAGAGAGCCATGCGGAAATCGGATATGTGTTTCACAAAGGATACTGGGGCCAGGGTTATGGCACAGAATGTGTGACATTGGTGGATGAATTTGCATTCGATTCGCTGCAGCTCCATAAGCTGTATGCCTGCGTGAACCCGGCTAACCTTCCCTCTGCCCGGATTCTGGAGAAAAACGGCTATAAGGTGGATGAAGTATTATCTGATGGGGATTTGCGATACCAACGAAAAGTATGACGGAGTAATTCTTGCCCAGGTGCAGAAGGTGTCCCGTGCGAAGGACGACAGCCATAGAATCCGCTTTGGAGATCCTGAATCGTCCGGCTCTTCCGGCGGAAGGATATGGCAGATAACCGCTGCGGCTCTGTGCGTAACCGCTGTTCTGGGCAATGGGGCCTACCGTTATGCCCGGCGACACGAAAAATACCTTTGACTCCGCGTCAAGCAGTGGGTTTATACTGGTCCCAAAAGGCAAGGAGGGACCTCAAAATGAAAATTGTAGCAATTAACGGAAGCCCCCGCAAAAACGGGAACACGGCCCAAGCTTTGGAGATCATGGCCCATGAACTGGAGCAAGAGGGTATTGAGGTGGAGACCATCCAGATCGGCCACCTGGACATTCATGGCTGCATTGCTTGCGGCTATTGCTCCACATCCGAAGGGAATACCTGTGCCTTTACCAAGGATCCAGTCAACGAAATCGCAGCCAAAATGCGGGAGGCAGACGGCTTCATTCTGGCTTCTCCCACGTATTATGCGGGCATTGCCGGAACCATGAAGTCGTTTCTGGACCGGGTGTTCTACACCAGCTCCGGGTACTTCCGGTTTAAGGTGGCCACCTCCCTGTCCGTGGTCCGGCGGGCGGGAGGGGTGGATGTGGTCCATCAGTTGAACAACTATTTGAACCTGGCGGAAACCATCCTTCCCCCGTCCCAATACTGGACAGTCGCTTACGGCAGGGAGAAGGGCGAGGTGCTGCAGGACGGGGAAGGCATTCAGACGCTCCGCAAAAATGCCAAGGCCATGGCCTGGCTGCTGAAAGTGGTGGACGCCGGGAAAGAAAAGCTCGGGCTTCCCGAGGCGGAAACGCGAATCCGCACTCATTTTATCCGGTAATTCCTGCATATCCTGACTTCCCTCTAAGAACACTAGAAGAAACTGGAGAAGACAGGAGTGTGGCGAATTGAATTGGATGGATACGTGGGGAGAGTTTTGGAAGTCATGTGTAGTTATTCTGGGAGCCATGGTGCTGCTGCGGATTGCCGGACGCAAGTCCATCTCCCAGATGACCATTCCGACAACAGTGATCATGATCTCCATCGGAACCGTGATCGTACAGCCTATTGCGGATAAGAGCATCTGGATGGCGCTGGTGGCGGCAACAACGTTTATCTGTATTCTGCTTCTGTTGGAGGTTTTGGAAATGAAGTGGAATTTTTTTGAAAAGCTGATGCGCGGCAAAACGGTGACCCTGATCCGGGACGGCAAGGTGCAGGTGAAGGAGCTGGCTAAGCTGAGGATGACGGTGGACCAGCTGGAGATGAAGCTGCGCCAAACGGGGATTTCCCGGATGGGGGATATGAAGACGATAACCGTGGAAACCAACGGTCTTATCGGCTACGAGTATAAACCGGATGCCCAGCCGTTGACCTACGGCCAGATGAAAAGCCTGCTGGCCCAATATGCGGCAATGGCCGGAATCGGGCAGCCCCCAGCCTTGGCCGCGGAAGCACAGGCGGGAACCAAACCCTCCGGAGATACCGCGGACTCCATTACACCGGTGGATATCAATTTATTCGCAGAGCTAAGTCAGAAGGGGGAGCATCATGCTTATCCGAAGCTGGATTAGGCCTGTCCCTCCGGCAGGCTTCATCCCCGGGGAGCCCAAAGCATAACCGATACCCCGACCAAACAGATGGCCGCCCCGATCCAATCATAGAGATCGGGCGTTTTTTTGTCCACCAACCATCCCCACAATACGGCCAATATGATGAACACCCCGCCATAAGCAGCATAGACCCGGCCAAAGGAGGGGAACTTCTGCAGCGTAGGGATTACCCCATACAAGACCAGAATCAAGGCCCCCACAATGCCATACCACATGGGCTTGGCCTCCTTTAGCCACAGCCAAACCAGATACCCTCCCCCAATTTCAGCCAAACCTGCGGCAACAAACAACAGCACGGCAAACATGGAACTCCCCCTTTACCTTTTTGACCATTACTCCCCGTGTTTTCTCCCAAAATCAATCACCAGCTTCCGCTCCCGCCACGTAATGAACGGCTGCTTGGCAGAGGAAGACAGTGCACGGTCCCGGGCCGCACTCCCGTTCCGGAACACGGACAGCATTAGTCCGAGGAGTCCCATGTTTATCGCCATCCCCCCAAGACCATAAGAAATGAGCGGCAGCGATAACGGGGCAAAAAGTAAAAAGCCCGTGTTATACATAATGTGATGGAATGTTTGGAGGGCAAAGGTCAACAGAACAGAGTATGATACCAGTTGGCCTAATACGCTTTTTTGACGCCAGCATTGCTTATAGCTATGGACGATAAAGATAACCAGCAGTGCAACGATCAGCCCAAAGGGTATCCAGCCTAGTCGGAAAATCAGATAGGTGAGCATCAGATCGGAATGAATGGAAGGCAGCGGGAAGGACTGGCTTTCCGCAAACCGCTGGGGGATGGTGCCGCTTCCCCATAGCTTGGCATTCTCCAGCAGGCTTCTCACAACCAATGCCACATAACCCCCTCCTTGAGGATCCGATTCGGGATGAAGGAAATTGCGCAGCCGTTCGACGTTATACGGGGTGCGGAGAAGGGTGGAAGCAAAAAGCAGCGTCGCCCCCAGGAAGGGCAGATAGGCCCATAGATAACTGCGAAGCTTGTTAGCCTGGAACCAATTTTTGGAGATAGCAATTCCAAGGATCACCATCCCGCAGGTTATCGTCAGCACAAAGCCGGCAACCGTGGGAACCATCCAGGCTAAGGCGGCGGGGAACAGAATGGCGCCTACGCAAACAGTGATGCCCCAATATCCTTCTCCTCTCATGGCATACACCATACCGGAGATGGCTAGTGGAAACAGCAGTGAGCAATAGGTAGCGTAATATGGGGCGCCTCCTCTTAGGGGAGATATAAAGAGGGATATTAAAAACAAACAAAGGATCGCTATGTAGGTAGTTTTTGGATGCTTACCGATGATCGAAAAATCAATAATGTAAGCTATTGCTAAGACTGCAAGGCCAATCAAAGCAAATTTAAACTGATATCCCACCATGATGGGGGTACGAAATCGAGTTGCAATATCATTTTGCACCAACACCTGAAGAAGAATCCCCACCACCACCATAGCCAAGATCAACCCCAGCATCCCCCACTGGGGCTTGGGCCTGTGGACACGGTCCAGCTGTGTGCCCACGGCTACGGGGTCGCCCATATCGGCGATGGCTTGTTCTGTAGCCTTATCCTCCGACGCGCCCTCCTGCAGGTACGTTTCACGCTGGTCCATGAGGTGGCTGTGGATTTCCTCCGATACGGCCTCACGGGCTTTTTTCCAGCGGATCTGGCTGCAGACGTTGTTGGTGTATTCACGGAGCTTCTCAATGGACGGCATAGGTGGCACCTTCATTCAAAATGTTTTGGACGGCCTGGGCGTATTTCATCCATTCCTGCTTTTTGTCCGCCAGCTGGCCTTTGCCCTTGGAGGTCAACCGGTAATATTTGCGCAGACGCCCGCCGTCCGCCTGTTCGTCGTAGGAGGTTACCATCCCGTTTTGCTCCAGGCCATGGAGAATGGGATACAGGGTGCCGGCCTTCAAGTGGAAGGTCTGATCGGATTTTTTGGCCAACTCCTCGATCATCTGGTACCCGTACATATCCTTATGCTCCAGCAGCTTCAACACCAGCAGCGTGGTGCTGCCGGCAATCAGTCCCTTGTCCATTCCGTGTGCCTCCATATATCGATCATCTACATATGAATATATATCGGGGATCTATATATGTCAACCAATGTATTCCATCTGTGGCTGCTTGTTCAGAAGCTTTACTTATAACGAAACTGGCCCCTTGAAGAAAATGGAGGGTGAGGCTATGCTCGAAATATCTGATGTAAAGGGAGCGATGCAGTATGAAAAGTCTGTCCATCTGTGTGAAGAAGGGATTCGGACAAATCTGACCACGGGACAGTGGCTTCCGTGGTTACTCAAACATGGAGGGATACGAAAATTGAACACATCTAATTGGCAAGCTTTTTTTGATGCCCATGCGCCGCATTATATGAAAAACGGATTTACCCGCAATACCATATCGGAAGTGGATTTTCTGCTTCAGGAGCTGGGCCTTAGTCCGGGCGGCAGCATTCTTGATGTAGGCTGCGGTACCGGACGGCATTCCATTGAGCTGGCCAAACGCGGCTTCAAGATGACGGGTTTGGACATTTCCCAAGGGATGCTGGCGGAGGCGGAAAAGGCTGCTGCGGCGGCAGGGGTTCAGGTGGAATGGGTCCACAGCGATGCGGTTACCTACGTTCCGGAGAAGAAATTTGATGCGGTGGTTTGTTTGTGCGAAGGTGCCTTCGGTTTAGTCGGCAGGGAGGAAGAGCCGCTGGAGCATGATATGGGCATTCTCCGCCGGGTGGCAGCAGCCTTGAAGCCCCAAGGCCGGTTTATTCTGACGACCCTCAATGCCTATTGCCGGATTCGCAGCCTCACTCAGGAGGATGTGGATTCGGGCCGGTTTAACCCGGTGACGATGGTGGAGCAGGCGGTGGCTGAATGGGAGCTGCCGGAGGGCAAGAAGCAGGTTGAGGTGAAGGAGCGGAGATATTTCCCGTTTGAGCTGCAGGATATGTTTGCGCAAGCCGGGCTGAGGGTGGACCATATATGGGGCGGCTCCTTGGGAAAGTGGGAGCTGCGCCAGAGCATCCAGCTGGATGCAATCGAGATCATGGTAACCGCCACCCTTCCTTAACCCGGTCCATGCCGGAGGTGGATGGGTGAGGGAAGCCCCCCAGTGAGGTCAGCTGCCGGGTTCCGGGCTCCGCTACCTAACGGACCCCACGGCGCTTAATCGGCGCAGAATCATCATTTTCTTGTTTTCGCGGACTCTACGGCCCTTATTTTCCCGGTTCTCCTCATAACAAGAGGATTCGGGGTGAATAAGGGCTCTCCTGTCCGTAACATTCGCCAAAAGGGTGTTTCCGGCGAAATAAGGTTTGTACGGTCCGTTACGGGCGCAACCGTACGCGAACCAGCACCCGCAATCGAAAGCGGAACCGCACCCGAAAGCCCAACGCACCTGTACTCGTACCCCACCTCTCAAACGCACCTGTACTTGTACCGCACCCCCACCAGCAGCCCCCCCGAAGGTTACTTTAACTACTTCAAAACGAAAGGGGACTTTTTTTGAACCATAACGAGGTTGTTCACATCACGAAGACTCATTTCCTTGGGCCCATCTCGGAGCTATATGCGCTGGAGGGATACGAATTCAGCCCGGTCGAAGGCCATGACGGAGGCCGCAACGTTGTTTTTACCTGTGAGAAAGAGGGAGCGGAGCCGAAAATTCTCCGGATCGCCTGTTTGCCCGACAGGAGCAGGGAGGATGTCTTGGCCGAGGCGGAATACATCCGTTATTTGGCGGCCAACGGCGGCAGTGTGGCGGATGTGATTCCCTCCCGCAGCGGGGAGCTGGCGGAGGAGATCACACACGGAAACCATACCTACCTGATCTGCCTGTTCCACAAGGCCAGAGGCAAATCACTGGCGGAAAACCGCTACCGGTACCGTGAGGGTGTGCCCCTGACCGAATATTTCTACAACTGCGGCAAAACCCTGGGGAAGCTTCACCACCTGTCCAAGGGCTACAGGCCTGTCCGCCGCCGGTATAGCTTTTTTGACAAGTACAATACGGGCTACATCAATGAGCTGATCCCTGCCTCCCTATCTCTGCTCCGGGAGAAGCTGGCAGAGCTGTTGGCTGCGCTGGAAGCCCTGGACAGAAGCAGCGAAGTGTTCGGAATGGTCCACTTTGACTACAGCGACGGGAATTATTGCATCGATTACGATAACGGGGATATCACCGTATTCGATTTCGACAACTCCTGCTTCTGCTGGTACATGTACGATCTGGCCAATCTGTGGACACATGGAACGGGCTGGATCCAGCGTGAGAGGGAGGTGGAGAAGCGCAGGCGGTTTATGGAGGAGTATTTTGCAGCCGTCCTCGAAGGATATCAGTCCCAAACCGGGCTCGACAAAACCATGCTGGATAAGCTATCTCTGTTCATTCAAACGGTGCTGATGGAGAACATCGTGGATGCGTTTGAGGTGAAGCGGCATAACGGCGAAGAGCCGGAGTGTGGTGAGGAGCTGTTATACAAGATCAAATGTATGGAGGAGGATATCCCGTATATGGGGTTCTTCCATGACATCTACTCCTGCGAAGCACCGTTTGAGTATGGGACTAGCGAGCAGCAGTAAGACCGAAGAACGTGACATCAATACCTTCTCCCAACTGACTGCATACCGGACTGGAAACAGGGGACTCTATATCCTGGCCGATAGAGGGGTTCACCGCCGCAGTCCAAAAGGAGGAAGGTTTGATGTTAGGAGCGCATGAAGCCCACGAATTAAGCGAGTTATTGATGAGCTGCACCAACAGCATCCAATCCATGGGGTTGTTTTTGGAGCAAGCCCAGGACGAGGAGCTGCGGAATATGATTGCCGGTCATTTCGCCGTTCATATCCAGGATTACAACATGAAGGTCGAATATGTGTCCAAATCCATGTCGCGGGATCAGCTGAATGTCCCCGGCCTGAACCTGAATCCCATCATGCCGCCCAACGGGATGAACGTGCAGCCGGTTCAACCGCAGGTTAAGCTCACCAGGCTGGATGACCGGGCTATTGCCACCTCGTATCTGCTGACCCTCAAACGGGCGGGGAGAGAGTATGCGTGGGCCGCTTTCGAAACCTCCACGCCCCAGCTGCGCGCTTTTCTGGAGGATGCCTTCCGCATGTGCTCCCACCAAAGCTTCGAGGTGTGGCAATACATGGCGCGCAAGGGGTGGTATCCGGTGGTGCAGGCGCCTCAAACGACCCTGCAGACCCTGCAGCAAACCTTCCAGCCGGTGCCGTACCAGCATGGATCGTCCCAGCAGATGTCTAATCCGCAAGCAGCCTTCCAGCAGCAGCCGTATTATTATACAGGGCCGAACCAATATCAATAATAGAAGCGGGGAGACACGGCGAACGTGCTCCCTGCTTTTTTATTATGCGGGACATGATGCTGATCGGAAAAATAGGCATATGGTGTGTAGACTACACACATCGGAGGAATGAACAGATGAGCACGCAAGAACCGAAGCACCTGGCATGGCATGAAACCATGGAATTGCATGAGACGGTAGCCTTCCAATCCAATTCGCTGACCGATCTCAAAATGAACCTGATGAATATCAAGGATCCACAGCTGAAAAAAATTTACATGGACGCCATTGCCGGTATCGAGCAGAACCTGACGGAGCTGCTTCCTTACTTCAAAGCTGCCCCTGTGGTAGGTGCCCGTGCCATGACACCGGAGGATGCCACCGCTTTCTACGCGGCCCATCTGCTGATTTTTGCCAAAACGGCTGTGCGCAATTATGCCATAGCGATCACGGAGACGGCGACTCCGGCTCTGCGGCAGCTTCTCCAGAAGCAGTTGAACAGCGCAATCCAGCTGCACGGGGACATCTTCCAGTTCATGTATACTAGAGGCCTGTATCCGGCCTATGACCTGAATCTCCTCCTGGCCAATGATCAGAAGAATGCTGAAAAGGCGATGAAATTATAACATTCCCTACAGAAAAAAACTCCAGAGCGGCTGGAGTTTTTTTGCGCGTCCTTCCAGTGTCAGCTTTCCGCCGCTTGATCTTCCTTCGGCTTGAGGGCGAAGGCGGACAGCAGAATGGCTACGGCTCCTAAGCCGGCTGCCAGATAAAAGAAGGGGCCTGCTGACGGCTTCAGCATAACGGAGGCAACCGGAGGCCCGGCCGCAACGCCGATGAACCGCATGCTGCTGTAGAAGGAGGTAACCGTGCCCCGCTGTTCCTTCTCGATCCCCTCGGTGATGAAGGCGTCGAGACAAGGCAGGGCAATGCCTACCCCTGCGGAGCTTAGTGAAATTAGGGTCATATCCAGCAGGAGGGAGTTTTCGCCAAACCAGGCGCAGGCCAGCGCCGCCGCAGAGAGCAGGACTACACCGGCCAGGTTGAACCACTTCATCCGTTTCTTATGGTCTCCGATGATCTTCCCGGTTCCGAAGGAGCATACGCATAACGCCGCAGTCGGAATGGCCAGCATACTCCCCTTCAGCACCCCATGCATCCCGTGTTCATCCTCCAGCATTTCCGACAAATAAAACAGGGTGCCGAACACCACAAACATGCTGATGCCGCCCAAAGCGAAGATGGCATACAGCCAGCGGCCTTTTTCCTTGAAGAGGGCCTTAACCGATTTGAAGAACTCCGGGATGCGGGGAGGTTTGTCCTGACTTTTCTTTTTGGGTACCTTGACCATAAACCACACCAACAGGAGAGACGCTGCACACAGCACCGGAATGGCCCAAAAAGGAGCATACCAAACCAGGGCGGCCAATAAGCAGCCCAGAATGGGGCTCAGCACCTTGCCGAAGGTATTGGAGGTCTCCACGATACCCAGACCTGCGCTGACCTGGGCTTCATCCTCAAATAAATCCCCTACCAGCGGCATGACGATGGGAAATGCCCCTGCTGCCCCGATGCCCTGAATAAACCGGCCCACCAATATCCACAGGTACGCATTCCCGAACCATACGGACGCAATGCCACAGAGCAGCCCCCCGAGTCCGGTAAGGATTAGGCTGGGGACGATCACTTTTTTTCTGCCGAAACGGTCGGACAGAAAACCTGCCACCGGAATCAGGAAAATGGCCACCACAGAATACACCGTAATGATCAGACTGACCTGAAAGGAACTGACATTCAACTGGCTGCGCATGCCGGGAAGCACCGGAATCAGCATAGAATTTCCCAGTGTCATAATTAACGGTATGGAGGATATGGCCAGCAGGTCCTTTTTCTTAGGCGCGCTCATGTATATCCCTCCTTCAATTACGGGTAATCGCCTTACCCGGTGGCGCCAGATAAATCACAGAATGATGTGGTACGAGCCCGTGCACCCGCATATTCTCTTATGAGGAATATGGGAGGTGGTACGAAATGGCAGTATTATTCAGTCATTTTCTGTTGGGTTTATCGCTGGCCGCTCCGATCGGCCCCATTAATACGGCTCAGATGGAGCGGGGCATCCGCAGCGGTTTTTGGCATGCATGGCTGGTGGGGCTTGGGGCCATGCTTGCCGACGGTGCCTTTATGCTGCTGGTTTATTTTGGCGTCATCCATTTTTTGAATGAACCGTTTATGAAAACCTTCCTGTGGCTGTTCGGCTGTTTTGTCCTGACGTACACAGGCATTGAAAGTCTGCTCCATGCCGGCAAGCAGGGAGACGGCTATAGGGGTGGAAACGAAGCGCCTATCAAGTCGTTTCTGTCAGGGTTTTTGCTGTCCGTCTCCAACCCCATGTCCATTCTGTTCTGGCTGGGGATTTATGGCTCGGTTCTGGCGGATATGATCGCCAAATACCAAGCCCGGGAGGTCCTGCTGTACAGCGGTGCCATCATGGCTGGCATTATGCTGTGGGATGTGCTGATGGCGCTGATGGCCAGTGCCTTCCGCCGGTTTTTAACGCGCGGGCTCCTTGTGGCGGTGTCCGTGATTTCCGGTCTGTCCCTTATCGGCTTCGGAATCTTCTTCGGCGTGGAGGCGTTCCGGCTTCTCTTTGGTTGAGGGCCCGCGGTCCTGCTTGTTCCAGACCCGCTTCATCAAAAAGGTGATAGCGGCAATAACTCCGGTGAAGCCCAGGCTGATGAAGAAGCCGGGGCGGCTGATGCTGTGGAACAGGGTGCCGAAAACCGCCAGCGCGATCAGCGCCATACCGGCGAACTGCTTCGTGCGCATCATGGGCGTAGCGGGAAGCAGCCGCCTTGCCGTCACCAGAATGAAAAACCAGTTGTACAGCAGCATAATGCCAGCTGCCGTTGTCAAATATTCATACACACTCTCCGGCATAAGGAGTGCGAATACCACCGAAGCGGTCAAGCCTGCTGCCGACAAACCCACGGCAGTTATGGGCTTTTTGCCGTTTCCGCCTGCTTTCCCGGCAAAAACCGCCGGTGCGTCATGATCCTTGGCCAGAGTGACCACCATGGTGGTGACGGCGAACAGGGAGGCGGTCATGGTGGAGAATCCGGCGACAATCAGCACCGCATTAAACAAATGCGGGACAAAAGGCAGATTGTATTCGGCCAAAGATACGATAAACGGGCTTTCATCGGAGGTATACGAGGTCCAGGGCTCCAGCAGCAGGACAAACCCGATGGACAAAACATAAAGCACAGCAAGGGCCAGGAGCATCACCTTTCCCGACTTCGGGGCATCCTCCGGCTTCTTCAGCCGGGTGGTCAGAAGCCCGATAACCTCAATCCCCCCGAAGGCGTAAAAGGAAAAGATCAGCGCCGACCAAAGTCCGGTGTAGCTTTTGGGCAGCCACTCACCCGGCATCGCCGCACCATGCTCCTTGGGGGTAAGCACCCCTGCCAGTGCCAGTCCGGCAATAATCAGAAACATCAGGATAGCGGCCATCTTCATCACCGCCAGCGTATTCTCCAGCCTGTCGAATACCTTGGTTCCCCAAATAATCACCAGCAGTCCCAGTATCCCGAAGCCCGCGGCAAAGCACCACATGGGCACCGCCGGAAACCAGAACCGGCTGAACAGGGACAAGGCAGTCAGTTGGCTGCCCATGATCAGGAGCTCGGCGGACCAATAAACCCAGCCGCTGCTGAAGCCGGCCCAACGGCCATAGGCTTTCCCGGCATAGGAACGGAAGGAGCCTTCCATAGGCTGGTCCGCCGTCATGCGGGCCAGCTGGTCGAATACCAGATAGGTGCCCACAGCGGCTAAAGCGTAGTTGAACAGCACGGACGGTCCGCCGATTTCAATGGCAATGGCAGAACCCAGAAAAAAACCTGTACCAACTGTACAGGCAACGCCAAGCAGTGACAATTGCCACCAAGGAAGCTGCTTCTCCTGTTGAGAAGCCTTGCTATTTTGAGCCATGTTGGTAAAGTCCCCTTAGGCAATCACCGGTAAAAGCCCGGCTTTGCTGAGTTGTTTCATGGGTTTACTATCTCCATATCCCGCAGGTTTATGTAGTTCATGGGGGAGCAAATCATCATTGACAATACTATATCAACATAATATAGTTGACTCATCAGGAATGCTCTTCAACGGAAAGGAATGTGGGATCATGAAGGCTCAAAAAGTCCGGAAGGCCATTCTTCTTATGTCCATGCTGGTTTTTCCCCTTACACTGAACTATTTCTCCCCTTATCTGATTGTCCAGGGAAGCTTTGCGGGGATCGCCTCCGGCAGCTTCCTGTTGTTCGCAGCGCTGTTTTTGACCTCATTGTTCTTCGGCAGAGCCTTCTGCGGCTGGGTCTGCCCGGCGGGAGGTTTGCAGGAGGGCTGCGGGGAGATAAACGGCAAACCAGCCGGCCCCAGGCAGAACCGGATCAAATATTGGGTATGGACGCCTTGGGTAGGGTCGATTCTTGCAGGATTCCTATCGGCAGGGGGGATCAGGGAGGTACGGCCCTTTTATTTTACGGACCATGGGATTTCGGTCTACAATAATTAACGGTACATCACGT
>JAEWMH010000019.1 GCA_023393235.1 Bacillota bacterium | reverse complement strand
GGCGTAGCCAGCCCCGGTGCCGCTGCAAACCGGCTGCGCCCGCCAGGCTGCCGGCACAGCAGAGCCACTAGCCGCCGGGCTGCACCGGTCGACGGCCCCAAGGGCAGCAGGTCGTCCGCCTGCAGGGGACGGCCTGCCAGCCCACCCAGGCGGGCGCGGGCATAGGTGCTGCGGCTCCCCAGCACCTCCGGCACGGCGATGCCGCCCGCCACAGCCAATACTCCCCGGCAGCCGGCGGCAGCACGCCGGACGGTAAGCACGGCGCCCGCCGGCACATAATACGGGCGCATAGGCTCCAGGGCCTGTCCGTCCAGCCAGGCCTCAAAAGGAGCACCGCACAGCGCCACAGCCGCTTCACGACCGAACATGAGTGTTGGCCCGGACAAGGTAAGCTCCAGCGCTGCCGCCCCCGGCGGATTGCCCACCAGCAGGTTGGCCACGGCCAAGGCCTGCGGGTCCGCCGCTCCCCCCACAGGAACACCTGCGTCACGGAAGCCGGGACGGCCCAGATCCTGTACCGTGGTGGACAAACCAGGAGCCAGCACATGGAGGGCTCCGGCTTCCAGTGTATCATCTTGCGTCATTATGCGAACAGCCATCCACCCCTTCGGCCAATCTCTTATATCTCATCGTTCTTTACAAGTGCCGATACCACAGCATGAACATCCCGTCTGCGGCAGGCACCGTGTTCTTTCAGGGCAGAGGCTCCTCCTCCACAGGCACAAACCTGACCCTGTCCCCCGTCCGCAAAAGGGACGGCTCCGCATGATCCGGCCGGAACAGGGAAAGGGGCGTCCGGCCTACCAGTCTCCAGCCTCCGGGAGATTCCAGCGGGTAGATGCCCGTTTGGCTGCCCCCCACCGCAACGGAGCCTGCGGGAACCCGCAGCCTGGGAGTGGCCAGCCTGTCCACGGCCAACTGCTCCGGCAAACCGTCCAGATACGGAAAACCCGGCACAAACCCGATCATCAGCACCCGGTATTCTGCTGCACTGTGCTGCCTGATCCACTCTGCCGGAGGGATCCCGCATAAAGCGGCCACCTCCGCCAGGTCAGGTCCCCACAGCCCTCCATAACGCACAGGAATGTCGATCAGCCTGGGCAAAGCCTCCGGCTGCTCCTGCACCTTGTCCCATTCCAGCTCCAGCAGGCCGCATACCACATCCTGCAGGCTTTCCAGCCGCAGAGCCTCCAGCTCAGACCATACCGGCATGATCTTGTCCAATCCCCTGTACAGAACATAAGGATCGTAAAAAACGGTAGCAGTATGGATACCCGCCACCGCCTCCACAAAACCGGGAAAAGGCGACGTCTCCAAATGCCGGATAAAAGGCAGCCAAAAGCCCGGGGCGATGCCGGAACTGTCTGATCCGCCGAGGCTTACCGTTACCGCCCGCTCACCCATAGAGCGGAACACCAGAAGCTTACTTTTTTCCGCTTCCACCATCCCCCGCCTCCTAACCTGCCGTAAGCCGAAGCCCCGCATAATGTCGCCAGAAACTACTCCTGATACTGAATTTGATGCTCAAATCTTATAGCGATACTCTACACTTATGCTCGAATCTTATGCTCTAGCCATTTACCCTGATGCTCTACAAAGCCTTAAATCAGCTCCCGCCGCTTAAACCAGCGCGCGCATAATTCCGGCCATACCCAAGCCTCCGGATGATCCTCCGCCAACCCCAGCCCGTGGGCACCGGATTGGAAGGAATGCAGCTCAAAAGGAACCTTGCAGCGGCTTAACGCCCCTGCGAACAACAGGGCATTCTCGACGGGGACAGACGGGTCGTCGGAGGTATGCCACAGGAAGGTAGGCGGCGTATCCGCCGTTACCTGAAGCTCATTGGAGAACAACCGGATATCCGCTTCCGACGGCTCCGGGCCAAGCAGGTTGGTGCGGGAGCCGTCATGCCGGAATTCCCCCATGGAAATAACAGGATAACACAGCACCATAAAATCGGGGCGGCAGCTGAAGCGCTCCACCGGATCCTGGGCGGCGGCGTCGCCTGCATCATAATGGGTACCGGCCGTGGACGCCAGGTGCCCGCCAGCAGAAAACCCGAGAATCCCCAAACGTCCGGAATCGATTCCCCACTCCTCCGCCCGGGAGCGGACATACCGCAACGCCCGCTGGGCATCGGAGAGCGGTGCGGGATGCTGGTACGGCGCAACCCGGTAGCTCAGAACAAAAGCATGAAGCCCCAGGGAATTGAGCCATTGGGCAATAGGCTCCCCTTCATGATACGCCCGCATGCCGTAGCCGCCGCCAGGCAGCACAACCACGGCAGGGACATTGGCCCCCGCCCCCTCCAGCAGATACGGTGTAAGCGCCGGACGGTCCTCCAATTCCTCGACTTTGCTGTATGGCGCCCCTTCCGGCCATAACTCGATACGTTCCATTGAAATATCCCCCATTCAAAAGGTTGTCAGACATGTTGGTCATCCATTTTGTACACATTGCAACTCCCATTATACCGCCAACGGCAGGCTTGGAATATATGGATTTTTTCCGCAGAACCCATTTCCATTGCTCCGGCTTCTCCCCACTCCCACTGCCCTATTCTCCCACTACCCTCCTCTAGTCCCTCCGTTTTTTCTCCATCAGCTGCCAAGGTCTGCTCCACATGGTTACGCCGTACTCCTAACGGAACTCAGCGACCCTTATAGCGGATTTTGGTGCTCATTCCCATGCTAACGGAACTCAGATACCCTTACCCGCCACCCAGCCCCATTTCTACCCCGATTCACCCGTCTAAGGTACTCTCAGTTCCGTAACAAACCAATTCCCCGCTTTTTGAGCCTCTAAGAGCTGGTGAGTTCCGTTACAGCTGCCGCAGACTTCTAACTAGCCGTTCACGCTGCGGTTCCCGCCGCATCAAGGAACGATGGCATGTCGAAGAAGGCCCACAACCCGGCTCTGCCGGTTTCGAGGCTTCCATAACCTATCCGCCTATGGCTCGGACCAAGTTATTTCAGGTAGCAAAAAGAGCAGAACCCCACCCTACGGGCGGAACTCTGCTCTGTCCCGGTGAACATGCTGTCAATCCATACGTTGTTCTTTACCTCGCCCCAAGCACACCTCTGGCCTTCTCCTCCATCCGGTTCAACCAAGAGGTGTTCGGCTCGATGACCAGATGGGTCCATTTTTTGACGAAGGGCTGGGCCAGAAGAATCGTTGCTCCGATGGTGCAGACTAGAAGGGCCGCGATTTCCAGCGGATGATCAATATGCGCGTAGATCCCGGAATACACGGTAAGGCGGACTAAAAACCCATGGAGCAAAAATACATATAAGGTCCGGGTGCCCCAGTCGGTCATGATGGATTTGCCGTGGGGAACAAAGGCCAGCAGCCCGACGGATGCAACCAACTGAAGCCCGTACAGCACCAGCCGGTACATACCTGCGTACCATTCTCCGTGGCCCATCTGGGTGTAATTCAAGGCGCCCACCAGCCAGCGGGGTTGAAGCTCCATGGCATTGGCGGCGAAATAGAGGAACAGGCCCACCGACAGAGCGGCGGCAATCACCCGGCGGTAGCCGGACAGAAATGCACGGAAGCGGGCATAATCGAAATAATAGCCGATGACGAAAAAGGGCAGGAATACCAGCGCCCGGGTGATGCTCAGCACCCCGCCGTCAAATCCGCCGTAGCCGATAAGAACAGCAATGCCTGCCGCGGCCAGCACCGGATGCTTCAGCTTGAGGAAGGTGAACAGCAGCATCATAAGCCGCCAGATGATATGTCCCATTAGAAACCAGCACAGCAGATAAGGCATAAAGAAGGAATGTTTGATGCCTGGCACCTGGAACGCCAGGATATCCAGCACGGAATATAACGTTTGGAAGATAAAATATTGAAGTGCAATGGTTTGCAGCACTTTTTTTCCCGGCTGTCCGGTCAGGGAATAGCGGGCAAAATATCCGGTTACAAACACGAACAAGGGCATGTGGAAGGAAAAAATCCAAAGGAACAATGCTCTCATTTCCTCGTTCCGGCCAATCAGGGGTTCAATGATATTGCCCACAAACACACTGACAATCAATAAAAAGCGGGTATTGATCAAAAACGTATCTCCCGATAAGCCTGCTTTATTTTCTCCCATTTCCGCCGTTCACTCCATCCTCCGCAATAGGTCCCGCTATATATGTTTTCTCCCCTACAATATAGCAATCCCCTATTCCCGCGGTCGATAAGCGGCCGCCTCTTGTCAAAAAGAGTTCACATCATTTTGACTAAAATAAAACATTTTTCACTTAAAAATGGTTCTTATAAAGAATATGCATGAAGCCTTATTCACAAAATGGAAGAAACCTTACGGCGATCCTGTCGTATATAGGGTAAGAAGTTATAAGAAGAGGCATCCGAGAAGAGGAGGAATTATAGATGTTGATTTCAACAACAGAAAATCTTGCAGGACATGAGGTTACAGAGGTGCTGGGCACCTCCTTCGGCGTAGTGGTACGGGCCAGAGGACTGGGCGGGGACATTATGGCATCGTTGAAAGGGCTTGTAGGCGGAGAAGTGAAGCAGTATACCCAAATGATTGAGGATGCAAGACGCCAGGCCATAGACCGGATGGTGCAGAATGCGGCGGCAATGGGTGCCAATGCCATTGTGATGATGCGCTTTGACAGCGGCGATATCGGCAATAACATGAGCGAAATTGTGGCATACGGCACTGCGGTCCGGGTTATAAGGCAATGAGCGGCGCGGAGGCTTCCGGCTTTGATTTTGCCGCTGTATTCGCCTTCCTCTATTTACTTATGTGGATCGTAGTTCCGATCGTTATCCTTGTGCTAGGCTGGCTGGTCTACGACAAACGCTACAAGTCCAAAACACCCGGCCGGGAAAACCAGCCGCAGAACGGCTTTCTCCCTACTCCCGAGGTATTCATCGACCCCAAGGACGGGCTCCGCTACCGGGTCTATTACAACCCGTACACCGGCGAACGGGATTACATCCGGGAATAGAACGGGCCACTGACTTACACTTCCTGATGTGGTAAAATGGAAATGTTCGGCTTTAGTCCGTATCTGAAAACTCGTTGAGGGCATCTTTCACCGCCTTTTCGCCCCTTGCTGCGTTATTTTCGCTTGACGTACCCCCGGTGAACTAGCGCAAAAGTGCCTTGCCTGGAACGAAAATCCGGCAAAATCTGCTCCTCTCGGAGTTTTCAGACACGCCCTAGCACATTTTCGGGAGGTTTCAGGTTCATGGAATTTGGTTTGTTAGCGCACTGTGTGGGGCAGCAGCCCCTCGACACCCTGCCGCGGCTTGTGGCAGAGCATGGTTTTAAATATGTTCAGCTGGCTCTGGCCAAGGCCTTGTCCGGCGTGGATACCAGTCTGGGCAAGCTGAGCCCGGGCCTTGCCAATGCGGTAGCAGAGGAATTTGACAAGTACGGGGTCAAGATCCCGGTGCTGGGCTGTTACATCGACATGGTGAATCCCAATGAAGAAGCCCGCCGCTACGGCATCGACCGGTTCAAGGAGCATATCCGCATGGCCCGTCATTTCGGAGCCGCCTTCGTGGATACGGAAACCGGGCATGTATCGGAGAAATATCCGTCGGAAGCCGCATGGGAGCTGACCCGCCGCACGGTGGAGGAGCTTCTGGAGGAAGCCGAGAAGTGGGGCGTGATTGTCGCCGTCGAACCTGCCAACGGCCATATTATCGGCACGGCACGGGACTGGAGAAGGCTGCATGATGAGGTGAAATCCTCCCATCTGGCTGCGGTTATCGATCCCTGCAATATCTTGCGGGACAAGGAATTCCCCCACGACCAGGACGAGGGAATCCGTGAAGCGTTCCGCCTGATGGGTGACCACATTGTGCTTGCCCATTGCAAGGACTTGTATGTGGATGCGGACGGCAAGGTGAAGGAAACCTTCGCCGGCAACGGCACGCTGAATTACCCGCTGTTTGTGGAGCTGCTGAAGCAGCATAAGCCCCATGTTCACATGACATTCGAAAGTGTCGCCCCCCATGAGATGGCGGACGCGCTCCGCTTTATGAAGAGCCACTTCGCCTAACATGGCGTCTGCGTGCCAGCAATGGTAAAAGGCCAGCCCCGGATAACGGAGCTGGCCTTTTTTTTGGTGTGGGTTCCCTGGTTGGTTCTTAGGTTACTGCTGCTTTTCCAAAACCTGCATAAACCGGTAGATCAGCGTGGCCGCTTCTCCCCGCAGGGTTTCACTATCCGGAACAAAATAGTCAGCGCTTCTCCCTTGAATCAATTGGAGGAGCTTGGCGGCATACACATCATGATGCGCCCACCCGCCGATTTGCTCCGAATCCTTAAATTGCTCCGCCAAACGGATCTGCTCCGCTGTCGGCTCCTGATGCTCTGTCGTGCGGTAGGCCCGCATAACCATGGCCGTCATCTCTTCCCGGGTAACCACCCGGCCCGGCTCAAACTCGGTTTCGCTGACGCCCTTGACAATCCCGGCCTGTCTGGCTGCCGCAATGTACGGGGCAAACCAATCCCCGTCCTTCACATCCGTGAAGTCGGCTGTAACAGCGGCTGCCGGAAGGTTCATCACCTTGGTGATAATCGTGGCGAACTCCGCTCTGGTAATGCCCATGTTCGGGTTGAAATTGCCCGCGGCATCCCCATCCAGAATCTGCCGCGCAGCCAACAGCTCCACAACCTGCTTGGCCCAATGCCCCTTCAGGTCCGGGAAGGTTTTGCTCAGCTCCATCACGGCCACCTTGCCGGGTTTGCTCATATTCACGGTCACAAAGCTGCCCGCTTTGTCCACGGCACCGCCGAGATACACCCATTTCCGGGCGCCTTCGTCATATACGAACACGCCAAGATGGTCCTCATTGACGGCTTTGGTTTTGTCATAAGAAACGCGGATCTGGCCGTTTTTGCCTGCCGCATCCCCCGTAAAGGAAATTTCATACACACCGCTTAGCCGCTTCATTTCCTTGTCCGCAGGTTCATCCGCCGGGGTAGCGGAGGTCTTGACCTGGATGTAACCCTGACCCTCCAGAACCGTAATCTCCTTAGCCGGCTCCGGGGTTTTCGGAGTTTCACCGACTGGCTTCTCCGGCTGGGTAGAATCATCATCAGAGGTATACACCTGGACAAGCCGTTTCTTTACAACTGTATTGCCGGCCAGGTCAGAGATCGTATAGGTCACGGTGTAGATGCCGGCCTTTGCGGTATTGACCTCACCCGTAATGATAATCTTGCCTGTAATGTCCCCTTCCAGATTGTCCGAGGCGGTTGCCCCATACTCCGTATAGCGGCCGTTAAGGGGAATATTGATGGATTGTTTGCCGGTTATGACCAGCTCCGGTAATATGGTATCCCGGTTAAGCTCACCGTAAATCCGGTTGACGATAGAGTTGAATTCCTGCTCCATATCCCGGTAATCCACATAACGGTCATCCGGCCGTGCCGTTCTTCCATCCAGAAGATCACGGGCGGTATCATTTTTGTATTCTGCATTGAAGGAATTATATTTGCCGTATTCCCCCAGATCCAGATCCTCGTCCTCCAGAATGGTCAGAACCTCACGGAGGGTAATACCAGGCTCATTGATCAGCTTGGTGAGCTCCTCGCGCTTCTGCTCCACCGTCAGCTCCATTACCGAATAGATGCTCAGGTGATTGGTGAGGATCTCAACCGTACCCAGGCCCTTCAGATATTTGCTCCGCACATACTCCCACTTGCCGGTGCCCGGGTTGAAGTAGAAGGACATCAAGGCCTTGTCACCCTTTATTGCCCCCACTGCAATTCTCAGGGCAATATCCTGCTGGGAGGTAAAGTTTGTAATCTCCTCATCACGGATCAGATTTCCCTGATCATCCTCTTCAATCACTCTCATTTTGAAGTCAAACACCCTGTTTTCATAAATCCTCATGGATTCATGAATGCTGCTGACCGCCTCCACCATCTCATGATTGGCCGGATCGGCAGTATTCACCTGCTCGGCAACCAGCTGCAGTCTGGCATTGGCCCCCAAACCGGCTGTATCCACCGCATCAACGGGGACCAGGATAGACGTGTTTTGGGTTTCAAATTGGATATTGACGCCCGCTTTTTTGGCATGCTCCAGCTGCTTTTTGCTGATGCTCACCTTGATCGGATTGGCCGTGGTCACCTCATCCTCCACGATAATGCGCACGGAGGGTTCTCCGGTTTCCTTGGCGCCCTCTACAGCATCCTCCCATACGGAATCCGTTACCTTCTCATCATCCTCGGCTACAATGGTGGCATCCTTGGACACTTCCTTTTCCACCACGCGGATGGTTCTTTCCACAATGCCCTCATTGCCTGATTGGTCAACTGTCTTATAGGTAAGAGTATACAGGCCTGCCTTCTTGGTATTGAAGTACCCTTGAATCACAACCTGGCCGGTCAGGTCCCCGTCTGTATCATCCAGGGCCGTAAAGCCTTTTTCCACATAAAGAGCGCCTAATTCCAGAACAACCTCAGCATCACCCTTCAGCGTGATAACGGGTGCTGTAACATCGGCCATCACCCGGATGACGAACACCTTGGTTTCTACTGCAGAGCCCTTCCGGACCGTAGCGGTCAGCGTAACGGCCGTATTCTCCAGAGGCGGATGCACCAGAATTCCGTCTTCGCCGATCATGTCCTTATTGCTGCTCTCCCAGGTCACCGACACTCCTTCCTCCAGCTCCACAGGAAGGAATACATCCTTGGTCACCCGATCCTTGTGATTGCCCTTCTGATAAACAATCTCCAGCGTGTCCAGACTGTTCTTCACCGTTTCCACATCGTTGTCAATGGTGAAGCTTACCGTCGCAGTATTGCCATAGGCATCCTCAGCAACCAGGGTGTAGCTTCCATTCTTTGCAACGGTGCTTCCGCTGGCAAAGGGCATCCCGTTCAGCAAAGCTTTGCCGTCACTGATGGTAACGCTTCTGTACTCCTTGTATCTTCCGCCTTCCTCCACTCCCTGGATAAGAGGCGGTGTTCTGTCCACAATCACCTTCTTTTCACTGGCCGGGGAGACATTGCCTGCACGGTCAATGATATATACCCTGTATTCGCCATCCTGCGGAGGCGCTTGGATCGTATCCGCATTTCCCGCAGCTTTGTGCATGGTATCCCCTTCGGCAAACACCTCTGTACCCGGCGGTGCCAGCCAAATGGTGTCTGTAGGATCACCTGTACCGCGGATATTCACGGTGTGCCCGTCCATCCCGGCAAGGACTTTATCCTCCGCGAGGACATCGTTTTGTGTGTCAGGAGCGGTTTTGTCCAGATGGACAACTTTGGTAACCGTCGTTTCATTTCCGGAACGGTCAATCGCCTTCACACTGATTTCATAAACGCCTTCCACATCAATCACAAAAGGCTCGGTATACGGTACAAAGCCCTCCATACCGGTGAAGGTGTAATACACTTGTGCGTAGGTTGCCTCGGTTACCGATCCGTTGTCTGTTTCCTTCCGGATGGATACGGTATAATCTCCGTTGCTGTATTCCTTATCCGGATGAAGGAGCAGGGTGGGGAACACATGAAGCTCTCGGTTGATGGCTACAGTTTGGTGGGCCGCCGGGCTTTCATTCCCGGCAAGGTCGAAGCTTTTGGCCTCCAAGGTCACGGTTCCGGTTCTGGACACGGTGACCGGTCCTGTATAAACCACCCATTCGCCGATTTCGTCTCCATACACCTGGCGGGTTACCGTGTAGGCAATCCCGGATCCCGCATCCGAACCGGGCGTAACGGTGAAGATAAAGTCCTGGTTGTAAAAATCGCGATCCGGCATCCTGGTGATAACCGGCTCTTCAGGAGCTTGTTTATCGATATTGGTTATTTCGATGGTGTTGATGCTTTCATTGCCGGCTGCGTCCTTGGCATATACCGTGTATATTCCATTCTCCTGGGCCGTGAAGGACCCTTCAAAGGAATTTCCCTGGGTTTGGAAAGCGGCCGCAGTTACTTCCCCGTACGCATATTTGGTCACGGAGATACCGCTGCCTGCTCCGTCATGGATGGAGGCCGCAACTGTCACATTCCCGTTGGTCCAGTCTGCGGTGCTTGCTGTCAATGCCGCAATCGAGGGAGGAGTTGTATCCAGCAGCAGGGTCTCTCCTTGAGGAACAGAAGAGTTACCGGCTCCATCTACAGAACGGAGATGCACGGTGATGCTGCCATCCTGAAATCCGCTCAGATTCAGCTTGTCAGAACCAAGTGACCATTTGCCGTCGGCATCCGCGCTCACCTGCTTCACGATTTTATTCCCGGCGCTGTCCTCCAGCGCAATCTCCACAACAGCAAGCTGCTCGGCGCTGCCCGACAAGCCAACGGCTGTTTTCTCCAGGCCGTTAATCATGCCGTCTTTGCCAACCGGCTTGTCCAAGGTTGGGGTTAAGGGAGGTGTGGTATCCTTCTCTACAATATCTGTGGCCGGATTGCCTTGGTTGCCCGAAGCATCCACCAAATATACGTGTAAGGTGACCATGCCGTCAGCCAAACCACTGGTGTTAATCCCTGTTACAAGCTGGTCGGCTGCCGTAATGGTTCCTGTTCCGGTGACCGGTGTTCCGCCTTTATTGCTGGTCAGCGTGTAGTGGAACACCGCTCCTATCTCAGCCCCGGAGAAACGGAAGGAAACCGCCGGCGCATACGTGCTGTTGATCACATTCTGCTCGATCAGAGCTGTGTAGCCTGCCGGCGCCACAGTATCCTGCACAGTTATGAGGCGGCTTATTGTAGCGGTGTTTCCCGCTACATCGGTTACGCTGTAGGTCAGCGTGTACGTTCCCGGCACAGCCGTATTTACCGTTCCTGTAACCTGTATGTTCTGCGTGACATTGCCGTCCACAAGGTCCGCAGCCGACACACCCGCCAAGGGGTCAAAGCTGCTGCCTGCTTCAATGGTTGCGGCAGCTACACCGCTAATGGACGGCCCTGTCCGGTCGGCTACCGTTACCTTGCGGGTTACGGTAATGGTTCCCCCGTCCCCATCCGCTACGCTATAGGTGAGTGTGTATGTACCCGGCACAGCCGTGTTTACATTGCCTGTTACCTGCAGGGTTGCCGTAATGTCAGCCCCCAAAGCGTCTGTCGCAGTTACTCCGGACAGCGCATCGAAGGTCCCGCCCGCTTCTATCGTTGTATCTGCAGCACCGTTAATGGCGGTAGCGGCAATATAGAAGGTGAGCTCCTTCAGCGTGGAGGTTACACCCGTATCATCCATCAGGTACACCTTCAGGGTGTGTGCTCCGGGAGTTAAGCCGTGGGGGATGGTGTAGGTATATTGGAAGTCCTTGTTTTCCCCCTTAAGCACAATCACCGTCCCCAGTACCTCGCGCAGGTCGTCACGGTCATCCACAATAGTGACGATGTCCATCTCGGTTCCTACATCATCATTGTTTCCGGCTTTGCCGCCGATAATGACTTCATCGCCGGTCTTGAAGGTTTCTCCATCCACCTCGGGTGAGAAGGTCGGGTCCGACAGGATCGGCGCTTCGTTTTTGGGCCCGACCCCGATGATGGTGGAGATCTGACGGGACTTCCCGGCGTCTACGGAAACCGGATTGTACCAAGCTGCTGCGGCCGTATCATCGGAAGTGACCACTTCACCAAGCTTCGTTTCATGCTGAGCCCAGGACATGGGAGGGTTATCGTCCCAGTTTTTATTACCCCAGTCACCTACCCATAGCGCATCCGCTTTGGTCACATGCATCGTATCCTTAAAAAAGGCGGAGACCTGAAAACCTTGGTCAAAATTCCGCCATCCGTTGGGAATTAACTCAAAGGGAGAACCGTCATTCTTATCGATTTTGGTATCCCAATAAATGAAGGCGCCCATATTTTGGGGAGTGCTTTTCAGGTTTTCCATCTTCATTTCAACCTTCATATAGCCTCCCTCCAGCGTGGCATTCACGATGGAGAGCATTAGTGTATACCGGGCAACGCCGGGATCCACTTTGGACATGCGGATGACATTATTGCTTATTGAGAACTCTTCTGTTACAGGAAGTTCGTACCAGCTTCGTTTTCCATTGTCATCCTGCACATCAATATTGGAGGTAGAGCTTGTTTCACCGTTATAAAATGCCAATTTGGGTCCGGTTGCCGTATTGAGCATGACCGCATATCTGCCGGCGGCATCCATGGTCACGGTAATTTTGGTGGACTTGATCTGCTTCTTGGCAGTTGTATCCGCCGTTACACTGACCGTATCCAGGACGACTGCGTGCGCCGGTTTGGTCCATCCTCCCATCACCGCAAACATGACCAATAGCCCTAACAGACTAATGATTGCTCCTCTGGTATAGCTTCTGTTCATCCTCTTCTCCCCTTGCTTTCATTTTTCTTCCCTTAGAGCTCACAGCACCTAACTAAAATAATTTTAAAATAGACTGATCTAACTATGTTATAGCATCAAAAATAGCGCCAGTCTAACAAAAGAAGATCAATTTCGATTCAAATTTAGGGAAAATTTGTCGAATATAGTCGGAACTGAGGAATACAATCAAGTAGAAGAGGCATCCTAGCTGGACGTTTGGGACTTCCACCCTAAAGACGACGCCCATGCTGGGCGTACCGCAAAAAAAACGGCCTGCCGCGCAAGCCGTTTTTTGCGTTTCTATTTTTTTGTTTTGCCTGGTTAGGCCTTCTGCACCGCAGTTTTGCTCTTCGCCAGCTTGTAATAGCCGTATACGTTTAACAGCTCGCTTTCGTCGGCGAACCGCAGCTTCAGGCTGCCTGCAGCGGCCTGGAGGTACGGCTTTAACGCCGCCGCACCGCCGCCGATGACGTAGAAGCATTGGATATCGGGAACCTTCTTCCAGCGTTTTTTGATCAGCTCCACCATACGGTTGGCCGCCCGGGAGAAGTACATATCCACAATGGGCTTGATATCCGTCTGCCCTTCCCCCATTCGCCGGATGGTGAATTCACGGGCTTTGATCCGCTGGGCCAGCTTGGAGCGGCTGGGGAACCGGTAGCCGTACTGGTCCTCCACCTCACGAATGATCATATCCATGTAGTGGGCCAAGCCGATTTGCTCTCCGGTGCTGAACTGGTTGTCGATATTCATCCGTTTGATCAAGGGAAAATCCGTGGTCAGGGCGCCGATTTCACAAACCCCGATGGTGCCGTAGTACAGCTCCTCGTCCCGGATCTGCAGGGAATCATGGGTGGCCATGTGGAATACCGCCGCCGCACCCTCAATGGATACAATGGCCCGTCTCACGATGACCTTCACCTTGCGGTTGCGCAGCCGGGGAGTGGTGAGAAAGGTTACCTCATGCTCTCCCACCAGCCGTTCCTCGAAGCTTCTGTGATACCGTGAAAAAGCCCTCACCGGCAAACCTGTGCCCAGGACATATTCCACCTCGTCATACCCTTGATAGCCGCTCTGGCTGGCCGAGCCTGTGGCCACACCGGCATAAGCAAGAGCGGTCAAAGCCACAATCAGAGACTGATCGGACAAAGCCTTGTTATCCATATCCTCCAGCTCCGTATTATCCTCATTCTCCATGGCCAAAAGGCCCACAAAAGAGCGCTCCCCGTTTTTCGCCAGCTTGGGGCTGTGCACGATTACATCCAAGGCCTTTAACGGCTGATCCTCCTCCTGCAGAATATGGCGCTCAAAACCGGGCGCCACTACGTTGGGAACCAGAAGAGGCTCTCCTCCCCCATCCAGCACAAGCTTGATGCTGTCATTCCCCAGATCCAGGCCAGCCACTTTCATTATGTATTCCCCCTGACAGATCATTAAAATTGCCGGACCGTACCATGTAGTCCATTGGTTAGAATTTCTATTTTTTATGCCAAAATCCTCCGGGACTATGGAATCATTTTCTAATTATTATTCAAAATATGCAGGTTTTCGGCATTTTTTGACGAACTTCAACTCTTAAAATCTACATCACATGCGGACCGGACCTGCCCGGCGTGATGCCGGCGCACCGGTTAAACTATCATCAGGAGAACGTTCATGAAAGCAAAACTGCAGCTGAAGCACTACACCGTCATGCTCATCCGCGATCCCCGCCAGTCTGTGCTGCGGCTGCGTATCCCGGTTTTGGCCATGGTTGCCGTCCCTTTGTTGTTTGGGGCTGTGTGCTCCTGGGCCTATTTGTCCACTTACCATGCCTTCTCCGCCAAGCGGACCAGCCACGAGCTCCAATCGGCCCTGAACGAACAAGCCCTTCTCTACGAGAGCAATGTGTCGGGACGGGATACAACCATCGACCATCTTCAAGAGGAGCTGCTGCGGCTGTCCCAGCAAGCCGGGGAGCTGGACCAGAGGATGGAGGAAATCCGCAAGCTGGAGGAGGAAATGCAGCGGTTGGTCGGACTGGGCGGCGGTTCAGGCGGGCAGGCCGTAGTCCTGCCGAAGGACGAAGATTCCGCGGGAATAGGCGGCTCCAGCAGAGCCATAACCGACCAGGACACAGATGAGCTCATCGCTCAAACCACCGAGCATTATAATATCATTCTGGATTCAATGGATTCGCTGTACAGCCAAATGAATGAAACCAAATCCAAGGTTGTGGAGCATCAGAAGCAGTTGGCCCATACACCCAGTATCTGGCCGGTGGAATCCCGGACCATCACCTCCCCCTTCGGCATGCGGCGGGACCCCTTTACCTTCTCCATGGTCTATCACAGCGGTCTGGACATTGGAGCCAAAACAGGTACTCCGGTCCACGCAACGGCAGACGGAAAGGTAAGCAGCACGGGCAATGATTCCTATCATGGCAACAACATTGTGATCGACCACGGTAACGGCCTCAAAACGTGGTTTATGCATTTGAGCAAAATCGGAGTGGAGAAGGGGGAAGAAATAACGAAGGGTCAGGAAATCGGGCTTGTGGGCTCCACAGGAAGAAGCACAGGTCCCCACCTCCACTATGAGGTGCTGAAGGATAATAAAAGCGTTGATCCCAACACCTATCTGAAGGGTGCACGAAAGGAAGAATAACCATGTTCAGCAAAAAGAAAGCGGCAGGTACCAACCCCGACGCCATGGATACGGTCATTGGGGAGGGGAGTGTGTTCGAAGGGAAAATCCGCTCCCAAGCAGGAGTGCGGATTGAAGGCACCATCCACGGGGATGTAGAGAGTGCAGGAGACGTGGTTATCGGCGAAAAGGGGATTGTGAAATCCAACATTCAGGCGCGGAATGTGGTGATTGCCGGAGCAGTCCACGGCAATGTGACCGCCAAGGAAAGCCTGACCATTCTGGCCAGCGGGCAATTAAACGGCAACTCCAGCGCTTCCCGTCTGGTGGTCAACGAAGGAGCCGTCTTTAACGGCGGCAGCCGTATGGAGAGCAAGGCACCTGAAGGTCTGGAGCTTCCCGCCAGCCAGCAAGAAAAAGCGCCCCCATCCATGATGGGCAGCGCCTTCGGCGACTCAATCGCGATGTAAAGGGTTCCCAAAAGTACCCGGACTATGCTTCAAAGCTTCGCTTCACTTTTGGGGTACGCTTTTCGGGGGCACCCCCAAAAGTACCCGGTCTGCGCTTCAGAGCTTCGCTTCACTTTTGGGGGTACTCTTCAGGAATTGGGTCCGGTACAGTCTGGCGTAGAGCCCGTTTTGGGCCAACAGCTCCTCATGGGTCCCCTGCTCGGCCAGTCTTCCTTCCTCCAGCACCAAGATCCGGTCAGCTGCCAGAATGGTGGACAACCGGTGGGCAATCACCAGCGTGGTGCGTCCCAGCATCAGCCGCTCCAGCGCCGCCTGGACATACGCCTCCGATTCCGAATCCAGATGGGAGGTGGCCTCGTCCAGCACCAGAATCCGCGGATTGCGGAGGATGGCCCGGGCAATCGCCAGCCGCTGGCGTTCGCCGCCGGACAGCCGGTGTCCCCGTTCGCCGACCATAGTGTCGTAGCCTTCGGGTAACCCGGCGATCATGTCATGAATGTAGGCATCTCGGCAGGCCTGCTCCAATTCCGCGTCCGTGGCATCCAGCCGGGCAAACTGCAAATTCTCCCGGATGGTGGCGTGGAACAGGAAGGAATCCTGAGTGACGAAGGCCAGGCCTTGGCGCAAAGAGCTTTGGGTAATCATCCTCAGAGCCTTACCGTCCACCTCTACTACCCCTTCGGTTGGATCATGCAGCCGGGCCAACAGGCCAATCAGGGTGGTTTTGCCCGCGCCGCTGGGGCCGACAATGGCTACCAGCTCTCCCGGCTCCGCCTGGAAGCTGATGCTGCGAAGAGCATGTTTCCCCTGAGAAGACCCGCCATAGCGGAAGGACACATTCCGGTATTCCACACGCCCCGCTATATCATGGAGCTCCTGCGCCTCCGGCGCATCCTTGATGTCCGGCTCCATATCCATGTACTCAAAAAGCCTGACGAATATTCCCATGGCCGTGGCCGCCTCTACATGAAGGTTCAACAAGGTCGTCACAGGCCCGTAAAGCCGCC
>JAEWMH010000176.1 GCA_023393235.1 Bacillota bacterium | reverse complement strand
ATCCTCTAGAGTGACAGGCAATTCAAGTCCCAGCCGGTCAAACCAATCCTTGCGGTATTGGACGGCGGCCCTTCCCAAATCGCGGAAAAGCGGGATGCCGTACACCTTTCCGTCAATGGAGATATTATCGTAATACCGCCGGTCCACCGCCTGCAATTGCTTGAAGTCCGGCAGGTAACGCCCAATTTCCCAGAACTGCTCCGACTTCAGCGTGGACATCATCGTGGGGGAGTAGCCCAGCTTGATCAGCTTGGGAAGCTCCCCTGCGGCGATCATCAGCCGCACCTTCTCCTCATAGGCGGAGTAGGGAATCCACTGGATCTGGAGGGCGGTTTGGGTGTAGTCCTCAATCGCCTGCTCCACCATATTGTTCTTGGGGGGAAGCTCACCCGTCAGACTCAAGCCCATAGTCAGATAAAACGGCTTGCCTTCCGCGGCGGGACTGGAGCGGCTTCCGCAGGAGGCCAATGTGCCCGTGATCAGCAGCAGGCCGCACAGTACGGCAGGGCGGATGTTCATTCGGCGCTCCCCCTCATCATTTTGTCCCGGTACTGGCCGGGGGTGATCTCATACAGCTTCTTGTAGCTGCGGATAAAGGAGCTGATGTTCTTGTACTGCAGCCGCTCCCCGATTTCCGAAACCTTCAGATCGGTGGTTTCCAGCAGCATCTTGGCCATCTTCATCCGGTAATCCGACAGATATTCGCTGAAGGTCACCCCGATTTCCCGTTTGAAAATACGGCTGACATACACCGGATGGTAATTAAGCAGCTGCGCGCAGGACTCCAGGCTAATATCCTCCTGATAACGCTCCTGGATGATTTTCACCAGCTTATCGGCGATTTTGACATATTGGGTATCGGTTTTTTCGGATAGAATCCGGATCAGGGGAGCAATCAGCCTGGATTCAAACCAGTGGATGATTTCTTCACGAGTCTGCAAATGAAACAGCTTCTCCACCTTGCCCTCCTCGCCGGGCACCTCGCTTAAGGGAACCCCGTGATCCTGGGCGATCTGGAGCACCCGGGACGCCAGCTGCAGCAGCAGCGGCTGATGGGCATGGAAGGCCCCTTCCTTAAACAGCATAGCGCTCAGGTACTGCCGGAGAATCTCCGACGCGCTTGCGGCTTGCATCTCCCGGATGGCATAAACCAGCCGCTCCTCCAGCACCCGGAGATGGGAATATTCATAACAATCTGCCGGTGGAAGGGGTTCAATGTCGCCGTAATGGACGATCATTTCCGCCCCCAGCCGGATGCGCGCCTTCAGGGCGGTAAGGCTTTCCCCGTAGGCCTTGACCGTTTCCCGGATATCGGTGAACGGACTGCTGATGCCGATGCTGGCCTTCAGCTGCAGCACCTGTCCGGCATGGTGCTTAACGGCTTCCGCGAAGGTATAAAAGGCGGCTTTGGCCTCCTCCGGCGTATCCGCCTGCACCGCCACAATGGTGACCTGGGAATATTGCACGGTGATGGGCGGGAACCGGTTGGAAGCAGGCAGCACCTCCTGGGCAATGTTGCCTACGGCATACAGCAGAAGCTCCCGGTCCTCCTCGTTGTAGCGGGTGTCCTGCAGATTATCCACCTGAAGTGCTAGCACCCCCAGATGGCTCCACTTTTCCGGAAATCCCTCCATGGCGGAGCGGAGGATATAGTCGTTTTCGGTAATTTGGCCCGTCAGCAGCTTCAGCACAAAAAATTCCTTCAGATGGCTGGCCTGTCCCAGCATCTGCTGCTCCACACGGTCCCGGGATACCACCAGGGACTGGATGCTGGTTTTGATAAATTCCAGCTCATCCCGCCCCGGCCGGGGAAGCTCCTCCTGAGCCGACCGTTTGATGCCGGTCACCATCTCCAGCAGCTTGCCGATGGGCCGGTACATCCGGCGGGAGCCGTACAGGGCAGCCGCCGCAACGGCCAGCAGAATGGCCGCACATATGGCCAAGGTCATCTCGGCAATGGCCCGGGACTCCGCCCGGAGAGCTTCGATGGAGAGCAGGGACACATAGGTCCAGCCGTTGTAGGCGGAGGTCCGGTAGAGGGCGGCCATCTCCTTGCCCTCCATACGGGTATGGAACAGACCGGCTGGCTGCTCCGGATTGGCGCCGAGCCTTTCCAGGACAGCCCGGTTGACGGTCTCGTAGCCTGTTTGGGGTTGACCGACGCCCAGAATGCCGCTTCCCGCCCGGTCCAGCACATAGCTGTAATTGGTGGATGCGGGGGAATTCAGGGCTTCATTAATATCCGAGGCCATGACCCGGATCACCAATAGCCCCTGGGGTCTGTCCGTCTGGGGGAGAATGGGGATTTTGTGGACCAGCGTAACCGTCCCTGCTGTTCCCTCCCCCTCTCTCTCCTCACCGTTAGCGGCGGGTGTCCCTGCATGCCACAGAATGCTTTTGGGAGAGGCGGCATACTCCATAAACTCCCGGACATTCTCCATTTCCGGCAAAGGCTTCAGCGTGTTCAAACTTAGCGCCCAGCCGCGCTCCAGATTTACCAGATAGGCCTGGGTAATGACCACGTCGCTGGATTGCAGGTTGTACAGCCCTTCCGTCAATTCGCGGATCGCTTCGAAATCGGTAATATCGTAGGCCATTTCCATGGAAGCCTTTACAAGAGAGGAGTTGGCAAACTGCGTGGCGGATTTTTCCACAGACCGCAGCATTTGTTCAATGCGCATTTCGGTTTGGGTCAGCCACTGCATATTCACCTCCTTGACCTTTCTCTCCACGTTCTCGGAGGCAATGGTATAGGAGGCGATTCCGATGATTACGGCAGGGAGCACCCCCAAGAGAAGACTGTATGAAAGAAGACGCAGCAAATATTTGCTCACCCTGGTTCCTCCTGCTCTGCATACCCGGTCCGAAGGCCGGAAACTTGTCACCTTCCATCATCCGGTTCCGGCCGGGTTTCTGGCAATATGCAGCAGATAACTTTTTCCTTTTTCAGGGTGATTTTTGCGCAACTGTACAAGGATTACACCATATCCAGCGGCACTTTGCGGCTTGGAGCGGGGAATGATTCGTTGAGCTCCGCGATTTCCTCCGGTGTCAGCTCCAGCGCTGCCGCCGCCGCATTCTCCAACACATGCTTAGCGGAGGAGGCTTTGGGAATCGCCAGGGTATTGCCGCTGCGGATGCACCAGGCCAGCATCACCTGCAGCGGCGTTGCCCGGTGCCGTTGGGCCACGGCCTGCACGGCGGGATGGGCGGTCAAGCCCTTGCGCAGGCTTCCTCCTTGGGCCAGAGGGCAATACGCCATCACCGGAATGCCCTTGCTTTCCAAGAGGGGCATGAGGTCATATTCGATCCCTCTGGAGCCAAGATGGTAGAGCACCTGATTCACGACGCAGCCTGTTCCTCCGGTCAGTTGCAGCAGCTCCCGCATGTCCGCCGTATCCAGATTGGATACGCCCCAGCGGGCAATTTTACCCTGGCGCACCAGCTTTTCCATTCCCTCCACCGTCTCCTCCAACGGAATGCTGCCTCTCCAGTGCAGGAGGTACAGATCCAGATGGTCGGTGCCCAGCCGCTTCAGACTTGCCTCGCAGCTCCGGTCCAGCCGGGGGCCCCCGGCATTGTGGGGGTAGACCTTGGACACCAGGAATACCTTGTCCCGGATCCCCTGAACAGCTTCTCCCACCAGTTCCTCTGCTTTGCCGTCTCCGTACATTTCCGCCGTATCCAGCAAGGTCATCCCCAACTCCACTCCCAGGCGCAGGGTTTCCAGTTCTTCCTTCCGGCTGGCTGCATGATCCCCCATGTTCCAGGTGCCTTGTCCCAGCTGGGGCAGCGTTGTGCCGTCGGCGAGGGTGATGCACCGCTTGGCATTGGCTTGGGCAATAGCGTGCAGTGTTTCGTCATCCGGCAAATTGTTCATGGGTAAGCCTCCTTGTGAGTTGTTCGGTAGCCTATTAGTCTGAGTATACCCATTCCCACCTAGGGTGTCCAAAGTAGCGCAATGGAGGAAGTGGTGGTCGATTTGGTGGTCGATTTGGTGGTCGATTTGGTGGTCGATT
>JAEWMH010000168.1 GCA_023393235.1 Bacillota bacterium | reverse complement strand
CCTTCAGCGCCAATACTTGTGATCATGTCCTTGCCCTCCTTGCTGAACCAATCATTAAAACCGGTCTTGATCTTATCCAGCACCATCGTGATTTTATCCTTTAGATCCAGCTTCCCGAATTCCTCATTGTTGAAAAATGTGCTCTCCAGCCATCCTCGAAGCTGCTCGGAGCGTTGGGCCACCCCTTGGGCCAACCCGCTCAATAATTCGGAGCCGGCCGTTAACATCTTTTGAAAACCATCGCTTCTTAAAAAAACGGCCCAATTTTTCAATTCCGGCTTTAAGGCATCCAGTGTTTTCCGTCCCATGTCCCCAATTCCGTCCTTGAGTGCATTGGTGATGGATTTCCAAAGGCCTTCTGCGGATTCTCCCGCTTTTTTGCCTCCGCCTGCGAACATATCGGACAAGGCAACTCCATTGCGGCTTGTGACCTTGCCCATGTTTTTCCCAGCGGCCTTTATCTTGCTTTCTGTAGTCCGGAAGCCAAAATCCTCCATGGCATCAGCCTCACCCTTTTTCAGCTCAGCCAGTGCGTCCAGGGCATCCTCAAGGGATTTCCCAGGCGTAACAGCCGCCATATCCCCGGCAAGCCGCAACAGATTATTGGCTTCGACGGTATCCCCCATGGCAATGCCAATAGCCCGGGTGCCCGCCTTTTGAACCTCCCCCGAATCGAAGCTGGCCAGCTCCGGGGAGCTACGGTAGGTTTTCATATAATCGGCTGCGCGTTTTTTGACGGCCTCTGCAGGCAGGCCCTTATTGTTGGCAGCAATCAGATGCTCGACACTGAGAACATTGCGTTCCATAGCGGCTGCGCCTTTGATGGAGGCAGTCACCAAATCGGCGGTATGGCTCAGAAGCTTAAGAGGCTGGAACATCAGCTTGACCACCTTCATAAAAGCCGAAAAAATGCCCATAGCTACCTTCGCTCCGGCTTTGACCAGCTTCTCCTTCCAATCCGAGCCCTTGGGCTCCTTGAGCTGAAGGGAAACAAACAGGTTGGTGTGATCCATATCCTTCAGGCTTTTCTGTACCTTTTTCAGGTCAGTAGCCGCTTCCTTGGTGTTCATGTTGATTTCATACTTCTGCCCGAAGGTTTCCTCCAACGCTTTCTTCGTTTTAAGCGTTTCGTCGCGGAACTCCTGGGTCTTTTTGATGGCCTGCTTCAGCGTGTCCGTGTAGTTGTCGGTAAGGCTGAGCACGGCGGTGAGCTTCATAAGCGGTCCCTCCTTTCCTTGCAGTTCCTTACATCAGCGGTACGGTGGGCCAGGCCTGCTGACGGATCAGCCGGTCCCGCTCCATGATTTCGTATTCAAAAAAAGCCCGCACCAGCAGCTTTTCGCCGGGGGGCATGGTGTAGACCTGTGACGGAAGGAGCGCCTTGCGGCTCCAGCAATAATAGAGGAACGCCAGCTCCCCGTCCGTCTCTATCCGTTTTTTAGTTCGGTTACCGCGTTCTCACTGTAGCCGGACAGCTCGGAAATTTGGCTGTACAGATGGGCGATTTCCCCGGATTGCAGCAGCTTGCCGGATTCCAGCAGCTCCTTGGGGGTGGCGGCGCCATAGCGTTCCAGAAGCTTGGGGGACTTCAGGTCGGGAGTCGTTACCCCCTTCAGCAGGGTAAAAATCCGCACTGCCACCGGGTCCTTCACACCGCCCTTGTCGCAAATCTCGCTGATCTCCTCCTCCTCGGACAGGGTTAGCGCCTGAATGGTAAATACTACCTTCTCGCCGGCCGCTTCGCTAAGACGGGTCAGCTCCACCTGCCGCACAGGGCGCTTCAGCTTAGTTGGGTCCAGGCCCAGCAGCAAATCCAATGTACTCATCGATTTGTTCTCCTTTTTTGGGTTATATGTGTGTTGAAAAATCCGCCGGACAGCGGATGGAAGCTGCAGAAGCGCGGCAGCTAATAGCGGAAGAAGCCCTTCCGCTATCTGCCTTCACCCACTTCTGCCCCCCCTCCCCCGCCGCTCTGCCTCTATCTTAGTTAGACCCCACCAAATCCGTGGTCTCCCAATCGGTGAAGGTGAACGGGCACTCCAGCTCGCCGTTTTTACGCAGCTCCCAGTCGATGAGGGTCATGTCGTCGAAGCTGGCGTCCTTAATGATGATACGCTCCGCTCCGGCGGCGGAGGGATCCTTCACCTGCGAGATAATCTGGAAGCGGGTGATGGTTCCGGCTTTGATCAGCTCGCTGAGCTTGGCGATCATCCGGGAGTTGGTTTTGTACATACGCAGGGTGCCGGTGCCCTTGTATCCCATAAACTTGCTGTCGGTGGCGTATTTGCCCGCTACCGGAATGTCCTCTTTTTCAATGCTGACCTTGGCCTGCAGACCCTTGACCTCCGCAATATATTCCCCGTCCAGCCATACCTCGCCGAAGGTGCCGTTGATTACCTTTTCCCCTTGCATTGCCATACATCAATTCCTCCTTGGAAAATGGGTTAAAAGAGCCGTTCGCTTACAGAAAAATATCCAGCTTGATATCCTCAATGGCATCCAGCGGCTGCACCGTGGCCTTCAGGAACACCTGATCGTCGGTGTTGGCTTCCTTGAGCTGCTGCTCGTTCATCCCGGTTACGTTTACGCCTGTGGACTGCAGATACACACGCTGAGCCGCCACATCAATCGACGCCCGGTTTTTGCCCGGATCGAGAATGCCGCTTTGCTCCAGACCCTCAAAATAAGCATTCATGGCGGAAACCAGAAGCAGTTTGTTCATGTAGCTGTTGTTCATTTTGCCGATGTAGTTGTCCTCCGCCGTTTTGCGGATATCCGTGTAGAGCTTGTTGAGCACACGGACCACCTTGATCTTTTTCCAATCGGCACCCATGGCTTGGGTGGTGGTGACGAAGGAGGTGACACCGCGGGCGATTTTCACCTTTTCCCCGTCGTGGTAGAGGATCAGCTTGCCGGCATCTACAGCAGCATCCGCCTGAGCCTTGGTCAGCTTGGGCACGTTGGTCACCTCGGGCAGCACCTGGTAGGTGGGCGAAACCGACAGGGGCAAGCCGGCGATCAGACCGGCGATCCGTGCGGTAAAATCCGAATTGGTATACGTGACGGTGCCCACCTTGATGGTGTCCGTGGTGAAGTTCACTACGGCCGGATGATCCGCCGCTACAGAGGGCAGCACCGCCATAATCTTGCGGAGCTTCGTCTCGAACAGCCCCTTGGCCCACACACCCATGGCAGCCGCATCGGCAGCGGCAATACCAGGCACGGCCAGCACATTCCATTGGATGGTTTCCAGGTATTCCTGGGCGGCTGCGTAATCGGTGGCATTGGCGGGAATGACCACCAGCTTTACCTGGGCGGGCGCTCCGGCCAGAGCCAGTCGGGCGTAGTCCTTGTTGGCGGACGTCAACGCCGCCGGAATGTCACTGACCGTGTAGAGCTGGTGCTCCACCACTCCGCTGGCTGCAGAGGCGTCCTTCAGAATCAGCGCGGCAATGCCTGTTGCACCTTGGGTGACGGCGGCAGCGGCCGCCTGCTTGAATACAATTTGGATACTCGGTAATGGCATGAATAATTCCTCCCGTTAAATAAATGGACTTCCAGCGTACAAAATCTTGCTCAGATTCCCTTCCAATGCAGCTCCTGCATCAGGGGCGCTTCCGGCCCGGCAGAGCTTGGGGAATATTGGGTGGAGAGGGTGACGGTCAGAAACATGCCCGTTTCCCCTGTCCCTCCAGTGAAGGCTTCTACCTGGAATAGGGTGCCGTCAGGTGCCGTCAACACTGGCCCCCGCATAAAAGCCTCCCGCAGCTGATCCGCCACGGTGAGCTGGGCAAGCCCGTCCGGTATACCTCCGGCGGCCATTTCCGGCAGAACCATGACCTGCCACTGGATCTCGAAGCGGACAGTGGACACACCAACTGTTTCCGCGCTGCTGGCCTGATGCTCCAGATAAAAAGCCGGCACCAGCAGCTCCCCAGGCAGCGCCTCCACGTAAAAGGGCCAGCTGCTCCCGGGCATGGCCTGCCTGATCGTTGTCTTCAAAGCCTCAAGACTGCTTCGATACATGTAAACCCGCCGCCTTTCCTGCAGAGTGGTAAAAATGGTCAGCCAAAGCGGGCAGCTTGGCTGCCGTCTGCTGCAGCGCACGCCCCATAATCCGGGGAGCGCCCATTCGGGATGCATTGGGCACCATAGTTCCCGCCTCCATGGCGTAAGGGCCTTTTACATCCAACACCCACTCTCGCTTGCCTTTGTAGGACGCCCGCCGGAAGGATGCCGCCAACCTTGGGGACACTCGGACGCTTCCGGCTGCACAAGCATCCATAAACTCCTCCGCCATGTCGTATCTCAGGCGGTTATAGAACCTGCGGTTGGCCGAAGCTCCGGCCATCTGCCAGATTGCCTTATCCAGGCTCTGCACAGTCAGCATAGTCGGTGTCCTCCTTTACACAGTGGTGGGGTTTGCTGCAGAATTGCGCACTCCCCTCCCAGCTGCCCCACAGGCAGCCCTTACAGCGGGCCGGCTGGACAGCCAGATAGCCTTGAAACTTGGGAACCCGTTTGCGAAACCACTTCATCGCCTCTCTCCTCTCTTGTTCGGGTAACAAAACAATCCCCCAAAAGTGATGAGATGCTTCGAAGCAAATTCCGGGTACTTTTGGGGGAGCCCCCGTAAAAAAAGACGCCTCTTGGATAGATGCGCCTTTGGGTGCGTCTTGTCCGGCCTGTGACAGCTCGTCCGGATCAAGCAGTTGCTGGGTATGCGGTTGGTGTTTTGCAGCCTTGTCTTGGTTGGCTACGATATCAATATACCATGGCGGCTGTCCAATGGCGGGCCAACCTCTGGCCATTCCCCGGCCGTGGAGCGGCCACATGGGTGTGTGCCTCTTTGTGCGTCAGCTACTCCGCAAATTTCCACTCCTCCAGCCGCAAAGCCAGTGCCAGGTTGACGATGGCCTTGGCCTTCACTCTCCGGTACGTACGCTCACTCAGATGCACCTCCTGGCATACCTGAAAATCCATCTCCCCATCCAGGCTGCTCAAATACCGCATCCGGATAATCTCCCGTTGTTTGTCCGGAAGACTGCCCACCGCCCGTTCCACATCCTCAAAGGTATTGCGCATCCGCTCCTCCTGGTCCGCGTTCCATACCGCTGCCGCCTCCGTCGCTTTCCCGATGCGGTTGGTTGTCCCATGGTACCGGGGCTCACTGCCTGACGTCATCCGCACCTCCCTGCGCACCACCCCCAGGAATTTATAAATCCGCGCCGTCTCCAGCTTCTCCTCCACCTTGCGCCGGGTTTCATCCATATTGATTTCCATCTGGCCGATGCGGAGCTCACCCTTGTTCATTTTGCTCATTTGGAAAACCTCCCCGTATTTGCTGTTTTAACAAAAATAACGTATGATTAGCCCTATAATCCTTACATTTTTGCTGAAATAGCAATTTAACTACCTTTATACTACTGATGGAGTAAAATGTTGTCAACAATTATTTTGCTGATTTCGCAAAAAAATCGTTTCCTCCGGGGCCAAAAATGGTATAATAATCATGTGTTGTTTAAAAGGGAGTTGGTGAGGAAGATGAGAATCGGAGACCGGATCCGCAGCTTGCGGGAGGAGAAGGGCTGGACCCAGCTGGAGCTGGCCCAGCAGCTCGGGATCAACAACAGTGTGCTGTCCCGGATCGAGGCTAACAAGCGGCCCGTGGAGGATGTGCTGGTGGCTGCCTTCGCCGATGTGTTCCAGGTGAATGCGGATTCTCTTCTCGGGCGGGAGCCTCTGGGCGGCCGGGCCTTCTTCGGCGGAGCCCACTCCTATACGGAAGAGGAGCTGCGTGTAGCGGAAGCTGCAGTAGAAGCATACCGCCGCATGAAAGGGCTGGACAGATAAACACCATGTCCCGCCTACAAAGATAAGCCCCAAAGGGCTTTCTTTTTGGCAGAAAAACCGAACATACATTCCCTTTTGAGGTGGATTTTATGATACTTAAGGATTATAAGACATGTGGGCTGGAGGAATGGATTAATGCCCGGTATATACATAGCGGCATCCGTACACCCGGTGATTTGGACCCGGAGTCGGTGGCGCAGCTGTTTGGAGCGGATTTGGTTATGTATTTGGGACCTTCCTTTGCCGATTGGCGGGAGGGCGGGTATTCGGTGATTTTTTTGGACCGCAGATTGTCCGACGATGAGCGGCGGGCTGTGTTTTTCCACGAATTATGCCACCCTGTCCGCCATGTGGGCAAGCAGACGGAGCTGCCGCAGCTGTTTGCCGAGCTTCAGGAGATTCAGGCCGGGCTGTTCCAGCTGTACGCAGCTATGCCGATTTATATGATCGAAGGGTTTACCGAGCATCTGGAGGAAGCCCATGCGGTCCAACTGCTTGCCCTGGAGTTTCGGCTGCCTGTGGAGCTGGTGGAACGCCGCCTGCAGCAAATTGCCGCCCGGCTGCGTAAAAGTGAAGAGGAGGCCGAAATGGCCAAGGACCTGCCGGCTATACCCGCCACACAGATTATTGCCCATTCGCCGGAAACGCTGAAGCTGCTGAACAAGCTGCTGTGGCTTTCCGCCCAAAAGGGGCGCAGGGTGAATCGGGGAAAATAGGTTAGCGTAAATCATAATACAGCAACATTATCCCGTAACCGTCCTACACTATGGAGGCCCGCTTTCCGTTATGCTGGTTGGGAGAGATGCAGAAGGATTCAGAAGCATGGAAGAAGCATACTACCAATCGGAGGATGATCAAATATGGATTCGAAGCTGCCGGATTTGGGGCTGAAGCTGGAGGAATGGCTGCCTGATGCATGGGACAGGCTGACCGTCAAAACCAAAACGATGATCGGACAAATCGGGGATAAGGTGCCTCATGTGGCCGGCCAGGACGGCAAGTATGACAGCAGCAGTCTAGACTGGTGGACCTCCGGCTTTTACCCGGGGCTTCTGTGGATTATGCATGAGATGACCGGAGATGATGTGTACCGGGAAGCAGCCTGGGGCTGGGATGAACGGATCGAGCAGTGTACCCTGCGGGATAACCGTTTCCATCATGATGTGGGCTTTCAATACTTGCCTACGGCAGTGATTAAATATAAGCTCACCGGGGACGCGGATGCACGCCGCCGCGGGCTGGCCGCCGCCAATTTCCTGGCGGGCCGGTTCAATCTGGCAGGCCGTTTCCTGCGGGCCTGGAACGGTGACCACACCGGCTGGTCCATCGTGGACTCCTCGCTGAACCTGAGCCTGCTCCTCTGGGCAGCCGCGGAGCTTCCGGATCCCCGTTTCCGCCATATTGCCCTGGCCCATGCGGATACGGTGCTCAGCCACTTTATCCGGGAGGACGGCTCGGTGCGCCATATTGTCTCCTTCGATCCAGAAAGCGGCGCATTCCTGGAATCCCTGGGCGGACAAGGCGCCGGACCGGATTCCGCCTGGAGCCGCGGCCAAGCCTGGGCACTGCACGGCATGGCCAATGTATACCGCTTTACCGGGGAGATCCGGTTCCTGCAGGCCGCAAGAAGGGTGGCCCACTTCTTCCTGGCCAATCTGCCGGAGGATCATGTGCCCCACTGGGATTTCCGCGCCAACAACGGCGTGCTGGACGGCGAACCCCGGGACACCTCCGCTGCCGCCTGCGCCGCTTCCGGTTTGCTGGAGATTGCCGCAGCTGTGGGTTCCCCGGCGGAGGCAGGCTTGTACGCCCGGGCAGCGGAGCAAATCCTGGTCTCGCTGACCCGGCGTTATGCCACTTGGGAGCAGCCGGAGCATGAGGCGATCCTGGTGGAAGGAACCGGCCATAAACCCGCCGATCAGAACATCAATGTTTCCCTCATCTATGGGGACTACTATTATGTGGAGGCGCTGGCCAAGCTGAAGGGCTGGCAGCACCGGATTTTTTAAGAAGGCCGTGATGCAAGCCGCCGCCTCTCTCCGAACAGGGGAGGGGCGGCGCTCTAACGGCGATGAAAGCCTTTATTTCGGCGAAAACGCCACCTCAAAAAATCTAACGGCAGCCAGCGCCGCTATTCGGACCAAATGACCGGTCACAGCCCCCATTTTGGCCAAATAGCGTCTCCTGCTTCCGTTAGATGTTCCATACCCCGGTTTTAGGGCAAATAGCGGCTTTCACCGCCTTTAGAATCCCTCATGGGCTTTTACAGCCGTCGGCAAAATCGCCTCGTCTATCCATATGCACGCCCTCAGCTCAAGCCCCCCGCTGCTCCACACCCGCACACTCAGCCTGGGCTTTTTCCCTCACTAAGCTGTCCATCCACGCAGCCAGCTCCTTTCGCCGCACCACGACAATCCGCTTCGCCGCAAACTCCTCCGTCAGCCGGAGAATTTTGGCCGGGTCATACTTATGATTCCAGTCCACCACCATTTTCACCAGATTGGAAAAGGTCTGTTTGTAGTTCCACTGCTCCAGCCCCGTCCGGCTCCGGATGAACCGCCGGATAATCCGGTAATCCCGCACCCAAACAGGGGGATGCAGCACCAGCACCCAGTCCGCCTGGCGGAAGCTTTCCATGGTCCACCCATGCTGCACTCCCTCCAGAATCCAATCCTCCGACTCCAGGATGTCCTGGAACATCCGGTTGCGGACCGCTTCCGGGTGCCGGACGCCCGTCGCACTTCTGTCCCAAATCAGGTTGTCGATTTCATGATAAGCAATGTCCAATTGCCGGGACAACGTCCGGGCAACCGTCGATTTTCCACTGCCGCAAGGACCGATAATCCGTATCTTCATCTATAGACTCCTTCACTCGTCATTCCGGCGGGGCACTGTCCGAATCCATATCCACAACCCCCTGCATCCGGTAGGGGTAATCAATCTGGTCCTTCACCTGCTCGGCAGCCCCGGCGGAAACCAAGAGTTTGATCATGTACAAGCCCAAATCGATGGATGATGCCACACCACCCGCCGTGATTACATTGCCGTCCCGGACGATCCGGGCAGGAACAACCTCTCTGCAATACGGCTCCAGCAGGTCATAGGCCCGGGGATGAGTGGTGGCCCGTTTCCCCTGCAGGAACCCTGCCGCCCCCAGAAGCAGAGAACCGGTACAGACCGAAACCAGATAACTTGCCTTCTCCGCCCCCTTCAGCCACTCCACAAAGGCTCCATCATACCGGAGCTTCCGGGTCCCCATACCACCCGGTACAAATACCATATCGTATTCCGACAAGTCCGGTCTGATCCGCGGAACCTTAACGCTAAGACCCAGTTCATCGGCAACTTCTCCCGACAGCCCGCATATATCCCAGGTGGTGTCTTGGGTGCGGTCGAATCCCCTTAAACGGTTAATTACATCATAGAATCCGATAAAGTCCAGAAAGGTCACTCCGTCAAAAAGCACAAGCGCAATCTTCACCCCGATCCCCCCCTTAACGGTATTCCAGATGATATGTGCGATCCAGGCGGATTATCCGAGAACTTCTTGAATACGCTGCCATGTTTGGGCCAGACGGTTCCGCGTCCAAGCTCCGTGGTCGGCAGAGGCAAACTGACGGAAGGGCCGCTCCACATGCATGATCAAATCCAGATAAAGATCATACAGCAGCCTCCGGATTTCCTCGGCCGGTGTAAACGGCGCCTCCAGCCCATACCCCCGTCGGAATGCTTCCGACAAGGTCCCGCTGCGGAAGTATGCCTCCAGAAGGGGGTCCCCCCATAACGCCCGCTCAAAGTCAATCAGCCCGGTAATCCTGCCCTCCCGGACAAAAACATTCCCGTCCCACAAATCCCAATGCACCAGCCGGGGCTCCTTCACTTCCTCCAGCGCCTGCCGGCCGCGCTCCACCAGCGCCAAGATTTCCTCATCCGGTGCAGGCATATCCACATCCATATCCTTGCCGTCCTCGAGAACATCTCTCATCATTCCATAAAACACCTCAAACCAGCCCGCTCCTGCAGCGGCCGGAGACACATACGGCCCGAACCGGTCACCGCATATTGCATTCAGAACCCGGTTATATTGCCCCAGCTCCTGCTCTACGGCATCCCGCTCCTCCGGGCTCAGAGACGGCTTCAGCTTGTTGTACGGAGTGCCATCCAGATGCTCCATAACAAAATAGTCCGACGCCACCAGCCTGCGGCTGTGATCATACACGTACACACGGGGCACGGGCAGCACCCCTTCCAGCCGCTTAAGCATGTCCACCTCCGTCTGCATCAGCTTCACTTCGTACCGCATTTGCTTCACGTCAGGCAGAGGGGCCAGCTTCAGCACCACCTGTCTCCCGTCCTGCAGCCGGATCCGGTATGCCGTATTCGCCCAGCCGTCGGACAGCTCCTCCGTCTCCACCGGATCAGCGCCGAAGGTCTCACGAACCAGCAGCCCCAGCGCCGCCCCGTCCAGCTTCAGCTTGGTCGCGCATTCCATAGCGTTCACTCCTTTATACTTCGTTTAACATACCTCTGCTTCCAGCTTCTACGGCAGCCAGCTCCCAGCCGAAGCTGTCAAACCACCGGCCTGTACGGTAATTGCCGATAGCCCGCGCCACATACGGAATCATATGGGCAGGAAGCTGATCCAGCGGGTACCAGGCTAACTCATCGCATTTATCCGGCTCCCGGTTCACAAGCTCTCCCTCCCACGCCTTCACAAGGACAAAAAAATCCACCCGCTCATCATTGGACAGCCGGTGCATCACCCCCACCGTCTCCACATCCCCTTGGCGGATGATCACACCCGCCTCCTCAAAAGCCTCTCTGGCCGCTGCCTGCCAAACCTCCTCGCCGCCATCCAGATGTCCTGCCACCACACTGTATTTGCCGTCCTCATAACCGGTATTGAAGCGCCGCAGCAGCAGAATCTTCTCCTCCCGGAGAAAAAACAAATGCACCGCCGGGATCAGCCTGAACCTTTCCTTCAATCCAGTCCCTCCTCCTCTAAATAACCGGCAATCCGGTTTAGCCGTACTGCATCCTCCGGCCGGATTTTCAAGGTGGTATCCGGTGTCCCCGTCCCTCCGAAAATATAAGGAAAACAGAGCAGCCGTTTATCCACTACAGTGGGTAAGTCCGGCTGAATTACCCCCACATTCCCCGGTTTGGAGCCGGTCAGCTCCTCCACCTCTTGGGGAGAGGCAAGCTTCACCTGCTGCACATCCAGGATTGGCCTCAGCCGTTTCATATCCAAACGACCTCCTGATCCGGACAGCAGAACTGCAAAGAAGCCCTTCTCTGTCCTGACAATCAGGGAAGGAGCAGTTTGACCCAGTTCAATCCCTAATGCCTCCGCACCCTCGCGGGCTGTATGAAACGAACGTTCATGCCGGATAATCTCAAAGTCCGCTTCCCTCTCCTGCAAAAAGGCAATCAGCCTTTCCACTCCGTCCACTCCTTTACAAACCATGCATAATTGTCTGTCATTATAGCACATTCGTTCGGGTGTTGGTTACATATTTTAGAAAAACCCATATCTTATTCCATCACTTGTTCGGCCAATGCCGCCAGCTGTTCAGGGGACCAATGATACATATCCAGAAGCGTCCTGTACGGATCGCCCTTCAGCCGCAGCAGCTGTGCGAAAGCGGGCTCTGTTTTAAACCTTTGGAGTTTCAGCCTGCGGATAGCTTCCCGCCCCCGGTCACCCAACAGCCCCAACAAACGGTGCTCCACCACCATATGCCGGTACCCGTTCTGCTCCTCCACAGGCAGCACCTGGCCGAAAATCTCCACCGCCCAGCCCTCATACCGGAACCGCCCTACCTGCCGGAGCAGCCCGTCCACTTCTCTGGCGGCATACTCGAAATCGCCGGAGCTCCCGTAGGTATCTTGCAGCAAAGCTCCAAAGGTTTCCCGTTCTCCCTCCTTCACATGGCAAACCACATCCAAATCGCTTCCCGGTATATCCACATCCAGGGGAATAGTCCCCACTAGCGCAGGCCGGTACGGGGCCAGAACCTCCATCACGCCAAGCCTGCGAAGCACCTGGTAAACCTCCCGCTGCCGCGGATTCCCCTCCATCAGATATTCGATCCCCGCCAAAAATGCCTGCTCCCGGCTGCTCAAAGCGCTTCCCCCATGTGTCCCGTTGCGTATTGGCACAGGGCGATTTCGATACCGTCGGGCATCACTCTGCGGCGGACCTCCTCGAAGCCGTTATTCCGGTACAGCCTGATCAGATGCTCCCTGTCGGCATAAAATTCAATACGCACATGCCTCAGCCCCCGGTGCCCCGCCTCCCGCTTTACCCATTCCAAAATCTGCCCGGACAGCCCTGTTCCGGCATAGGCCCGGCTCACCCCCAGCTTTTTCAGGAACACATCCTCACCCTCCCGGGACTCTGGCCACCAGAACTCATTATGGGTCTTCAGCATAAAAGCCCCTGCCGGCTCCTCTCCGCAAAAAACAAGATACAGCTCGGCGTCCCCATTTTCGGCAAGGAACCGCTCCTTCTTAAGGCCCTCCAGACTCCACATGGGCTGTCCGATCTCCTCCAGCCACAGGGCTATCTCCCGCAGCAGCGCCAAAAACTGCTCCGTTTCCTCCTTCGTTCCAATCCGTTCCACCCGGAAATCGATCATGTCCATCCGCTCCTTTTTAATATGGATTATATCGCCTTATGCGCCAAAAAAGAGACCCCGGAGGGTCTCTTCCTTCATTTTCTTATAGGGATGGAGCAGGGGTGGATTAGAATCCGCCCATACCGCCCATGCCGCCGCCTGCCATAGCGTTCATTTCAGCCATGCCTGCTTTTTTGTCTTCCGGCTTCTCGGCTACAACAGCTTCGGTAGTCAAGAACATCGCTGCAACGGAAGCAGCGTTTTGCAGGGCGGAACGGGTTACCTTGGCCGGGTCAACGATACCGGCTTGGAACATGTTCACCCACTCGTCGGTAGCAGCGTTGTAGCCAGTGCCGATTTCCTCTTTCTTCAGACGCTCAACGATAACGGAGCCTTCTTGGCCTGCGTTGGTAGCGATGATGCGGATCGGCTCTTCCAGAGCACGCAGCACGATGTTTACGCCGGTCTTTTCGTCGCCTTCTGCAACTACAGCAGCAACAGCAGCATATACGTTCACCAGAGCAGTACCGCCGCCGGATACGATGCCTTCTTCCACAGCCGCACGGGTGGAGTTCAGGGCATCTTCAATGCGCAGCTTGCGTTCCTTCAGCTCGGTTTCGGTAGCAGCGCCAACCTTGATAACCGCTACGCCGCCGGACAGCTTAGCCAGACGCTCTTGCAGCTTCTCGCGGTCGAAGTCGGAAGTGGTTTCTTCCAGTTGGGCACGGATTTGGCTTACACGTTGGCCGATGTCCTTCTTGTCGCCACTGCCGTCCACGATGATGGTGTTTTCCTTGGTTACACGCACTTGACGGGCGGAGCCCAGTTGAGCCACAGTAGCGGACTTCAGTTCCAGGCCCAGCTCTTCTGTGATCACTTGAGCGCCGGTCAAAGCAGCGATGTCGCCCAGCATAGCCTTGCGGCGGTCGCCGAAGCCAGGAGCCTTAACAGCCACGCAAGTGAAGGTGCCGCGCAGTTTGTTCAGAACCAGGGTAGCCATTGCTTCGCCTTCAACATCCTCAGCGATGATCAGGAGAGGCTTGCCTTGTTGCACGATTTTCTCGAGAACAGGCAGGATTTCCTGGATGTTGGTGATCTTCTTGTCGGTGATAAGGATATACGGGTTATCCAGAACAGCTTCCATCTTGTCGCTGTCGGTAACCATATAAGCGGACACATAGCCGCGGTCGAATTGCATACCTTCTACAACTTCCAGCTCGGTCACGAAGCCCTTGGACTCTTCAACGGTAACCACGCCGTCGTTGCCAACCTTCTCCATAGCTTCAGCGATCAGTTGGCCCAGCTCTTCGTCAGCAGCGGAGATGGACGCAACTTGTGCGATGGATTGTTTGCCTTCGATGGGCTTGGAGATCTTTTGCAGCTCTTCAACAGCAGCCTTCACAGCCTTCTCGATACCCTTGCGGATCACCATCGGGTTGGCGCCTGCAGTTACGTTCTTCAATCCTTCGCGGATCATGGCTTGAGCCAGAACGGTTGCAGTAGTGGTGCCGTCGCCTGCAACATCGTTAGTCTTGGTAGCCACTTCCTTAACCAGTTGGGCGCCCATGTTTTCGAACGGGTCTTCCAGTTCGATTTCCTTAGCGATGGTTACACCGTCATTGGTGATCAGCGGGCTGCCGAATTTCTTCTCCAGCACCACGTTGCGGCCCTTGGGACCGAGAGTAACCTTCACTGCATTCGCCAAAGCATCCACACCGCGAAGCATGGAGCGGCGGGCGTCTTCACTGAACTTAATGTCTCTTGCCATGTTATGGAAACCTCCCGAATAAGTATAATTTGGTCGTGCTATTTATGTTTGGCCAAGCCTGCCGGTCGGCAGCGCTTTAAGAAGCTTATTCGCCCAGTACGGCCAGGATGTCGCTTTCACGCATGATCAACAGGTCTCTGCCTTGATACTTCACTTCAGTACCGGCATATTTGGAGAAAAGAACACGGTCGCCTTCCTTAACCTCCAAAGCTACGCGCTGTCCATCCTTCAGGTGTCCGCTGCCTACAGCAACAATTTTGCCCTCTTGCGGCTTTTCCTTGGCAGTATCGGGAAGAACGATGCCGCTCGCCGTGGTTTCCTCCTTCGCAATGGCTTCAAGTACTACGCGGTCGCCTAACGGTTTGATCATGGATCAAATGCCTCCTTGAATAATGGTTTAGTTGGGTGTAAGGTTGCGCTGTTGCGCTCTGTTAGCACTCGAACCAACATAGTGCTAACAACAATTCTTATATTAATCAGTTTGGGAACAATTTGCAAGTCTTTTGGGCCAAAAAATCTTCAACTCCCCAGGCACTTTCCTCATTCTATCCACCGGGGGGGAAAATATTCCGCAAGGGCGCTCCACGGAGGACCGCAAGAAGGGCCACGGGCTGTAACGGAGGGAAGTGGACGGGCGGAGTTTATGGAGCGCACCGGTGTACTCGGTTTTTCATATACACCTCTGCCTCCTGCCAACTCCGGCCCTCACGCAGTGCTCTATAAACAGCAAAAAACCGCCGCCCTCCCGGACCACGGTTTCTATTGGAGGAGGCACCTCTCCCGCCTGAATGCGGTGTATACCTGCTCACGGTTGCCATACAAACACGGCTCCTGTTAGCCTGCGGCTACACGGGATGCTCCTGCTTCTTGCCGTAGAATTCCTCTTCCCACGCCTTGTCCTTGTCCAGCTGCTTGCGGTACACCCTGGCGGACAGCAGCACACTGAACTCATAGAGCAGAATCAGCGGAACCGCCACCAGAAAGTCCGAAATAAAATCCGGCGGTGTAATCGCCGTTGCCACAATCACCAGCACCAGATACGCGAAGCGCCGCAGCTTCTTCATCATCCGGGGATTCAAAATCCGCAGCTGGGTGAGGAACATGACCACCACCGGCAGCTCGAAAAGCAGCGACACCGGAATCAGAATATTAAACATAAAGCTAAAATATTGGCTGACCCCGTATATCTCCGTCAAACCCAGCCCCCGGTTCACCTTGGTGGTGAAATAAACCGCCATCTGGAACACAACGCCGTAGGCGAAGGCCAGACCCACCACCCACAGCACCACAGAAAAGGGGATAAACCGGAGCGCCGCCTTCTGCTCATGCTCCTTCAGCCCCGGCTTCACAAACGCCCACACCTGGTACAAGGTGAACGGCAGCGCCACCACCAGGGAAATGCCAACAGCAAACTGCATATAGATACGGATGCCATCCCAGAGGGATATGGCATGCCAGGCCATGGATTTGGCCGGCTCCACACTTTTGATAAAATCAATGACATACGAGGAGGCAAACAGCCCCCCGATCATGGAGACCACAAAAACCGCCAGCACCAGGATAACCCGTTTGCGCAGCTCTGTGATATGCTCCACCAGGGACATGTCCTTGTCCTCTTCCTTCATCTCTTGCATATCACCACCTGCCGATCCGTCGAGTCTGTCTGTCCGGGAAGCCTACTTAATCCTGCAGCTTCGTAGAGCTTTGGGCGGCATCGGATTTGGCGGACGGCTGGACATGAATCTCCTCGGTACGGATTTCCTTGCGGGGTTTGGGTTCCTCGTCCATGATGTCTCTGGCGCCTTCCTTGAATTCACGAAGCGTGCGGCCGAACGCCCTGCCCAGCTCCGGAAGCTTGTTGGGCCCGAACAATAGCAAGGCAACCAAAATAATCAATATGATGCCCGTTGCGCCAATTCCACTAAACATGAGGCCATCTCCCCTTTTATGAATCGTATGCAAGCGTTTTATTATTCCGCCGGCAGTACCATTGTACCGCGTTATTGCCGGACCATCAACGGGCAGGATGGGCGAAATAAAATCAAGCCCCCTCCCCCTCGTCTCCGCTCTCCCGTCCTTCCAACTGGTTCAAGGCTGTCGGAAGATAACCCATTACCGCCTTCATGCTTTCATGGACCCCCTTGGGGTCAGCGGGCAGGTTCAGGATCAGCGACTGTCCCCGCAGACCGGAAATCCCTCTCATACACAGCGCCTCCGGCAAATTCGCCGCGATCATCGCACTGCGGATGGCTTCCGCAAAACCCGGTGCAAGTCGCTCCACCACCTCCAGCGTCGCTTCCGGCGTCACGTCCCGGGGCTTCAATCCGATCCCTCCGGTGGTGATCACCAGATTCGCTTCATAATAATCCGTCATTTCAATGAGGGCCGCCATAATTTCCTGCTTCTCGTCCGGAACAATCCGGAACTCTACAATTGCGCCCATCAGCTCTTCTTCTACCAGCTCGCGGATGACCTGAGCGCTGGTATGCTCCCGTTCCTTACGTGCGCCGCGGTCGCTGGCGGCCAGTATGCCTACTCGAAATCCCATTAGCGGTTCCCTCCCTCTTCTTGGAATGCGGATTGGCCGGGCCTCGTATACGGGCCGCTTTTGCCTCCATGTTTGGCCAACAAACGTGTCGGCCCAAGCTCCATATCCTTGTCCAGCGCCTTGCACATATCGTACACCGTCAGCGCCGCAGCGGAAACGGCGGTCAACGCCTCCATCTCCACGCCGGTTTTGCCGGTGGTCTTCACAGTTGCTTCTATATATAGCGTATCCCGGTCGTTATCGGAAAAGCGGATGTCCACTCCCGTCAGCGGCAAGGGGTGGCACATGGGAATCCAATCGGAGGTCTTTTTGGCCGCCATGATGCCTGCGATTTGAGCGACAGCCCGCACATCCCCTTTGGCGATCCCGCCGTTTTTGATCTGCAGGTGTGTGTCGGGACGCATCAGCACCGCCGTTTCGGCTACGGCACTGCGCTCGGTTACCGCCTTATCCGTCACATCCACCATCCGCGCTCTTCCCTGTTCATTAAAATGACTGAATTCCCCGGAATGCTCCGACACCTTCTCCATCCCCTTCCCTTACATACCAGCCTGCTTCGGTTACCACCGCATCCACCTTTATATCATGGGCCTCCAATTCAAGACCCTCACACAGCTGCATCTCAAAAGCCGGGGCAATGGTAATCGGACGGATGCCCAGCTCTTCAAACCCGGCCAGAAGCCGGTCATAATATCCGCCTCCATAACCTACCCTACCCCCGTTACGGTCAAACGCCACTCCCGGCACCAGAACAGCAGCCAGCTGCGCCGGGTCAGCCGGAACCGCCCCTTTTGCCGCATCCGGCTCAAGAATCCCCCATAACCCCGGAGTCAGCTCCTCCAGGCTGTGGACGTTGAACAGCTCCAGCCGCTTCTCCGCCGGAACCGTCTTCGGCACGATTACGGAACCGCCCGCCTCCCAGCAGTGTTCCGCTACGGGATGGATATCCACCTCATGGCCGAAGGGCATAAAGGTTAACAACCGGCTTTGGCCCCGGAGAGTGCCCTGGCGTTCCAGCATGTCCACAATCCTGCTGCAGATAGCGGCGGATTTCAGCCTTCTCTCCTCCGCTCCCAGCCGTTCCCGCTTGTCCAGCACAGTGCGGCGGAGCTCTTTTTTCCATTGGGACATGCCTGATGCACACTCCTTTAAGCCGACGGTTTCAGTTGGGAAAATCCGTTCTGTTAGGTTAGTTCTATTGTAGCATATTATTCCAGACCGCGAAAAACAATCCCCCCCGGCAAAACATCTTCAATAAAATTGATCAGCCGCCAGCCATCCCATAAAATCATTCCCTACAAATGGCAGAGCCAATGCGCGGTTCACAAAAAAATCCAGCGTGATCATTTAGGGGGCTGGACTTTTTGGCTATAAATATTTCGTGGGGTGAGAAAAGGCATGCGGATATGTTACACTAGTATACAAATAGCGCAAAACAGGCGTCGTCAGCGCCGATTTGCGCTTATATGGATGTACACAAGCAATTATTTCAAGTGGGAAATACGGAGGGACGAAGGACCATGGCCATTTTGCTTCAGGCCTCAAACATCAGCAAGAGCTACGGCACCCGAACCGTGCTGTCGAATATAAATGTACAGGTGCAGGACAGAGAACGAATCGGCCTGGTTGGTGTCAACGGGGCGGGAAAATCCACGCTACTGCAAATTATTTCCGGGGAAATGTCGCATGACAGCGGCGAAATCTTCAAAAACAAGGATATTCGTGTCGGTTACCTGGCACAAAACAGCGGCCTGCAAAGCGAACGGAGCATCCGGGCGGAAATGCTGGACGTGTTTGCCCCTCTTCTCCAAACCGAGCGGGAGCTTCGTGAAATGGAAGAGGCCATGGCTGACCCGAAGCTTCATGAGAACGAAAAAGCGTATGAAGCCCTGCTCCATCAATATGCCGCCAAGTCCGAGCAGTTTAAGGAAAAGGGCGGCTACAGCATGGAATCCCGTATGCGCAGTGTGCTGTCGGGGATGGGCTTTGGGGATTTTGCCCCGGATACGCTGATCTCCACTCTGAGCGGCGGCCAACGCACCCGTCTGGCCCTGGCCAAAATGCTGCTTCAGGAGCCGGATGTGCTGATGCTGGACGAACCTACCAACCATCTGGACATCGCCACCCTGACCTGGCTGGAGGGGTATCTGCGCTCCTATCCCGGCGCCATACTTGTGGTATCCCATGACCGGTATTTCCTGGATGCTCTGGTTACCGTCATTTACGAAATCGAACGCCATCAATCCGTCCGGTATACCGGCAATTACAGCCGCTTCGTGGAGCTGAAGGCAGCAGAATACGAAATCCGGCTGAAGCAATTCAACAAGCAGCAGGAAGAAATCGCCCGGATGGAGGATTTTATCCAGAAGAATATCGTCCGCGCCACCACCACCAAACGGGCCCAAAGCCGCCGCAAGGCACTGGAGAAAATGGACCGCCTCGACAAACCCCAGGGTGAGCTGAAAAAAGCGGCCTTCTCCTTTGAACCGGCTTATTCCTCCGGACGGGATGTGTTGAATGCTTCCGATTTGGCAGTGAGCTACGACGGCCAGACACCGCTGTTCCAGCATGCCAGCTTCCAGCTGTCCCGCGGCGATACGGCTGCGCTGATCGGACCCAACGGCATTGGCAAATCCAGCCTGTTCAAGGTGCTGACAGAGCAGCTCAAACCATGGAGAGGGACCTTCTACTGGGGAACCCGGGTCCAGATCGGGTATTATGACCAGGAGCAGTCCCATTTGAACGGAGTCAACACGGTACTGGATGAGGTTTGGAATGAGTACCCCCATCTGGAGGAGGCCCGGGTACGAACGGTTCTGGGGAACTTCCTGTTCAGCGGCGAGGATGTGTTCAAGCGGGTCTCTTCTTTAAGCGGCGGGGAAAAAGCCAGGGTATCCCTGGCGAAGCTGATGCTCCAGAATGCCAATATGCTGATTCTGGACGAACCCACCAACCATCTGGACTTGTTCAGCAAGGAAGTGCTGGAGGCCGCGTTGATGGATTACGAAGGCACCCTGCTGTTTATCTCCCATGACCGGTATTTCCTGAACAAAATGGCGGACCGGGTGCTGGAGCTGGACAAGGACGGCATTACCGCCTATCTGGGGAATTATGACGATTTTATCGAAAAGAAGCTAGAGCTGGAGGAAGCCCGGGCGGAGGCGGCTGACAATTCATCTAAAACGGCTTCCCGCACGGAAAGCGGAAGCGGCGCCACCGGTGCAGGCTCCATCCGGAACCCGGTTTCCTCTAATGGAATGAACACAAAGAATGGGGCTGAGCCGGCTAATAGCAGCTATGAAGCCAACAAACAGGCCGCACGCGAGGAGCGCAGCCGTCAGCGCCGGCTGGAGCAGCTGGAGCAGGAGATCAGCCAGCTGGAGCAGGACATTGCGGGGCTGGAGGAGCAGCTGACCCTCCCTGAGGTCTACAACGACTATATTGCCGTCCAAGGCATCAACACCGAACTGGACGCCAAACGCCAGAAGCTGCAAGAGCATTACGAGGCTTGGGAGCAGTTAATGGCGTAAATGGTCAACTGTAGAAAAGGTGCGGAGATAGCTGAGCAGAACGGCAGGCCAGTTTGAGTATGGCAGGTTAGTTCGAGGCGATAAGTCAGCTGAGGCGATAAGCCAGCTAAGGCGCCATGTTAGTTTGGGCGGTATTCCTGTAGACCGGGCGTATGATGCGTCCGGTTTTTTGGTTTGTGGGAAGGAGCAGGGAGCCAACGGACACAGGAGCCGTTATTCCGCGCAAAAACGGTCATTTACCAATGTAACGGACTCAGGG